>JAFMFD010000036.1 GCA_017856385.1 Actinomycetota bacterium
CGCCGCCGGTCGCCACGTCGATGCCCAGCCCCTCCTCGGTCACCCATCGGGCGACGGCGGTGCACAGGAAGGCCTTGGCCGCGTAGTAGACGATGCCCGCGCCCGCCTTCTGATACGCCGAGGCGTACGCGCGTGCGCGTGCGCGCAGGTCGTCCTCGTCGATCACATAGAGCGGGGTGCCGAACTCGGCAGCCAGGTCGCGCACGTCCACGTCGCCGAGCTGCATCGACCCGTCGACATCGCGGGTGGCACTCGACGGCCAGATCGCCGCGGATTCCCTGCTCACGCAGTGAAGGCTAGTGAGCGAGCAGTTGCGAGATGCGGGCGGGCGAGACTCCAAGGAGCTCGGCGCAGTCCCGCACGCTGAAGCCCTCCGCCCGAAGGTCGCGAACGGCGCGGCGCGACTCCTCCGACGCCACGCGTTGCGCCGTGGCTGCCGCGGCCGTTGCGCGCAGGGTCTTCTCGACAATGGAGTGCGATCTCTCGTCCAGCAGGATGTCGAGCGACAGGGCGCCCTGAGGAAGAGAGCGACTCAACGACATCTCAACCGCCTCGCGCAGGACCCGCTCGGCCTGATCCAGACGTCGGCACTGCGTCCAGATCTCCCGACCTCCCACCGTGGCGGACAGGGCCCACCAGGACCCGTCCCGCTCGGCTGTCGCCGCAATGACCTTCATGAGCCCTCCTCTCCGCAGTGGCGGCGCGCCTCGCGAAGGATCCGCAAGCGGTCAGCTCGCTGACCTCCCCATGACGAAGAATCGCGAGCAGCGCACGCCCCATCCGGAACTGATCGTGGTCAGCGCCGTGCCAGACGAGATCGAAGCCACGCCAGTGCGACGCGCCATCCCTCGCAGTGCTCTGATCAGGCCACGTCTGTGCACCCGACAAGACAAAATTCATTATGACGCCTCAGTACAGCACTGTGAACTCGCTGGGGATGGATGCCATGCCTGCGGCGAGGCGGGATGTCCCGGCGACTACATCCGCTCCGGAGCGCTGACCCCCAGCAGGTCCAGGCCGTTGGCGATGGTCTGCCGGGCTGCTGCGCACAGCCACAGGCGCGCGATGTGGACGGGGGCGAGCTGTTCATCGCTGCGCGGGAGCACCCGGCATATGTCGTAGAAGCGGTGGTAGGTCGTGGCCAGGTCCTCGAGGTAGCGCGCCACGCGATGGGGTTCGCGCAGCTCCGCGGCGCTGGCCACCACGCGGGGGAACTCCCCGATCATGCCCAGCAGGTCGTTCTCGCGCTCGTGGTCGAGCAGGCCCGGCTCGAACTCCGCCGATCTCCAGTCGATGCCGAGCTCGTCGGCATTGCGCAGAACGGAGGCGATGCGGGCGTGCGCGTACTGGACGTAGAAGACGGGGTTGTCGTTCGTCGCCCTGATCATGTCCTCCAGGTCGAGGGTCAGCGGCGAGTCCGCCGGGTAGCGGGCGAGGGTGTAGCGGGCCGCATCGACGCCGACCTCCTCCACGAGGTCCTCGAGGGTCACGATCGTGCCCGCCCGCTTGGAGAGCTTGACCTCCTCGCCGCCACGTGTGATCTTCACCAGCTGGCCGATGAGCACCTCGACGTTCTCGTCCATGTCGTCGCCCGCGCACGCGGCGACGGCACGGAGGCGATTGACGTAGCCGTGGTGATCGGCCCCGAGGAGGTAGATGTTGATGTCGAATCCACGCGAGCGCTTGTCGACGTAGTAGGCGGTGTCCGACGCGAAGTACGTGTACTCCCCGTCGGCCTTGACCAGGACGCGGTCCTTGTCGTCGCCGAAGTCGGTGGTGCGCAGCCAGACCGCGCCCCCCTGCTCGAAGACGTGCCCCTGCTCGCGCAGCCGGTCCATGCCGCGCTCCACCGCTCCCGACTCGTGCAGGGCGCGCTCGGAGAACCACACGTCGAAATGGGTGCGGAAGAGCGCGAGCACCTGCTGCTGCTGCCTGAGCTGCAGAGCGTAGGCGGCCTCACGGAAGGCGACGAGCTGCTGATCCTCGGGCAGCGAGGTGATGTCGGGTCGCGCCATGGTGATCGCGGCCGCGAGGTCGAGGATGTAGCCGCCGTGGTAGCCGTCCTCGGGGACCGGCCGACCATTGGCCGCAGCCATGACGGACTCCCCGAACTTGTCCATCTGGACGCCGCGGTCGTTGATGTAGAACTCGGTGGTCACCGTGGCGTCGGCGGCGGCGAGCACTCGGGCGATCGCGTCGCCGATGGCGGCCCAGCGGGTGTGGCCGAGGTGCAGGGGCCCGGTGGGGTTCGCCGAGATGAACTCGACGTTGACGCTCCGGCCGGCCAGCGACCGGCTGTGCCCCCACTCCCGGCCGGCCTCGACAGCCGTCCGCGCGAGCGCACCCTGGGCTGAGGCCTCGAGGCGGATGTTCACGAAGCCGGGCCCGGCAACCTCTGCGCCGGCGATCCCGGGGACCCGCGCGAGCCGCTCCGCCAGGAGGTCGGCCAGGTCGCGCGGGGGCATTCCCGCGGGCTTCGCGAGGGCGAGCGCGAGATTCGTCGCGTAGTCACCGTGCTCGCGACTCTTCGGCCGCTCGATGCGCACCTCGGGAACGGACACCGATGGGATGAGGCCCTCGTCGATGAGGTCGGCCACGAGCCCTGCCACGACCTTGGCAAGGGCATCAGGCTCCACGTCGGGAGCCTATCCGTGGCAGTTGGACCGCCTCGTGCGGGCCGACGGGCTATGCTCCGATCAGGCAAGGCCAGTCAGCACCACCGTTCGGCAGGTGCCCGCCCTCAGGCGGGCATCGGCGTTTCTGGGCAGGAGCACAGTGCGCGGGACGACGGTTTTGAGCGGCTCAGCCGCGTGCCGGACACCCGTCCGCCACGTCGTCCCAGAAGTACCCGCAAGGAGAATGTGCATCATGGCTCAAGGAACCGTGAAGTGGTTCAACGCTGAGAAGGGCTACGGCTTCATCGCCCAGGCCGATGGCGGCCCGGACGTGTTCGTCCACTACTCGGCCATCCAGTCGGACGGCTACCGCTCCCTCGAGGAGAACCAGGTCGTCGAGTTCGACATCGTGCAGGGCCCCAAGGGCCCCCAGGCTGACAAGGTCCGCGCGGTCTAGTCGTCCTGCTCCTCAGGATCCCTGATCCTGCATCGAGGGGGCTCCGCCTTCCGGCGGGGCCCCTTCTGCATTTCCGGCCGGTCACGCGCACAATGGCGGCATGGCTGAGGACGAGATCGAACGCCTCCTGCGGGAGGTCCAGGCCGGGACGTCGGGCTCCCCCGCGTCCGGCGGGCTCTCCAGCACGTCGGCGGGCGGGTCGGCACCCGTCCCGCGGGGATCCGCCGAGGCGGCGCCCCGGTCCGCGGGCGGCCGGATGGCGTTCGCCGGGATCGCCGCCGGCGTCAGCGGCGTAGGTGCGTTCCTGGTCGGCGTCTTCACACCGTGGACCGACGCCCTCGACATGGGGTTCGCAGCCGCGGTCGCGGCGTTCGTCACCGCTGCGGTGGCCGGGCCGCCCCGCTGGTTCTCCTCCTGACGGCTCACTCTCCTCCGAACGGTTCGCCGCCCGGTCAGTGCGCTGCCGGATCCGAGCGTCGACCCTCCGCGTGCGCCTCGATGACGGCGCCCCACAGCAGCGCGACGAAGCACAGGTAGAGCCACAGCAGGATGACGATGGCCGTGCCGAACAGCAGAATCGCCGCGCCGATCCCGGCGGACAGGTGCGTATAGATGCCCACCCCCACCGTCACCCCCACGATCCCGGCGGTGGCGACCAGCGCGCCGAGCGAGCGCCAGGGCACACGGGAGCGGCGGTTGGGGCCGTGCTGCAGGAGCCAGCGGACGGCGACCCAGACGACCAGCGCCACGGCGAGCCAGTCCACGACCGGCGATCCCGAGGACACCGGCACGGGCGGCAGGCCCAGCCAGGCCAGCACGCGCGGCACGACGGTCAGCAGCACCACGAGCGCAACGCCGATCACCAGCGCAGCCAGGGTCACCACCGCCGCGATCGCCCGGTCGATGAGGCCGCCGCGCGTCTCGACCACTCCGAAGGCCGCGTTCATCGCCATGCGCAGGCCGAGGACCACCTTGGAGGACGCGTACACGGCGATCAGCACGCTGACCAGCGTCGCAAGGGTGAAAGACGCGCCGGAGGCACTCTCGATCGTGGTGAGCAGGGCCGACATGACGGGCTCGACGGCGTCGAACGTCTGCGGCGCGCGCTCCGCCAGTCGCCCGAGCGCCTCCCGTACTTCCGCCGGGTCCAGCAGCAGCCCCGCGATCGCGCCGAAGGCCAGTGCTGCCGGCGCGATGGACAGGGCGACGAAGTACGCGAGGCCGCCCGCTGCCAGAGACGCGCGGGTGCGCCGGTACTCCTCGGACACCTCCCGGAAGTAGGCCACGAGCACGCGCATCCGCTCCCTCACGCGCCCATCCTGTCGGACGGCTGCCCCGGGCCGCTGGCACCGTCGCTGATAGCCTGTGGCGCCCCGGGCCCCCGTAGCTCAGGGGATAGAGCGCCGGTTTCCGGTACCGAAGGTCGCAGGTTCGAATCCTGCCGGGGGCGCCATGGACACCACCGAGAGCCCGGCCGAGGCCCGTGCGCACTTCGCCGTGACCGGCACGAGCCTGTATCCCTACGTCGTCGCCGTCTTCGTCGGCCTGCTGCTGATCTCCAACATCGGGGCGACCAAGTTCATCGCTCTGGGCCCCCTGACCTTCGATGGCGGAGCCCTGCTGTTCCCGCTCACCTACATCATCGGCGACATCCTCAGCGAGGTCTACGGGCTGCGGGCCGCCCGCCGCGCCATCGTGCTCGGATTCGCGATGGCCATCCTCGCCGCCGCCACCTTCTGGCTCATCCAGATCGCCCCCGGGGCCGACTTCTGGGAGAACCAGGGTGCGTACGAGGCGATTCTGGGCTTCGTTCCGGCCATCGTGCTCGCCAGCGTCCTCGGCTTCCTCGTCGGGCAATTGCTCAACGCCTACGTGCTCGTGCGGATCAAGGAGCGCACCCGCGAGCGGCGCCTGTGGCTTCGACTCGTGTCGTCCACCCTGGTCGGCGAGTTCGCCGACACGCTCGTGTTCTGCACCATCTACGGCCTGGCCTTCGGCCTGGCGGCCGGGGAGTTCCTCAACTACCTGGCCGTCGGCTTCGCCTACAAGGTGACGGTCGAGGTGGTGCTGCTCCCCGTGACCTACCGGGTGATCGCCTGGGTCAAGCGCCGGGAGCCGACCTACGCGCTGGCCTCCTGATCCTGCCGGCGATCAGGCGCGAGCAGCCCGCCCGACGACCTCGTCGCGCAGGTCCGCGAACGTGCCGTCGAGGATGCTGGCACGCACCCGGTCGATCAGCCGGATGATGAAGCGCTCGTTGTGGATCGTCGCAAGGGTCGCCGCGAGCATCTCCTTGGACTTGAAGAGGTGATGCAGGTAGGCACGCGTGTGGTGGCGGCAGGTGTAGCAGTCACACGCATCGTCGATGGGCGCGAAGTCCCTGCGGTAGCGGCCGTTGGTCAGGTGGAACCGGCGCTGTGAGTGGTACACGGTGCCGTTGCGCCCGTTCCTCGACGGAGCGACGCAGTCGAACGTGTCGGCGCCGC
This sequence comes from Actinomycetota bacterium, assembly GCA_017856385.1. Taxonomy (GTDB): domain Bacteria; phylum Actinomycetota; class Actinomycetes; order S36-B12; family S36-B12; genus UBA10649. The sequence continues at coordinate 5,559 of JAFMFD010000036.1, forward strand.
TCTCGACGGCCGCGAAGACGTCCTCCGGCTCGCCGATGCCGAGCAGGTGACGCGGCCGGTCCTCGGGCAGCTCCTCGCACACCCAGCGCACGATGGTGCCGAGCTGGTCCTTCTCCAGCGCACCCCCGATGCCGAAGCCGTCGACGCGGAGCGCAGCAAGGTCACGTGCGGACTTTCGACGCAGGTCCTCGTACTGCGCTCCCTGGACCACCGCGAACAGCGCCTGGTACGGGTGCGTGGCGCGCTCCTCCGTCAGTCGCTCGTGCTCGGCGACGCATCGCTCCGCCCAGCGCTGCGTGCGCTCGACCGATGCCTCCTGGTACTCGCGGGTGTTCAGCAGCGTGGTGCACTCGTCGAAGGCGAAGATGATGTCGGCGCCGATCCGGTGCTGCACCTGCATCGAGACCTCGGGCGTGAACCGGTGCATGGAGCCGTCGACATGCGACTTGAAGGTCACGCCGTCGTCATCGACGTGCGCGAGGCGGTCCTTGCCGTCGGCGATCACATCGTCGGACCGTCGCGACGAGACGTCCATGGCGAGGATCTTCTTGAAGCCGACGCCGAGCGAGAGGACTTGGAAGCCCCCGCTGTCGGTGATGGTCGGGCCGTGCCAGCCCATGAAGGCCGCCAGGCCGCCCGCCTCGTCGACGATGTCCGACCCCGGCTGCAGGTACAGGTGGTACGCGTTGGCCAGGATCACCTGCGCGCCCAGCTCGCGCATCGTCTCCGGCAGCACGGCCTTGACGGTGGCCTTGGTGCCGACCGGCGTGAATGCCGGCGTGCGGATCTGCCCGTGCGGGGTGGTGATGACGCCCGCGCGGCCGAGTCCGCCGGTCAGGCGCCCCTCGACCTCGAACCCGAACTGCGTCACTCACCCTCCGGGGCGAGCTCGCTCATCGGCGGGAACTGGTCGCGCGCCGGGGCGATCCAGGCGCGAATGGCCTCGGTCGGCGCCTCGTTGGCGCCGGCGCACTGGTCGAGGTAGAGGTCGATGACGGGAGCCCCGGCCTCCTCGACGACGAGGGAGGTGGTCGTGCCCCCGGTGCAGCCCTGCTCCACGGTGTCGGCGGTCAGGTCGACCAGCGGGGCCATGCCCTCGCCGAGGGCCGCCCAGACGGCCGGGTCCGTGGGCACCGTCTCGTCGGCGAGGACGTCGCCGTAGCTGTCGACGACGATCCGGGACTCGTCGGCCCGCACGGTGAGCTGGTAGCTGCGGTGGTACTGCGGCGGAACCGAGGAGTCCTGGAATGAGAAGGTGACCACCGCGTCATCCGTCAGGCCCATGGCGGCCGTCCCCTCCTGTGGTGAGCTGCTCCCCGAGGCGCTGGCGGCCGGCTCCGCCCCGCCGGACGAGCACGCGGCCAGCGCCACGGCCGCGAGGGCGAGGGTGGCCACCAGTCGCTTGTGCATGGGAGGACACTACGGGTCGACGCCCGCGCCGAGGAGTCCTGCACGACAATGCGGTCATGACCGGCAGCCCCGAGGTGGGCGTCGACCTCATGGTCGGCGACCTGCGCACGAACATCCACCTGGCTGGACAAGGCTCCCCCGTGATGCTGCTGCACGGTTCGGGTCCCGGCGTGACGGCATGGGCCAACTGGCGCCTGACGATCCCCGCGCTGGCCGGGCACTTCCGCGTCGCCGCACCGGACATCGTCGGCTTCGGGTTCACGGATCGTCCCGAGGGCATCTCCTACGACCTTCCGACGTGGACGGCCCACGCCATCGGCGTCCTCGACGCCCTCGGCATCGACAGGTGCGCCGTCGTCGGCAACTCGTTCGGAGGGGCGCTCGCGCTCTCGCTGGCCATCCACCACCCCGAGCGGGTGAGCGCTCTCGCGCTGATGGGGGCGGCCGGGGTGCCGTTCACCCTCACCGACGGACTCGACGCCGTGTGGGGGTACGAGCCCTCGGTCGATGCCATGGAGTCCCTGCTCGAGGTGTTCGCGTACGACAGGTCCCTGGTCGGCAGGGACCTCGCGCACCTGCGCTACGAGGCGAGCATCCGTCCGGGCGTGCAGGAGGCGTTCGCCCGCATGTTCCCCGAGCCTCGCCAGGCAGCGCTCGACGCGATCACGCACTCGATCGACCGCATCGCGGCGATCACCGCGCCCACCCTCATCGTGCACGGCCGCGACGACCTGGTGATCCCCGTGTCTAACGCCTTCCAGCTGCTCGAGCTCATCGACGATGCAGAGCTCCACGTGTTCGGGCGCTGCGGGCACTGGACCCAGATCGAGCATGCCGACGCCTTCAACGCCCTGCTGATCGACTTCCTCGGGCGGCGCACCGGCGCGTGATCCCGGCGCGAATGTCGCAGTTTCGTCTCATCGCTGCGCGGGGCCGTCGCCGCCCAGTAGACATCCCCCACTGTAGTGGCGGAGTGCATCCGGTGCTGCGGTGCAGGTGGCGGCCACCACCGACCGAAGGACAGTTCACCCCACGGTGGTCCGAAGGAGCCCGTGTGCTGGCGGGCACCGGTGGCGACAGTCATCCACGAGGCCCCTCGATCTCATACGTCGAGGGGCCTCCCACTTGTTGGCGGGCCTCGACGGAGAGCCTCAGGACTGCGCCGCCAGGCGGGCGAATCCCTCGGCCAGGCTCACGTGCGGTCGCCAGTCCAGTGCCCGCCGCGTCTGCCGCTGGTCGAACCAGTGGGCCGTGGACAGCTGCTCGACGAGGAAGCGCGTGAGGGGCGGCACCTCCTGCCGACCCGCCACCTCCCATGCACGCTCGGCCACCGCCCCTGCGGCCATGGCCACCGGGAACGGGATCGAGCGCCGCGGCGGCGGCACACCCGCGGCCCGCGTGATGCGCGAGAGGACCTCAGCGACCGTCCGGGGCTCGCCGTTGCTCACGACGAAGGCGCGCCCGCGCACGTCGGGATGGTCGCATCGATCGAGCGCCGCGGCGACAGCACTGGCCGCATTGTCGATGTAGGTCGTGTCGATGAGGGCTGAGCCCGAGTCGATGAGGACGAGCCGGCCGGCGCGGGCGCGCTCGACGATGGGGTCCACGAGCTGGGTGTCCCCCGGTCCCCAGACCAGGTGCGGACGCAGGGCGGTCACCGCAAGGTCCGGGCCATCCGCCGCGAGCACCAGCAGCTCGGCCATCGCCTTGCTGCGCGCGTAGGGGCCACGCGCGCGGTCCGGGTCGGCCGCACCGGCCGGTGCGCCGACGAGTGCGTGCCCGGCGTGCGCGACCGACGGTGACGAGACATGCACGAAGCGCCGGACCCCGGCAGCCCGTGCCGCGTCGAGCACGATCCTCGTGCCGGTGACGTTGACGTGCTCGAACTGCTCCCAGGCCCCGACGACCGCCACCTTCGCAGCCATGTGCACGACGGCCTGCTGACCCTGCATCGCACCGGCCACGGCGGCAGGGTCGGTGATGTCTCCGCACCTGTCGACAGCACCCGACAGCGACGGATTGCGCTGGAGCGCGGTGACCTCATGGCCACGCGACGCCAGCTCGCGCACGACGGCACTGCCCAGCAGTCCGCGCCCCCCGGTGACCAGCACCCTCATCCGCGACCCGCCAGCATCGTCTCGGCCCATGCAGACACCGCGCTCCGGTCGATCTTCGATCGGTGGCGAATGTCGACGGGCAGGTCCGACCTCAGCAGCACGGCCGCCAGCTCGACTCCGCAGGTGCCGCGCAGCTCGTCGAGCAGGTCGAGGTCGACGAGCTGCTGCCCGACCCGGGCGTCGTCCGCGATGTCGGCGACGCACACGAGCACCGGGACCTGCGTGCCCCGCGGGCCCACGCCGACGCAGGCCGCCTGCCTGATCCACGGGAGCCGCTGGGCCGCCTGCTCGATCGCCACGGGCGCGACCGGGCCGTCGGCGGTGGTGACGACATGCGCGAGCCGACCACCGATCCACAGCCTGCCGAGCTCGTCGAGCTGCCCGACGTCGCCGGTGCGATGCCACCCTCGATCCCGGGAGCTCGCACGCTCGGTGGCCCAGAGCCGGTCGTACCGCTCCTTGCGGTGCCGTGCGCGGACCGCGACCTCGCCGAGCACTCCCGGCGAGGTCGTCAGAGGGGCCGACGCGACGCCGTCGTCGTCCACCGCGCTGATGGCGACCTCGACGCCCGGGAGCGGATTGCCGACGAGCACGCCGGGCCCGGGGCCGGCAGCGTCGATGCCGGCGACGGTCACATCGCAGACCGGCAGAACCTCCGTCATGCCGTAGGGCGTGCGGACCTCTGCGTTCGCGCACAGGCGGGCCATACCGTGCAGGAGCGACGCATCGACGGGCGCACCGGCACCCATGACCAGGCGCAGGCCCGCGAGTGCCTGCACGTCGGCATCCGTGGCCTGTGCGGCACTGCCGAGGATTCCGCGGAAGGCGGCCGGCGACGCCCACATCACCGTGGCCCCCACCTGCTGCACCGCCTCCGCCACGGCATGCGCGGTGAGGGTGTCTGGTCGCAGGAGGTCCATCTCGGGGATCACGGACGCGATGCCCAGTGCCGGTCCCAGCACCGCCCACGGTGCGAAGGCCGCGACGAGGGCGTCGGACTCACCCAGCCCGTAGTGCTCGCGCAGCAGGTCCCGGGTGCTCTGGACCTGCCGATGCGTGTAGACGACGCCCTTCGCCGGCCCGGTGGAGCCGGACGTGAACGCGACGAGTGCCTCGTCGTCGGGAGTCGGCGGCTCCGGCATCCGAAGCGCACGACCCTCCGCTGCGACGGTGGCGAGCTCGGACGTCGCGATGCACGCCCCGGGGATGCGCACGGCTCGCGAGCGCGCCAGGACCATGCCGCGCGGTATCGCGACGAGATGCTCGGGTGCGGCGCTGCGCAGGGCCCGCACGATGCCGCGACGTCCGAGGCCGGAGTCGGTCACGACGACACTGGCTCCGATGCGCCAGCATGCGTAGACCACGGCGACGAGATCGGCGCCCGGCGTGATGAGCACGCTGACGCGATCACCGCGGCGCACGCCCCGGCCCGCGAGCCCCGCGGCGAGGTCGCGCACGACGCGGTCCATCTGCCCCCAGGTCACCTGACGCCAGTCACCCGCCTGCGGCTCCGCGAGGGCGACCGCGTCGGGAGCACGCCTGGCACGCTCCTCGAGGGAGGACCAGAGCGGCTCCGACGACTTGTCGGCGCGCGCTGCCGCGCGCTCCGCACCGCCGCGCTCCGCATCACCCGCGAGGACGTCCTGCACCCACGTGAGCAGGTCGGGCACGAGTGCGGGGGCGTCCTCGATCACCAGGTGACGGGCCCCGAGGTAGCGGTGCACCTGCGCCTGCGGGAGACGGTGCTCGAGGTCATGCAGGTAGCGATCGGAGAACACCGGATCCCCCGGACCCCACAGCAGAAGCACGGGCACCCTCAGTCCGCGAATCCCCTCCGCGATCGCCGTGAGGGTGTCGGCACTCGCATGGTCAGGCTCGAGGGGGATGTCGGCGACGAACTCGCCCACCGCCCAGCGTCGCGCCGCATCGCCATACGGAGCGCGGTAGGCGGCGGCGACCTCGCGCGGCATGCGCCGACCGCTCAGCGCCCGGGTGCCCCGGATGAACGCCGTGGTGTCGACCGTGACCGCCCTGCGCAGCGGCGCCCAGCGGGCCGCACGGATGACGGCCGGCGCTGCGGACGCCGGCGGCTGGTGCACTGCCGTGTTGAGCAGGCACACGCCGATGACGTCGTCGGGACGCTGGAGGATCCAGCCCAGCGAGATCGGGCCGCCCCAGTCGTGCGCGACCACGATGATCGGCCCGGCCAGCCCAAGGGCGTCGGTCAGCGATCGCAGGTCCTCGACCCGTCGGGCGAGAGGGCGGACCGTGCCGGTGCGCTCGGACCAGCCCATGTCGAGGTGGTCCACAGCGACGACCCTCAGGTCGGGCGGCGCCTCGGCCAGCAGGCGTCGCCACAGGTAGGACCACGTGGGGTTGCCGTGCACGCACAGCACGGTGGCGCGAACCGCTTCGGCGGGCGACGACGCATGCGTGTCGAGCACGTGCCACGTGCGCGGTACGTCGTCGGCATCGCGGGCCGTGACAAGCCGCGACCATGCGGGGTCCAGGCCGGGCAGGCCTGAAGGCGGGAGCGACGCGGGAGCGCTCGTCACCACTCGATCTCGATGACCGCCGAGTTCAGCCCCGATCCGATGCCCATGCATGCGACGCGAGCACCGGAGGCGAGCTGGTCGGCGTGCTGGGCCAGAGTGACCGGGATCGAGGCCGGGCCGACGTTGCCGTAGCGACGGTAGATCGTGGGGGTGCGTGCAGGGTCGATGCCCAGCGAGCCGGTGATGGCCTCCGTGTGCACGCTCGACACCTGATGGATGACGTAGGCGGCGAGGTCGTCCCAGTCGAACTCGGCGCGCGCACCCTCCCAGGTCGCGACCGCGAGCTGGACACCGGCCTCGAGCAGTCCGCGGGAGTCGGTGATCATGCGCTCGAGATCGCCCACGCACAGCTTGTTGTGCTCGGTGGCCGCGCGGCCCACGCCGCCGACGACGCGGTGCCCCTCGGGATGGCGGCTCGCGCGACCCAGCACCATCGCCGCCGCCGCAGAGCCGAGGGTCAGCGTCGCGAAATTGTCGAGCACGTCCTCCTTGGTGGTGCCCGGCTCGCGCAGCCGCGCGATCGTCCGCTCCTGGGTGTGGCGACTGCCCTCGCCATCGACGATGAGCGCGTAGTCGATCTGGCCCGCGTCGATCATCGTCGCGGCGAGCTGAATGCCGTTCATGAACCCGAGACAGGCGTTGGACAGGTCGAAGTTCAGGCAGGTCGTCGGCAGGCCCAGCTGCTGGTGCACGTCGACGGCCGCGGACGGCTCGAGGTGGTCACGGCAGACGGAGGTGTCGATGAGCAGCCCCACCTGCGCCGGATCGATGCCGGAGTCGGCGAGCGCCTTGGCCCCCGCCATCGCCGCCGCGTCCGCGAAGGTCACGTCGGCGGGCCACCAGCGCCGCTCCTCGATGCCCGCCAGCGCCTGCAGGAGTCCGGGACGCAGCCCCACGCTCGCGAGGGTCTCGGCGAGCTCCTCGTCGAACCTGCTGGACGGGACGACGATCGGCGCATCGACCGCGGTCACCGAGAGCACCGCGGTGTCGCGGTACCGGTAGACGGCATTGCCGATCATGGACGTCCTCCCCGCCCCCGAGGTGAGGGGGTCGACCCCTAGCCTTTCATGCCCGGCACCGCCCGGCACATCGCCTCAGCCACCGAGGTGACGTACCGTGGGGAGATGATGGCCGGGGGCAGACGTGTGGCCGCTGTCGCCGCGGCGTTCGCCCTCCTCGGCGCGGGGGCCGCCGGACTCGTGGTCGCACCCGCGGCGCAGGCCGAGGACGCCTCGCTCGCGGCCTACTACGGGCAGCAGCTGACGTGGTCGCGCTGCGGCGACCAGGAGTGCGCCTGGCTCACCGTCCCCCGCGACTACGCCGATCCCTCGGGCGCCACTGTGCGACTGCGGATCTCCCGGACATCGGCCGCCGGCGATGCCCGGCTCGGATCGCTCGTGATCAACCCCGGTGGTCCGGGGGCCAGTGGCCTCGACCTGGCCGGGTACCTCGTGGAATCCCTCGATCCGCGAATCACCCGCGCGTACGACATCGTGGGCTTCGACACCCGCGGGGTCGGCGAGTCCGCTCCCGTGGAGTGCCTCACCGGGCCGCAGACCACCGCATGGCTGCGCGCCGACGTCACGCCCGACACCCGTCGGGAGCGCGCGCGCCTGATGGCGCTGGCGCGGGGCCTGGCCCGCGGATGCCTGGAGCGCTCCGCCGACATCGCCCGGCACGTGGGCTCGGAGAACACCGTGCGCGACATGGACATCCTCAGGGCGGCCCTCGGCGACGAGCGCCTCACCTTCCTGGGCTACTCGTACGGCACCTACCTGGGCACGAAGTACGCCGAGCGCTTCCCAGACCGCGTGGGCCGCTTCGTGCTCGACGGCGCCGTCGACCCGAGCATGGGCATCATGGCCGTCTCGCGCGAGCAGGCCGCGGGATTCCAGCGGGCACTCAGCCGCTTCGCCGACGACTGCGCCCGGCGCTCCAGCTGCCCGTGGACCGGCGGGGGCCCCGCGGTGCTTGCCGGTCTCTCGCGCCTGCTCGCCGACCTCGACGCGACACCCCTGCCGACCGAGGGTCGACCCCTCGTGCAGGCCGAGGCGCTGGCCGCGGTCTTCTACTCGATGTACTCGCCGACCATGTGGCCCATGCTCCGGTCCGCGCTCAGCCTGGCCGTCGCCGGCGACGGATCGGGCCTGTCCGACCTCGCCGCGTACGCGACGGACCGGGTCGGGCCGGACCGCTACCTGACGAACATGGCGTCGGCCTTCCCGGCCATCGCCTGCTGGGACTCCCCCGCCTCGCCGGACGCCGCCGGGCTGGATCGGGCCGCGCGACGCTGGGCGCGCGGGACCGCGGTCCCGGAGATCTCGCGGGCCCTGTCGTGGGGCAACGCACCGTGCTCGGTGTGGTTCGGGCGCGCCGCCGGCTCCCCGACACCCGCCAGCACCTCGACCAAGGCACCCATCCTGGTGATCGGCAGCACGTACGATCCGGCGACGCCCTACTCGTGGGCCAAGGCGCTGCATCGCCAGCTGCCCACGTCGACCCTGCTCACGTACGACGGTGACGGGCACACCGTCTACGGCGGCACGTCGACCTGCATCGACGAGCTAGTGGACGCGTACCTGCTGGACGGCCGGCTCCCGCCGGCGGGGACGGTGTGCCGCTGATCGTCAGCCCTCGGCGGGCGGCGGATCCTGCAGGCTGGACAGGTACTTCTCGACCTGCTCGGCGATCTCGTCGCCGCTGATGACGTCGGCCGCGGAGAGGGCGCCCAGCGCCCCCCGCGGACTGCCCTCGACCCCTGCGACCAGCTGGTCGTACTGCTGCTCGAGAGCCTGCACGACCGTGGCGAACTCCTCGTTGGCCGCCATCTGCGCGGCGACCTCGGCGTCGGCCTTGCGGGCCGCCGGCTCGAGGGCCGCGGTGGGCAGGACGAGCCCGGTCGCGGCACAGACCCCGGCCACCAGCGTGGACGCCGCCCGCGGGAAGTCGAACTGGACGAGGTAGTGCGGTACCTGGGCGGTCAGGCCCATCGAGGGGAAGCCGTGCTGGCCGAGATGCAGTTCGAGCATCGCGCCCACGTGCCCGGGGACCTCGACCTCGCCCACCACCGGCACGTGACCGGCGACCAGCGACGGCTCGCTGCCGTGCACGGTCAGCCCGAGCGGGCGCGTGTGCGGGATCGGCCACGGGATGGCGGACAGCCCGACCGCCAGCCGCACCCGGTAGCGCTGCGCGATGAGGTCGACGGCCGCCATGAACCGCTGCCACTGGTAGTCGGGCTCGGGACCGGTGAGCAGCAGGAAGGGTGTGCCCTGGCCGTCTATCACCTCGTGCAGCGTGATCTGCGGCACCTCGACGGAGGCGAAGTGGTCGACGACGTACATCATGCGCGGGCGGCGTGCGCGGTAGTCGAGCAGCTCGTCGACGTCGAAGGAGGCCAGCAGCCGGTGCTGGCAGGTCGCGAGGATGTGGTCGGCGGCGATCCGCACGCCGGAGCCGGCGTCGACGAAGCCCGCGAAGGCGTACACCAGCACGGGCGGCTCGTCGAAGACAGCCTCCCGGTGGATGGTGAACAGCTCATCCGGGGAACGCACAGCAACCTCCTGCCTCGATCGGCCTGGATGACACCACTGTGCCTCCTTGAGTGCGGGAACGCCCGCCGGCGGTCCGGTGTTCCGGTGTTCGCCCTCGGCGAAGCCGCGGCGCTGCGCTGCCCGGGCTCAGGAATCGGCGGGCTTGCTGCCCGTGCCCGCCGCCTTGGCCGGAGGCGACTTCGCCGAGGTCGCCTTCGCGGCGGGCGCTGCCTTCGCCCGCTTCGGCTTCGCCGGGGGCGCCTCCTCGGCGGGCGCCGCCTTCGCCCGCTTCGGCTTCGCCGGGGGCGCCTCCTCCACAGGGGCGTCCACCGCAGCGGCCTCCACCGCAGGGGCCCCCACCGTGGGAAAGGCCGGCTCCGGCGCGTGGGAGCCCGAGTCGGCCCACAGGCTCGGGGTGGTACCCGCGCCCTGCACAGCACCGCGTCGACGCCAGGCGATGACGCCGGCGGCGGCGCCGACAACGGCCGCAGCGATCACGAGCGCCTTCTTCATGGTGCCTCCCAGGGTCCGCACCGACGCTAACACCGTCGCCTGCGACACGTCGCGAGATGGCGGATCGACCGCCCCCTCAGCGGGACTTCGACTGCTTGAGGAAGTCCAGGAACAATTCGGTGACACGGGGGCTGCTCAGGAAGCTCTCGCGATCGGCGTCGCCCATCGTCAGGGCGTACTCGCACACACGCGCCCAGGCATGCCCGACGGCCTTCGTCAGCGCGCCCGCGACGGTCGCCGAGATGGCGGACCCGGCGATCGCGCCGCCCGGGATCACCTTCAGCAGGCTCGTGACGGCGTAGCGGCCAGCCATGGTGGCCCCGCCGGTGAGCACGAGCGACCCGGCCGTCGCGAGGGCGCGTGACCTGCTCGGCGGGAGGCCGTACGCCGCGGTGATGCGCGCGATCATGGTGACCTGGTTGGGCACCAGCAGGGCCGCGTCAGCGAAGGGGATCGGGGTTGCTCCTACGCCAGCGGCGACCACGACGGCCTGGTTGATGATCGCCGCCACGGCTTTTTTCTTGCGCCCGATGTCGAGCACCTGGGCCGCGGTGAGCGCCGCCTCCGCGGCCGCGGGGATCACCTGGTAGGTGTCGTCGAGCAGCTCCTGGAGGCCGAACACCGGGCTGCCGGTGAATGGGTCCGGGAGGGCATTGGTGAGCACGACCCTGCCGTGCGGGCTGATGGGCAGGCCGAGCTGGTCGATGTACTGCGCGAACTCCAGGGCATCGGGATGCACCTGCCCATCGCGGTTGGGCACCTGCGTGAGGACGACGATCACCGGCAGCCCGAGGGCCGCCAGCTCGCGGACGAACTGCTCCTGGCCGCGCTCGAAGCGCCGGTCCGACCAGCGCACCAGGTACCACGCGGCGTGGATCTGCTCGTCCACCGCCTTCGTGCGGTGCTCGGCCACGAGTCGGCGCAGGCCTGAGACGATCGCGTCCCCCGCGGTACCGGTCTCGAATCCCTCGGAGTCGTAGACCCCGAGGAAGCCGTCCGGATGCCGGTAGTAGACCAGCCCGCGCGTCACCGGGCTGCCGACGCCGGTCCGCGCCACGTCACGGCCGAAGATCGCATTCACCAGCGTCGACTTGCCGACGCCGGTCTTGCCGAACACCGCGAGGTTGAAGCAGCCGAGAGCGGCGAAGGCCTCGGCGAGGCGATCCTCGAACATCCCCTCGATCTGCGCCCGCGTGAGGTCAGGCACACCCGCACCGCCGGTCGCGGGCAGGTTGTCGGGGGTCGGGCCGCTCGGAGGTGTCGTCACCTCCGACACGCTACGCGCGCGATGAGCCATTGGACAAACACCGATCGCGGCGGGTTACCGTACAAGGGTGACGCAGACTCGGAGCGGCGAGCGGTACCGGACCCGCAACCGTCGCCGCAGGCGCGTGACCGCCGTGGTCGCCGCGATCACGCTCATAGCCCTGGTCGGTGCAACGATCGCCGGAGCGTGGACCCTCTTCACCGGCACGACGTCGGGGCAGCGGCTCACTGGCGGACCCATCGTGGTCCCCGAGGAGCTGCGGACGGTCATCGCGAAGGCGGCCCGCCGGTGCGAGGCGGTGCCCGTCGAGGTGCTGGCCGCACAGATCGCCGCCGAGAGCCACTGGGACGCGCGCGCCGTCTCCCCCGCCGGCGCCCGGGGCATCGCCCAGTTCATGCCCGAGGTCTGGGAGCAGTACGGGATCGATGCCAACCGCGACGGCACAGCCGATGTCTGGGACCCGGTGGATGCGATCCACTCCGCGGCGGCGCTCAACTGCATCAACCGGCGGCTCGTGCGCGATGTCCCGGGCAATCGGCTGCACAACACCCTCGCGGCGTACAACGCGGGCCACGGGAACGTCATCAAGTACGAGGGCGTCCCGCCGTTCCCCGAGACGCAGGCCTACCTCGAGCGGATTCTCCGCTACGCCGAGACGATCGTGCTCGACGAGCGCCCGACCGGCCCCTCCGCCTAGGCCGGCTGCGACGCGAACATCCTGCGCAGCAGTGCATCGGCCTGCATGTCGCTGCCCGAGCTGACTCCCCAGTTCTTGAACTCGCGCAGGAGGGCCTCGCGTGCGCGCGCCACCTGCTCGGTGACCACGCGCTTCTGCGCCCACTCCAGCTCCCGCTCGCGCAGGGCACGCTCGATGCTCAGCAGCTGCTCGGCCGTCACCGGCAGCCCGTACGCGACCGAGACGAATCTCGCGATGTCCTCGCGGTAGTCGTGACCACGGCGACCGAACGTGCCCGGCACGACCTCCATCGCATTGATCAGGTCGATGCCGGTGAGCACGAAGCTCACTCCCGGGCGCCAGTCGGTGGACCGCGGCACGCGCGGCGGCCGCTCGTCGGCGGGTCCGAGCCACCAGGGCCGGCGCAGCAGGATGTTGGTGCCGAACTTCGGGATCGGGTCGTCGTAGTGGCTGATCAGGATGTGGCGCGCCCGCGCCTGCTCCTCGTCTGTCAGCTGGAGGAACTCGCCGAAGCCGTCGACCTCGACCATCGCGCCCTCGGGATCGATGCGCGACGGATCCAGGCGCCACGCCTTGGCGAACTCCGTTGCCGAGGGCGTGCCGAGGAAGATCGACGAGTGCACGAAGTCGCGTTCCATCGCCTCGACCGTGCGACGTCGCCATATGTCCTGCATAGTCTGCGCTCCGAGGCTCTCGCCGAAGAGCACGAACCTCGGCCGCCTGCTCTCGGGCATGCCCCGCAGGTAGCCGGTGATGGCGTGCATGACGTCACGGTTCTGCTCGACCGCCAGGCCCGTGCGTGTCAGCGACATCGATGACGGCAGCATCGAGTACTGGATCGTCGCGATGGCACAGTCGCCCAGCGTCATGTACTCCAGAGCCTCTGCGAAGACGTAGTTGATGTAGCCGGAGCCGGTGGGCGACGCGAAGCACAGCACCTTGCGGTCGAAGGCATTGGTGCGCACCAGCTCGTCCATGAGGATGTCGATGCGGTCCTCGAGCTCGGGAGCCGTGTCGAGCCCGACGAACGCCCTGATGGGATCGGCCACGGCCGGCTCGCCCATGACCTCGGAGATCTCCTCGCGCGAGAGCACCATGTTGACGAATCGGCGGCCCTCACGCGAGAGCGTCGCGAACGGCACGAGGCTCGCCGGGCTCCCCGAGACCATGGAGGACGTCGCCGGTGTCTCGTACGCGGGCTCGATCGCTGCGCCGCCCTGCTCGACCCGCCGCACGGCGTACTCATACCCCGAGTACAGCGCGGTACCGAGCAGGCCCAGTGCGACGACATGGCCGAGCGGGTTGGAGACCACGTCATAGGCCGGCGCGATACGGCTGATACCCCGGGCGACGCCGTGCGCGATGAGGCGCTCGCCGGCCTGCAGCCCGATCACACCTGCGCCGACGCCCACCGAGATGCCGATCGACGACAGGGGCGAGACGTTCCGGATGGTCGTGTCACCTTCGCGCTCGGCCCGTCGGTGGACGCGGTGAATGTGCCAGGCGGACAACGCAACGCCCGCGGGCAGGGCGATCGGGATCCGCGTAACCCAGCGGCGGCTCTCGTCCTCGGCGATGAGGTCGCTGAGGCCCACGACCGCCGACACGGCGGCTCCCACGCCCGCGACCCGTGCGCTGCGGTTGGCCGCGACGCGCAGTACGGCGCGCCGGAACCTCTCATCCTCGCGCGGGGGCAGGGCCCGGGCCAGCGCCTCCGCACCCAGTCCGATGAGGGCGTTGCTCCCCACCGTGAAGGCCAGCCTTGCGGGGGCCGAGGTTGCCTCGGTTCTACCTCGCGTGATGAACCGCGCAACGGACTCCACCGCGCTCTGGGCCACGGTCACCGCGGAGAGGGTGCTGGCCGCGATCACGCCGGTGGCGATCGCCTGGTCGAGCGTCCTGCGCGGCTGCAGGCCGGGCTCGAAGGAGGGGCCGACCGAGGCTGCCGCCGCGAACAGCGCAACGCGCTCAGTGAGCGTGCGGTCAGGGCCGAGGGCCCCGAGGGCCCGATCGATCACTCCACGCTTCACGGAGGCTGCGGACCACTCGGCGACGGGCATGGGCGCATCCTGCCACCGACGGGAGGTCAGGCGCTGGCGTCCTCGACGACCTCGACGGGGGCGTCCTGGGAGATGTCGACCTGCCCGGAGCCGCTGCCGAGCGCGGACTTCTTCAGCCAGTCGCTCCACGGGATGTTCCACAGTCCGCCGGGACCGTTCCAGTCCTGGACGGTCGTGCCGCCGGTCTTCACATAGAGGACGACGTCACCGGGGATGGTCTCCTTGTAGATCCACTCCGCATCCTCGGCACGCATGTTGGTGCACCCGTGCGACCCGTTGTACACGCCTATGCGCCCGTACGCCCACGTCGCCGTGTGGATGAACTCGCCGGTCGGCGTCAGGCGGGTGTTCCAGTCGGCCTCGAGCGCGTACTCCTCCTCCGGCCCCAGGCCGAGCGAGGTGCTCCGGTAGATCTTGACGGGCTCCTTGTCGGTGCTGATCACCTTGACGCCGTTGCGCGTCTCCCAGCCCGACTTGCCGAGCGACACCGGGAAGTGCTTGACCTTCTTGCCGTCGATGTAGACCTTCATCGACACCTGGTCGCCGTCGACGCGTGCGACGAGCTTGCGGTCGGTGCGGAAGGTCCAGGTCTTCGCGAGATCGCGCTTGCCGACGAGGTAGGTGCCCTTCGACTGGCCGAGCACGGCACGGTCGAGCGTCGACGTCACCATGATCGTCGCGTGGCCCGGCCAGTACTCGACCGGACGGAACACGGCCGTGCGATCACTGGTCCAACCCCAGGCCCCGGTGACCTTTCGCACCTTGCCGTCGGGCAGCACTGCCGAGACGCTCAGGTGCGTCTCCACGACCCGCTTGTCGGGGATCGCGCGAGTGAACGTGATCGCCGGCAGCGTGCCGACCCCCAGGCGCACATTGCTGCCGTCGACGCCGAGGCTGTTGCTGGCGGCATTGAAGCTGGCGCTGACCCACGCCCTCGGCTTCGGCAGGGCGCTGGGCTTGTCCGGATCCGACCCGACGGCGAGCGTCGGGACGCCGGCCACCGGCTCGCTGGCCGGACCGGGCACCACGCCGCTGATGGCCCGCAGGGTCACGCGGTACAGGGTGCCGTTGCGCAGGTTGGTGAGAACACAGTCACCGGCCACGCCAGCGCAGGGCCACCAGGTGCCGCCGCGGTCGACCGACACCTCGTAGCGTGTGATGGAGGCGGCGTCCGCGCCGGCGGGAGGCGCGTACGTGACGGCGAGCTGGCCGCTGGCCGCGCCACCGGTGATGTTCAGGATCGTGGGCGCCCCGGGGATGCGTGTGCCTGCGGTATCCGCGGGCGTGGCGTCCGCCGACGGCGCGCCAGTGGACGACGGGGTGCTCGAGGACTCCGGGGTCGAGGGGGACGGCGAGCCGTCGACGGCGCCCGCGGGCACGACGGCGCCGAGCAGGCCGAGCGCGAGCCCCGCCCCGAGCACGGCGGCACCGACGCGCACGCCAGGACGGAGGGCTCCCCCGGTGGCGTGATGCAGCACTCGAATCACCGCAGCATGGTAAGCGGGACCCCCCGGTGCACCCAAACCCGGCACGCAGCCGCGCACCACCCCGGCCGTTAGGCTGCGTCCTGCGGCGGGCCACGTGTCGCCGCTTCGCCCGCGAAGCACCCCGAGAGGAACACCGTGACGGTGGAGTCCCCCGACGGAGCCCCGGCCGACTTCGGCCCGAACGAGTGGCTCGTCGACGAGATCTACGAGCAATTCCTCACCGACCGGTCGCTGGTCGACCCGGCATGGTGGGAGTTCTTCGAGGGCTACACCCCGCCCGAGTTCTCCGGTGCGCCACGGTCGACCACTGCCCCTGCCGCCCCGGTGACCGCTCCCGCGGCCGAGCCCGTGTCCACCGCCGTCGTACAGGTGGCCGCACCTGCGGGCGCCGGGCCCGCCGACGACGCCGACGTCTCGGTGCTGCGCGGCCCGGCCGCCCTCGTCGTGGAGAACATGGAGGCCAGCCTCGCCGTCCCGACCGCCACCAGCGTGCGCTCGGTGCCGGCGAAGCTGCTGATCGACAACCGGACGGTGATCAACAACCACCTCGCTCGCGGGCGCGGCGGCAAGGTCTCCTTCACGCACATCATCGGCTATGCGGTCGTCCGCGCGCTCGTGGCCGTCCCGGCGATGAATGCGTCCTTCACCCACCTGGACGGCCGTCCCGCGGTGCAGGGCCATGAGTCGGTCAACCTCGGCCTGGCGATCGACCTCGCCAAGGCCGACGGATCACGGCAGCTGCTCGTGCCGAGCATCAAGGACGCCCAGCACATGGACTTCGCCGCATTCTGGGGCGCCTACGAGGACCTCGTCCGCAAGGCCCGCACCGGGAAGCTGCAGGTGGCCGACTTCCGAGGCACAACCGTCACACTGACCAACCCCGGCACGATCGGCACGCAGCTCTCCGTCGCCCGCCTCATGGAGGGGCAGGGATGCATCGTCGGCGTCGGCGCGATGGAGTACCCGGCGGAGTGGCAGGGCGCCTCGGAGGAGAGCCGCGTGCGCAATGCGGTGTCCAAGATCCTCACGCTGACGAGCACCTACGACCATCGCATCATCCAGGGCGCGCAGTCGGGCGAGTTCCTGCGCCGGATCCACCAGCTGCTGCTCGGCGACGACGACTTCTACGGCGAGATCTTCCGCGCCCTGCGCATCCCCTACGAGCCCATCAGGTGGGCCGAGGACGTCTCGGCCACGCACGAGACGGACCTGAGCAAGACGGTGCGCGTGCAGGAGGTCATCCACGCGTTCCGCGTTCGCGGGCACCTGATGGCCGACACCAATCCGCTCGTCTACGAGCAGCGCATGCACCCGGACCTCGACGTCCTCCAGCACGGACTCACGCTGTGGGACCTCGACCGCGAGTTCGCGACCGGAGGCTTCGGCGGCCGACCCCTCATGAAGCTGCGCGAGATCCTCAAGGTCCTTCGCGACTCGTACACCCGCTCCATCGGAATCGAGTACATGCACATCCAGGACCCCGACCAGCGCGAGTGGATCCAGAAGCGCGTCGAGGTACCCCACGAGCGGCTCCACCGCGAGGAGCAGCTGCGCATCCTGCACAAGCTCAACGAGGCCGAGGCGTTCGAGTCGTTCCTGCAGACCAAGTACGTGGGCCAGAAGCGATTCTCCCTCGAGGGCAGCGAGTCGCTGATCCCGCTGCTCGATGCCGTCCTCATCCGCGCCACTCACGACAGCATCGTGGAGGTGGCCATCGGCATGCCGCACCGCGGCCGGCTCAACGTTCTCACCAACATCGCGGGCAAGTCGTACGGCCAGATCTTCCGCGAGTTCGAGGGCGACTTCGGCGCCGACGCCGTCCAGGGCTCAGGCGACGTCAAGTACCACCTCGGGACGAGCGGTGAGTTCACGTCGCCGGACGGATCGCAGACCCGGGTCTACCTCGCCGCGAACCCCTCACACCTCGAGGCCGTCAACCCGGTGCTCGAGGGCATCGTCCGTGCCAAGCAGGACCGCCTTCCCGTGGACGACAAGTTCAACGTGCTGCCGCTGCTCATCCACGGCGACGCCGCCTTCGCCGGGCAGGGCGTCGTTGCCGAGACCCTGCAGATGTCGCAGATCCAGGGCTACCGCACCGGCGGCACCGTGCACGTCGTCGTCAACAACCAGGTGGGCTTCACGACCAGCCCCAAGTACAGCCGGTCGTCGGTGTACCCGACCGACGTCGCCCGCATGATCCAGGCGCCGATCTTCCACGTGAACGGTGACGACCCCGAGGCCGTCGTCCGCGTGGCCGAGTTGGCTTTCGACTTCCGGCAGACGTTCCACAAGGACGTCGTGATCGACCTCGTCACCTACCGCCGGCGCGGCCACAATGAGGCCGACGATCCGTCGCTGACCCAGCCGCTGATGTACGAGATCATCGACCAGAAGCGATCTGTGCGGAAGCACTACACCGAGTCGCTGATCGGGCGCGGGGACATCTCCGTCGACGAGGCCGAGACCGCGCTCCGGCACTTCCAGGACGAGCTCGAGCGCATCTTCCAGGAATCCCGCGGCGAGGACAGTGCGTCGTTCAGTTCGACCAAGGCCGATGTCATCAGCGAGGGTGAGCGAAAGCTGGCGCCGCAGCCCGCGGCGGCGGATATCGCCACCGCGATCTCGCAGGAGCAGATCGACACCGTCATCGCATCCCAGCTGCAGATGCCGGAGGACTTCACCGTCCACCCGCGACTGCAGCCGCAGCTGCTCCGCCGCCAGACCATGGTCTCCGAGGACGCTATCGACTGGGGCATGGCCGAGGCACTCGCCGTCGGCAGCCTGCTGATGGAGGGCCGCACCGTCCGGCTCGCCGGCCAGGACGTGCGGCGTGGCACCTTCGGCCACCGTCACATGGTGATCGTCGACAAGGAGACCGGCTGGCAGTACAAGCCGCTCAAGCAGT
>JAFMFD010000107.1 GCA_017856385.1 Actinomycetota bacterium
CACGCTCCCGCTCGGCGAGCTGATCGGGCAGATCGGCGTCGGGATCCCAGCGCCCCACGGCCGCCACGGCGATCGGCTCGATGTCGTCGGGCAGCGTGAACTCGGTGCGCACCGCGGCGACGTCGAATCCACCCATCTGGTGGACGGCCAGGCCGAGGTGCAGCGCCTGCACGGTCATGAGTGCTGCGGCCTGGCCGGCGTCGTACCAGGCCCAGCGCAACGCGTCACCGTCGTCATTGCGCGTGGCCGTCGCGATGAGGATCAGCGCGCTCGCGTGCGACGCCCACACTCGGTTGCCCTCCGAAAGCGTGCCCGCGAGGCGCTCGAATGCTGCGTCCCCGCGGAGCGTCGGCAGCAGGCGCCACGGCTGCGTGTTGCTGGCGGACGCAGTCCATCGGACCGCCTCGAGCAGCGAGGCCAGCTCGTCATCCGAGAGCCGATGGGCGCGGTCGAAGCCGAGCGGACTCCAGCGCTCCTCGAGCAGCGGTTGCAGGGGCACGGAGGTGTCAGCGCGCTTCTGGGCAGGTGTGGGCATGAGGAGGATGCTGCCAAGGCCCCCGTAGTCGCGCCTCCCCGGTTGCCGACCGCTCGGCTCGCGGGTAGTCAATGAGCGTGCGCAGGATGATCGGGCTGCTCCTCGCGGGTGCGCTGGTCCTCGCCCTGGCCCCGACGGCGTATGCCGAGGGTTCGCTGTGGCGCGAACTGCGGCAGGACGATGGTCTGGTGATCCTCTACCGGCATGCGCTGGCCCCGGGGGTGAGCGATCCACCGGGATTCCAGCTCGGTAACTGCAGCACGCAGCGCAATCTCTCGGCCGAGGGACGAATGCAGGCCCGCGACATGGGCCGGGTGCTGCGCGCGCATCGGGTGCCTGTGGTCGCGGTCCGCTCGAGCCGCTGGTGCCGGGCCCTGGACACCGCGCGCCTGATGGGCATCGGGCAGGTGCGACCCACACCGGCCCTCGACTCGGTCTTCACGACGGCGAGTGAGCAGGCGGCCCGACAGGAGGTGCTCACGAGGAAGCTCATTCGCGCGCATCGTGACGACGAGGGGATCGTCGTCCTTGTCGGCCACCAGGCGAACATCATCGACCTGACCGGGATAGCGCCGGTGTCTGGCGAGGGCGTGGTCGTCCGTGCCAATGGTCGAGGTGGACTCGATGTCGTGGGTCGTATCCCGGCGCCTGAGGCAGCGGCCGCATTCAGGTGAGCCGGAGCACCCGGCTGAGCGTCCCGCGGTTCGCGGCCACCCAGCGGTAGACCTGCTCCGTCACCGTCCGCAGGGGCTCGCGACTCATGGCCTCGCCGAGTCGCAGCCATACGCCGGACTGCTGCTGCAGGATGCCGGCCCACGACTGACCGCCGGCCATGATGCGCACCCGGTCGCCGTGCGGCTCAAGGAAGTGACCCCGCTCCTGGCACTCGGTCAGGGTGAGGCCGAGTGCACCGAGGGGCGCGGCCCGGTACGGGAGCGCGGTGAAGGTCCCCGGGAATGCGCGCAGCACGCGCCGCATTCCGGCCATGCAGAAGCCGCAGTCGCCGTCGACGAGATAGGTGGGCTGCTGCACGGCCGAGCCGGCCGGTTGGGGGACCCACCAGATGCCGGTGGATCCGCGGTCGACGACGGGGCTGGTCACGGCACCATGGTGGCCCGGGACCGGTCCGCCCGCACGTGGGACCCGGCCGTACGCTGCGCGGGTGTTCGTGGTGATCTTCAGGTCGCGTCGCAGTGAGGAGCACGACGACGCTTACGCGGAGTGGTCCCGCCTCATGGCCGATGCCGTCCTCGAGTCCGAGGGCTATGTCGATCACGTGAGCTTCCGTGATCCGGTCACGCGCGAGGGAGTCACGATCGCCCACTTCGAGTCCGAGGACTCGATCAGCCGATGGCGCGGGCTGCCCGACCATCGTCGTGCTCAGGAGCTCGGCCGGGAGTCCTTCTACCTCGACTACACGGTGGAGGTCGCGGAGGTCGTGCGCACGCACTCCTGGTCCCGTCGCGGCCCCGAGTAGGGCTCGCCTGCTACGGCCGCACTGCGTCAGACAACGCTGGCATCCGGCGATTGACATTCGGTCGAACACAGGTTTTGGCACGTCGTCGTGGACCCTCGTTGGTACCTTGACGCAGTCCACGTCGACAGCCTCGGGATCGCAATTCCTCGCCTCGTACAGCGGTTCGGTATCCCTGAACCCGGGCACATACTGGGTCACAGTTCGAGAGGCAGCGCTATCGGGCAACCCACCTCAATCGGTGTGCAACACCATGTTGCCGAGTTCGCAATCGCCCTGGAGTTTGACTTGGCTCGATCCCCCATTTCTACTGCACCTCGGATGACGGCACGTCGTATGGATCAGTCGCGACCATTCCTGACGCGCCCTTCGTCTCGCTGAGTGCGGGCTCGTCGTCCGCAGGCACGGGAACGGACCAGTCGCCACCCTCTGCCCGCCAGGAGTTCGGCAGGCCCCGTGCCGGAACCTGTGACGCCGCTCAGCCGGAGGGCCTGAACTGGGCCGGCGTCCCCAGCGGCGGCTGGGCCAACTCGTGGTCGTGGTGGATGAATGACGGCGCCGGTGGCGCCGTGTGCACCCGCACTCTCGTCTACAGCAGCTCACTTGGCCACTGGGTCGTCGGCTGACCTGAGACCAGATGCACGTTCACTAGCGACGAAGAAGGCTCCCCTCACCAAAGGTGAGACGGGGGCCTTCTCATTCGGTGCGCGAGGGGGGAGTTGAACCCCCACACCCTTTCGGGCACACGGACCTGAACCGTGCGCGTCTGCCTATTCCGCCACTCGCGCGAGTGTTTCGAGCACCGTGAGTCTAGGGCGTGTCCCTGCCCTTATGGGACCCGGGCTGGCGCCCAGCCTGTGCCCGGCCCCGACTGCCGCGCCGTCTCCCGATTTCCCCAAGGGTTCCCGTATACGCATCGCCCTGCTCTCCGCATCCGCACTGGTGCTGGTCGCCGGCCTCGCCGGCTGCTTTTCCAGCGAGCCCGAGGCCGTGGGCGGCATGACCGAGCGCACGCTGGACGCTCTGGCTGGCCCGGCTCAGGAGACCGCCACCGCCTTCGGAGGCGACAACGTCTACACCCTCGACGGCGTGAGCTGCGGGGGCGGCTGGGCCGTTACCAACGGCGCCCTCGGGCCGAAGGACGCCCCAGCCGACGGCCCACAGGGGGGTCGACGAACTCCTTCTTCCAGGCGGAGGGGCAGTGCTGGATCCCCAAGTCGCAGGAGCAGGTCTGCGGGACGTTCAATCCCGACGAGCCCGACGAGCCCGACGCGTACCCGGCCGAAGCGGAGATCCCGGAGCTCGTGTACCCGGAGGGGTGCCTCAGCTGATCCCGAGCACGTCGCGGAGTTCGTCCACGTTCGCGACGATGTGGTCGGGGTCGACGGACTCCAGCTCCCCCTCGTCCGCGTAGCCCCAGGCCACCCCGACGCTGGTCATGCCGTGGTGCTGGCCACCGAGGATGTCCTCCTTGCGGTCGCCGATCATGACGGCGCGCACGTCATCGACGGACCTGCCCAGCAGCGTCATGCCATGGTGGATGACGCTGGGCTTGTCCTGGCGCATGAGATCGAGCTCGGTGCCGCTGATGGCGTCGAAGCAGTCGACGAGGCCTGCGCGCGTGAGCACTCGCGTGGCCGACTCGATCGGCTTCGCGGTGGCGAGCACCAGCGCGGTGTCGGACGCCGCGACATCCGTCAGCAGCTCCGGTATGCCGGGGAAGAGCGTGAACTCGTACTCCCCGCCCCCGAAGTAGTGGGCGCGGTACTCCTGCACGAACCGATCGAGGTCCTCCTCGGACCGTCCGTACCGCTCGAGCAGCGTGACCCGCAGCGGCGGACCCAGCCAGGTCTGGAGCTCCTCGTCGGTGAGGTCCTGCATGTCGAGCGTGGGCAGGGCCTCGCGCAGGCACCGGAGGATCCCGGGGATCGAGTCGGTGATCGTGCCGTCGAGGTCGATGAGGATCACGTCGTACGTCGGCACGCGGGAATCATCGCAGTTAGCATCCGACCCGTGACCCTCAGGCGGGCAAACCCCGAGGCCCTGGACGCGCTGGATGCCGCGTACGCCCGAGCGGTGGAGGTGATCGGCCCCGACCTGCTCACCCTCGTCACTGACCGCATCAACATGGCCCTTCGCGACGCCGATCCCTCGTGCGTAGTGACGACCGACCGCGACCGCGCCGTCTGCGCCGTGGTCGACCAGATGCTCATCGATGTCGCGCGTATGGACGACGCGACCGTGGAGCGCGCTGCGTCGTACTTCTCGGACGGCGCCCTCGCCGACCTCGTCATGGCCGCGTACATCATCGAGGCACGCACGCGGCTGTCGATCGCAGCCGACCGGCTGCTCGGCGGTGTCGGATGACACGCGGGGTCCGGGTTTCGTGCGGCGACGACGGCCGGCCGACCGGGCGTGACGCTGCTCTCGTCGCTGCACTCGCCGCCTACCAGGACACCGTGGTGCGCTCGTCCCTGCTCGATCCGGTGACTACCGAGCTCGTCCGCCTGCGGTGCGCACGTCAGCACGACTGCCGGATCTGCCAGTCTCTGCGGCTGGCTCCCGCGCGCGAGTCCGGCGCCACGGACTCCTTCCTGAAGCAGATCGACCACTACGAGACGAGCGATCTCGACGAGCGGCACAAGGTGGCCCTGCGCCTGGTCGACGCGTTCATCTGGCGGCCGTCCGATGTCTCCGACGAGCTCGTCGCCGCGGCCCACGACAACTTCACGGATGCCGAGCTCGCCGAGCTGCTGCTCGACATCACCAAGTGGAGCACGCAGAAGATCCACGTCACGCTGGGCACAGACGGCACGGATCGTGTGCCGCTCGACGCGTCAGGCATCGCCCTGCTGGACTTCGACGCGACCGGTGCCGCCCGCGTCACGCCCGCCTGACCCGTCCCTTCCCCTCCCCGTCCCCGTGCTCGCGAGTGGGCGGTTAACGGGGTCCCGCAGCCCCGAATCGCCCCGGTAACCGCCCACTCGCGGAGAGGAGGGGGCGGCAAATCTGACCGGTCAACTCATCGCGTCACCACTCAGACGGGCCGTAGCGTGGGGAGGGACGTCCGCGGAGGGAGCGACCGGTGAAGAGCACGCACGAGGGCCTCGAGCCGACGGCGCAGGAGCGGGAGCAGTTCACCGCGAGCGCCGGCGACATCCACGCCGCCGTCGCCGCGGACGGAACGGTGCTGTGGTGGTCGGACGATGTCCACCCGGTGGGGATCCCGCTCGCGGCCGCCCTCGCGGCAGATGACGGTCGGCTCGTGCCGGTCGTCCTCGGCGCCACCGTCACGGGACCGCATTGGCTGCGCCTGCAGGACGCCCGCGGGCACGGCCGCTGGATGGCGGTGTTCGCTGTCCCGCGGGAGCACGGCTGGATCGTCGAATTCCGCGATGTCCGGACCCTCGGCCCAGCGTCCGGTGCTCCTCAGGCCGAGGGAGGGATCACAGATCGGGACCAGGTCGTCAACGAGGTCGCCTGGCTGCTGAGCGCGACCCCCCGCACCGGCAAGGAGACCGCTGTTGTCACGTGCGAGCTGTCGAACCTGCCCGACGTCACGCGCGAGTACGGCCGACTCGCGAGCGAGGAGGTCATCGAGGTCATCAGCGGGCGCATCGCCGATGCACTTCGCTCCGGGGATCTTGTCGCGCGGATCGACGCTGCGCGCCTGCTCATCATGCTGCGGGGCGTGGCGGACCTCAAGGGAGCCGTGTCCGTCGTGGCCCGGATCCAGGAGACCCTCGTCGAGCCGGTCGTGCTCGACGAGGGCGAGATCGAGCAGGAGCTCTGCGCCGGGGTCACGCTGATCAGCCGCGGGGAGAGCGTCGACTCGGTGCTCGAGCGCTCCGAGGGCGCGCTCGACCTCGCGGTGGCGGCCGGCCCCGGCCGGATCATCACCAGCCCGCCGATGTAGTCCCCTCTGTGCTGC
>JAFMFD010000108.1 GCA_017856385.1 Actinomycetota bacterium
GAAGACGGCCGCCAAGAAGGCGACCTCGCGGAAGTCCGCCGCGAAGAAGTCGTCGGCGAAGAAGGCATCGGCCAAGTCCCCCGCCACGGTGACGACCGGCTGAGCCGTGAGCGGCTTCTTCATCGTCTTCGAGGGCGGCGAGGGCGCGGGCAAGTCGACCCAGGAGCGCCACCTGGCGAGCTCGCTTCGGGAGCAGGGGCTGGAGATCGTGCGCACGCGCGAGCCCGGAGGCACCCCGGCCGCGGAGGAGATCCGGCGCATCGTCCTCAGCACGGATTCCGCCGGCATGGACCCGCGCACCGAGGCCCTGCTGTTCGCGGCCGCGCGCAGCGACCACGTCGCCCGCATCATCCGTCCGGCGCTCGAGCGTGGCTGCGTTGTGATCTGCGATCGCTACCTGGACTCGTCGGTGGCGTACCAGGGCCACGCCCGCGGACTCGGCGCGGAGCGCGTGCGCGACCTGAGCCTGTGGGCGACGCAGGGCCTCGTGCCCGACCTGACCATCGTGCTCGACCTCGATCCGGCGGACGGGCTCGCCCGCTTCGCCGAGCGTGACCGCATGGAGTCCGAGCCGTTGGAGTACCACCGGCAGGTGCGCGCCGCCTTCCTTGCGCTTGCTGAGCAGGCTCCCGAGCGCTACCTGGTGCTCGACGCCCGTGACGACGAGGAGCGGATCGCGTCGACGATCCTGGAGCGCGTGGTGGCTGCGCTGGCCGAGCAGGAGTCGCACGCATGACGGCTGCGATCTGGAGTCGCCTGGTCGGGCAGGACGCCGTCGTCGCCCAGCTGTCCCATGCCGTCGACGACGCGGAACGGATCCGGCTCGGCGACCCCGGCCCGGGCATGACGCATGCGTGGCTCATCACCGGCCCTCCCGGATCCGGGCGCTCGACGGCCGCCACTGCCTTCGCTGCCGCCCTGGCCTGCCCCGAGGACGGCTGCGGGGCGTGCGACACCTGCCGCACGGTGCCGCTGGGCGCCCATCCCGACGTCGATGTCGTGCAGGCGCCGGGCCTGAGCTACGGGGTCGACGATGCCCGTGATCTTGTGCTGCGTGCCTCGCTCTCGCCGATCCGCGCGCCGTGGCATGTCATCGTCGTCGAGGATGCCGACCGGCTGACCGAGCAGGCCGTCAACGTGCTGCTGAAAGTGCTCGAGGAGCCACCCCCGCACACGGTGTGGGTGCTGTGTGCGCCGAGCGTGGAGGACGTGCTGCCCACCATCGTCTCGCGCACGCGCCATGTGCCGCTGCGCACTCCGTCGGCCGGCGATGTCGCGCACCTGCTCGTGGAGGCCGATGGCATCGACGAGGTCATGGCCGCATTCGCCGCTCGGGCCTCCCAGGGACACATCGGCCGGGCGCGTGCCCTCGCTCGGGATGAGCACGCGCGCCTGCGCCGCGTCGAGGTGCTGCGGCTGCCCTTCGCCCTCGGCGACGTGCCGTCCTGCTTCGCGGCGGCTTCCCGTCTGCTCGAGGCGGCGACGGAGGACGCCCGCGCGATCACCGATCCGCTCGACGCGGCCGAGGAGGAGAACCTGCTGGCCGAATATGGCGACGGGGCCAGCGGCGTCACCAAGGCCAAGCTCACCCGCCTGATGTCGAGTGCGAGCAAGGAGATGGAGCGTCGGCAGAAGGCACGCCGCACGCGCACGGTGCGCGACCAGGTCGATCGCGCGCTCGTGGACCTGCTCGGCCTGTACCGCGACGTGCTCGTCATCCAGCTCGACGCGTCGGTGGAGCTGATCAACGAGGAGATGCGCCCGCAGCTGTCGCAACTGGCGTCCCGCTCCACCGAGAACGACACCGGCCGACGCCTGCGCGCCCTCGCGCACGCCCGCGAGCAGATCGAGTACAACGTGACCCCGCAGCTGGCGCTGGAGTCGCTGATGGTCGAGCTCCGCGACCCGTGGCTGCGCGTCTCCTGACCCATCCCGTTCCGGTAGTCCGGTGACAGGTCACAGGTCGGACGCCCGCTGAAGCCCGTGCGCGTAGGCGAGAAGGGCATTGACGGCCGGTGCAAGCACCTCATCGGTGCTGCGTGACAGGTCCGGGGCCGCGAGCAGTCGTGCCGCTGCCGCAAGGAGATCGTCGTAGGTCGCGCACCCGGCGGAGAGTCGCCCGCGCACCGTCTGCGCGGCGGAGGCCGCCGAGGTGGCGGCCGAGGTGCCGGGGAGCTCACGCTGTAGGTCGTCGAGCACGCGCAGCCGCTCGCACAGCGCGGTCAGGGGAGCGGCGGCCTCCGCATCGGCGCGGCGCAGCTCTGACCCAGCTCCGGGATAGAGGCGATCGAGGGCGGGCGCCATGGTCATGACCTGCACGCGCACTGCGGCGAAGCGCGCGACCTCCGACGAGCCGATGGCGCCACGGCGCATGGTCGGGGGAGCCCCGACGAGGGTGAGCATCTCGGGAGCGGTGGGCAGCTGACGCAGCCTGCGTCGTCCGCGCACCGACACAAGCGCGGACACTGCGGCAATGCCGAACCACAGCAGGCTAGGTGCCGGCACGTCGGAACCCGCGGCGGTGGCCAGCACGTCGATCACCCCGATGGATCCCGTGACCCCGGCGAGCACCGCGCCGCCGACCGCCTGCGAGCGCAGGGAGGCCTGCCGGCTGCGGTGCCGCAGGAGTTCCCGCTGCTGGCGGGCCACCTCACGCCGGTGCTCCTGGGCGAGTACGCGCCCGGAGCGGTGCGCGCCCCGCCCGGTGACCGCCAGGAACGAGTCCACGAGGTCCAGTCCCTGCGATACCCGCTGCTCCACCAGGGCAGCGAGCTCGGCGGGGTCGCGGGCAGGCCGGGTCACGTCATTACGGTACGACGCATGAGGCGTCGGCGTGCGGTCCGGGCGGCAGCGCTGGCGCTGGCGGCGCCCCTCCTGGCTGCAGGCTGCTCATGGGGCTCCCCGGCTGGTACGGCGCCCACGCCGGGAGCACCCGTCGACGCCATGGCCGACCCCCCGGACCTCGCGGACTTCTACGGGCAGGAGCTGGCGTGGGTCGACTGCGGCGACGCCGAGTGCGCACGCCTGCGCGTGCCGCTGGACTACGACGATCCCGCGGGCGGGGAGCTCGAGCTGGCCATCACCCGGGTGCCCGCGCGGGGGGAGCGCATCGGCACGCTCGTCGTCAATCCCGGCGGCCCTGGCGGGAGCGCCGTGGAGTACGCGAGGGCGGCCGACTACGCCGTGGGCGACGCGGTGCGCGACCGGTTCGATGTGGTCGGACTCGACCCCCGCGGCGTCGGTGACTCGATCGAGTGCCTGACTGACGCGCAGATCGACGAGCTCGCGGCCGTCGACGGCACTCCTGTGACGCGGGCCGATGAGCGGGTGGTGATCGAGGCGGCCCGCATGCCCGCGACAGGATGCGCGGCCGGATCCCCCGACATGATCGCGCATGTCAGCACGGTCGACTCCGCACGCGACCTCGACATCGCGCGCGCCGTGCTGGGCGAGGACGCACTGACCTACCTCGGCAAGTCCTACGGCACCAAGCTGGGAGCGCTGTACGCGGAGCTGTTCCCGGAGCGGGTGGGCAGGATGGTGCTCGACGGTGCGCTGCCTGCATCGCTGGACCTCGTCGATATCACGCGGGGACAGGCGGTCGGGTTCGAGCAGGCGCTGCGCGACTTCGTCGCCGACTGCCTGACGCACGACGACTGCCCGCTCACCGGCGAGGTTGACCCGGCGATGGTGCAGCTGCGCGCGTGGTTCGACGCACGTGACGCGTCACCGCTGCCTGCGGGCGACCGTGACCTCACGGGCGGGCTCGCGTCGTACGCCGTGCTCACCAACCTTTATGCCCCGGACTACGACTACCCGCGCCTCCGGGCGGCGCTCGCCGACGCCATGCAGGACGACGACCCGACCGCGCTGCTGGAGCTGCTCGACGCCCGCATCAGCCGCGGTCCCGATGGCCGCTACCTCGACAACTCGACCGAGGCGTTCTATGCGATCACCTGCCTGGACCAGCCGTTCACCGGCACGGTCGAGGACGTCCGGGCGCTGGCGCGGGAGTGGTCGGTCGAGGCGCCGACGTTCGGGCCGGGCCTGGCCTGGACCCTGCTCACGTGCGCGGACTGGCCGGTGACGGCCGAGCCGGTGCGGACAACCCGGGCGGAGGGGGCGAATCCGATCCTGGTCGTCTCGACGCGGCGCGATCCGGCGACCCCGTACGCCTGGGGGGAGCAGCTGGAAGACGAGCTCGCCAGCGGTCACCTCCTGACGTGGGAGGGCCGTGGTCACACCGCCTACCTGAACGGATCGGGCTGCGTGGACGCGGCCGTCGACGCCTACCTGCTCGAGGGGACGCTCCCGAGTGGCGCGTGTGACTGACGAGACATTCTGGACTGACTCCATCTGTTGCATCAGTCCACCCGCACCGGCATGCTTGCCGTCATGGCGTCGGAACCCCTGCAGGTGCTCCGCGAGCACGGCCTGCAGGTCACGGCCCAGCGCCTAGCGGTCCTCCGGGCCGTTGCCCGGCACCCCCACGCCACCGTCGAGCAGATCCTGGCCGCGGTGCGGGCCGACATCGGCACGCTCTCGCGCCAGTCTGCCTACGACGCGCTGAACGTGCTCGTCGAGCACGGGGTGCTCCAGCGGATCCAGCCGGTCGGCTCCCCGGCCCGCTTCGAGGACCGCGTCGGCGACAACCACCACCACCTCGTCTGCCGCTCCTGCGGTGACCTGGTCGACGTGGACTGCGCCGTCGGCTACACCCCCTGCCTCACCCCGGCGCAGGACTGGTCGTACGACATCGACGAGGCCGAGGTGGTCTACTGGGGCACCTGCCCGGTCTGCCAGTCGGCACGGTCGGCCCCCGATTCACGAGAAGAAGCCCACGCCTGAGGTCCAGGCACCAGATGAGAGAAGGATGAGATGAGCGAGGAGAGCAAGTGCCCCGTGATGCACGGTTCCGGCACCGGCGGCACCCAGAACAAGGACTGGTGGCCGGATCGCGTCAACCTGCGCATCCTGGAGCAGTCCGGCGGTTCCCCTGACCCCATGGGCGCGGACTTCGACTACGTTTCGGCGTTCAACAGCATCGACTACGACGCCCTCAAGGCGGACCTCCGCGCGGTCATGACCGACTCACAGGAGTGGTGGCCCGCCGACTACGGCAACTACGGCCCGTTCTTCATCCGCATGACGTGGCACAGTGCCGGCACCTACCGCATCAGCGATGGCCGCGGTGGCGGTGGCGCGGGCATGCAGCGGTTCGCCCCGCTGAACAGCTGGCCCGACAACGGCAACCTCGACAAGGCCCGCCGCCTGCTGTGGCCGATCAAGCAGAAGTACGGCCGCAAGATCTCGTGGGCCGACCTCATCATCCTTGCCGGCAACGTGGCCATGGAGACGATGGGCTTCAAGACCGCGGGCTTCGGCGGCGGTCGTGCTGACGTCTACGAGCCGGACGAGACCTACTGGGGCACCGAGACCGAGTGGCTCGCCGACAACCGCTACACCGGTGAGCGCGAGCTGGAGAACCCGCTCGGCGCTGTCCAGATGGGCCTCATCTACGTCAACCCGCAGGGCCCCAACGGCGTGCCGGATCCCATGGCCTCCGGGCGCGACATCCGCGAGACCTTCGGCCGCATGGCGATGAACGACTACGAGACGGTCGCGCTGGTCGCCGGTGGTCACACCTTCGGCAAGATGCACGGTGCCGGCGTCGACGCCCTCATCGATGGCTTCGCGGACAAGTTCGTGGGCCCTGATCCCGAAGGCGCGCCGATCTGGCAGATGGGCCTGGGCTGGAAGAGTTCCTTCGGGACAGGTTTCGGTGACGACACCATCACCTCCGGCCATGAGGGTGCCTGGACCCCGACGCCCACCACCTGGGACATGAGCTACCTGGAGACCCTCTTCAAGTGGGAGTGGGAG
>JAFMFD010000109.1 GCA_017856385.1 Actinomycetota bacterium
CGAAGGGATCCTCGGGATCCCTCCACGGCCACCAGTCCGCCGGCACCTGGCCGTCGGGGAGGGGACTCTCGTCACGCTCGTCGTCGGCCATCGACTTCTTATCATGAGTCGCCCGGGGTGACATAAGCCGAGGGCCATTTCTCCTGGCAGCGCCACGGACCCCTAGGAAGTGGCGTCCGGCGGCCCCCGAGTCTCGTCGGGAACTACCGGCGTGAGCGTGAGCGCGTCCATGCCGTGCTCGTCGATGAAGACCAGTTCGTGATCGGCAATCAGCTCATGGGTGAGGACGGGCCGCGGCCGCCTTCTGGCTGGGGGCATGGTTGGACGACAGATGCACCGATGTTGTTCTCGTCACGGCCCGGCATGCAGCATCGCGCCGACGAGCTCCGACACCGGCATGGTCGCGATCCCGATGCGCTGGTCGCCGATGCCGAAGGGGATGACGAGCGTGGCTTGGTGCACCAGTCCGCCGCACGAGTAGACGACGTTGGGCACGTACCCCTCCCGGCGCTCGGCGTCCGGCTCGACGATCGGTGTCCGTGTGCGGCCGAGGACCCTCCTGGGGTCGTCGAGGTCCAGCAGCAGCGCACCGAGGCAGTAGGTGCGCATCGGGCCGACCCCGTGCGTGAGCACGACCCATCCATGCTCGGTCTCGATCGGCGAGCCGCAGTTGCCGAGCTGCACCAGCTCCCACGGCTCCTGCGGGACCTGCAGCTGCTCAGCAGTGGTCCAATGCCGAAGGTCGTCGGAGAGGGCAAGGCCGTTGGTCTCCCGGTCCGCGCGGGTGAGCGCTGCATAGTGGCCGCCGATGCGGCGCGGGAACAGCGCGAGGCCCTTGCCCGTCGCAACCGGTCCGGCGATCGGGGAGCTGGAGAATCGACGGAAGTCCGATGTCTCCAGCAGCTGCAGCGAGATCACGTTGCGGTCGAAGGCCGTGTAGGTGCCGAGGTAGGTGACGGAGCCGTCGTCGTCGACGAACCGGACGAAGCGCGCGTCCTCCATGCCGTGGTACTCCGGCGGCGCGTGCGGCCAGAGCACCCTCTCGGAGAGGTCCGTCTCCTGTGGGAACTCAGCGCGGTAGGACCAGTGCGACAGGTCCAGCGCGTGGCTGCTGAGATCCGGGCTCACCCGTGGCGTCTCGACCATCAGTGCGGCGAGGACATCGTTCAGCTCGGCATCGGTGAACATCGGCGGCAGCATCCCCATCAGCTGGGAGACCTCGTCGAAGTCGTGGCCGAGGTGATCCAGGCGCGAGTGGAAGACGCGACGGCTGTGGGTTCCCGGCTCACCCGGTGCCGAGCACACATAACGCGAGGGCTCCTCCACCGTCACGACGCCCTGCGCATCCACCGTGCCGCTGCGGAAGCCGATCGCGGAGCGATGCCCCTCGCCGATGCAGCGCACGCTCATGACGAACCGCAGCGAGTCGTCGTCGCCCTGCACCGGGTGCGGCACCATCGAAGGGTTGGCCAGGGCCGCCCCCTCTATCGCGTACTCGTGCGTGAAGTAGGCGCCCAGCAGCAGGCGCCGCTCTGCGCTCACCACCAGCTCGGGGCTCACCAGCGGCAGCACCCTCGTCGCCTGCGCGGCGAGGATCTCCAGGATCCCGCGATGCCGGTGGGCGAACCGCTGCAGGACGTCGTCGAGGGTCCGCTGCACCTCGCGCTCGTCGAGGCGCATGATGCGGTCGATGACGGGGCCCGCTCGCGAGCCGGTCGGCCCGACGTCCTCGATGCCGGGGATGAAGGGCTTGGCGAGCACCCGACCGGGATCCGGTCGCAGCTCGATGCCGGTGGCGCGGGCCTCAACCCGCGTAACGGTCATCGCCGCCCCTGCGCGGCCAGGGGCCGCAGGGACCAGACGGACGACGCCCGCTGCATCGTCGACACCAGGGCCAGCGTCGACTCGGCGCCCTGGTTCAGGTTCACCCCGTCGGGCTCGAGCCCGTCGTACCCGCCGCCGGTCACCGGGTCGACCATCGGGACCCCGGTGTCGTTGGCGCCCAGGAACCAGTCCCCCGCGAGGATCAGCCCCTGCTCCCACCGACGGTCCCCCGTCACCGTCCAGGCCCGCCAGCAGGCGTCGGCCAGCGCAGCCACCTCGATCGGCTGCTGGTCAAACCGCGGACCGCCATCGAGCAACGGAGCACCCCCGGCCCCAACCACCGACAGGTGACCATCGCGGATCTGGCGCCGCAGGAGCCAGTCGAGCATGCCCAGACCACGAGCGAGCACCACGGGCGCGTCCAGCACTGCGCCTGCGGCGATAAGCGCCTCCGGCAGCGCCGCATTGGCGTACGTCAGTCGCTCCTCGGGCCAGACGCCGTCTGGATGACCCGGCGGGAGGATCGCCATGACCGCATCCACCAGCAGCCTGTGGGCGAGGTGGTGCTCCGGTTCGGCGCCGAGCAGGTCCGCCGCCCCGAGGGCCGCGAACGTCATCGACCGCCGCCACGGCGATCGCTGCCGGGCGCTGCGCTCGAATCCCCAGCGCGCCATCGCCCGGAAGCCCGGGTTGGGATGCGCCGCCGCGACGGTGCCCAGTGCCCAGAGGGCGCGCCCCCACGCATCCTCGGCTCGCGGCGAATCGACCCATCGCCAGTAGCCGTCGAGCATGAAGCGATTGCGGACGAGTCCGGAGTCGGCCTGGGAGTCGAGCACGAAGGCCAGCGCCGTGCGCATCATCCGGTGCGCGGCACCCTCATCCGGCTCGCGTGACATCACGATGGCGAGGCGCGCGTTGTCGTCGGTACAGTAGCCGTGCTCGGGCCGAGGCTCGGAGAGGAGCGCGTGCTCGTGTATCCCGATATGCGTGGTCAGGTGCTCGAGGTGCGAGAGCCGATAGGAGTACATCGTTCAGGCCGGGATCGCCTGGCGGCCCGCGCGCGCACGCGAGGACAGGTCCGCGTAACGGGCGGCCACCCTGCTCCAACGGTGCTGGTCGGCAAGGCCCCGTGCCGTATCGGCCATCGTGTCCAGCAGGCGACGATCACTCGTGGCCGCACGGATCGCCTGTTCGAGTCCATCGCTGTCGTCGTGCCTGACCAGCAGTCCGGCACCGCTCGACAGCAGTTCCACGGCATGAGGGAACGCCGTCGATATCACCGGGCGGGCAGCCGCGATGCTGTCGACGAGGACACCCGACACGACCTGGTCGGCCGACGCGTACGGCAGCACGATCACCGAGCTCGTCGCGAGGTAGCGCGCGAGGTCGTCCGGCCCCCGGTACGTCGGGTCGAACGACACTAGGTGCCCGATCCCGCGGGCGCGTGCGCGCTCGACGAGTCCGTGGCGGTACGCCTCGCCGTGCACCTGCACCACCTTCGGGTGAGTCATCCCGGCGATCGTGTAGCGGACGCTGTGGCCTTGCGCGTGCAGCGCGGCAACCGCGTCGATCACATGCTCGATGCCCTTGTTCGGGCCGAGGAGCCCCCAGCTGAGCAGCTCGGGTCGAGTGTCGTCGCGCGCGCCCATCGAGGTGTCGTGGTCGACGTCGTCCACCACGATCGCGCCGTGCGGGATGGTCTCGACGGCGTCGTCGTCGACGCTGTAGCGCCCCACCAGTCGATCCCGTGCGCAGCGCGTCAGCACCACCACGCGGGAGGACCATCGCGAGATCTCCTCCAGGATGCGACGCTGGTTGGGCGTCGGCTCCAGCGGGACGGTGTGCAGGACGGTGATGACCGGGACGGTGACACCCCGGATCACGTCGAGCACCTCCTCGCCGTCGCGGCCTCCGAAGATCCCGTACTCATGCTGGACGATCGCGGTGTCCGCATCGGACAGCATGGCCGCGGCGCGGCGAACGCTCGCGCCCGAGCCGTTGACGAGCGTGCCCGCGACGCGGTTCACCGCGACGGGCTCCGTGGCGTGCTCCGTCACCCGCACGATGCGGGTCCGGTGCCCCTGCGCCTCCAGGGCCCGCGCCAGAGCCGACGAGAACGTCGCCAGCCCGCAAGCGGTGGGCGGGTAGGTGCTCAGCATGGAGATGGTCTGCGGGGCAGCGACATCGACGTTCGGACGCACGGGCTTCCTCCTCCGGCTCGGTCGACGGGATCCGATCGCCCACGAGGGCACCCGCCACCCGGATCATTCGACGCCGGTGACGGGTGACTCCACATGATGAGCGGTCATGGCCGTCCACTGGTCATCCATGACCGCCATCCGTAGGCTTCCCCCATGACCCGTCGCATGCTGACCCTCGCCCTTGCCACCGCTGGCCTGCTGGCCGCCTCCGTCACCCCCGCACTCGCGGCGCCCAATGCCGCGGACGCGCGCATGATGACCGAGAAGGACGTGCCCGCGTCGTTCGGCACCCCCAAGAGCCGCGACTTCGATGCGAAGACGATCGGCAAGACCATCGGCATCTGCGACAACGCCTCCGGCGTCACGCTCGTGAGCGTGCCGGCGCCTGCCAAGCAGTACCTGGTCGACATCGAGACCACCAACAAGAAGACCTACACCGAGGTCTTCGAGCGGGTGTACCAGTTCCCGTCGGCGGACGCGGCGCAGAAGGCGTTCACGTCGCTGTTCGACCGAATGGGCTCGTGCGACGGCACCTCGCGGCTCAAGCAGCCCGGCGCCTCCCTGCGCCAGAAGGTCACGACCGGCTCCTACCCCGGTGGGGAGTACGCGGACTTCTGGGTGAACGTCTCCGGTACGTGGACCGGAAGCGACCTCAAGAAGCCCGGCCTGACGATCGTCCGGGCGATGTACGTGCAGGCCGGTGACGCCATCGTCGAGACGGTCGCCTACATCAACGGCCGCGGGGCGCTGACGGATCAGCAGGTTACGGACCTCGCCGACCTCGGTGAGACCCTCGGGGCACGCTGGGCCACCTCGTAGGCCTGACGTCTCGCGCCGGGCAGCGCCTCACTCCGGTAGCGCGGAGCACAGGGCCTGCACCGCAGCCGCAGAGGCCGCGGCCTCGGCCCCCTGCGTGAGGCCCTCGACCTGCAGCAGCGAGGTGTCGATCGCCTCGAGCAGCGCCGACGCCCCGGGGATGCTCGCACCGGCATCGAGCGCCGCGGAGAGCTGCTCGGACGCCTCGGTGAGCCCGGCGGTCGCCTCCTCGACACTCGCCCCCGGATCCCACGCGGTCGACGCCGACGTGCACGCGTCGAGCATCGCCTGACCGGTCGAGACAGCGGACTGCGCGGCATCAATGGCCTGCTGGGCCTCGGAGCAGCCCGCGAGCGCGAGCGGCATGAGCAGTGCTGCGCTGACGAGGCCGATGCGTCGACGGCGGTGGGTCGGGGTCATGTCTGGTCCTCCTGGGGGGTGCGGCGCAGGACGCCGGTGCGGAATGCCTGGTAGGCAGTACGTGAGCGGTTGCGCGCCTGCTCCAGCAGGTAGCCGGCCCACGCGAACTCGGTGGCCAGGATCGCCAGCCCCACGATGATGACCAGCACGCCCGGGCCGGGCAGGACGAGCATGGCGACCCCGGTGGCCAGCACCGTCAGGCCGATCGCCAGCACCACCGCCATGCGCAGCGGGCGCGGGACCCGGTGCCAGGACTGCAGGAGCGTCTCACGTCGCATCGGCATGCTCCTTGCTCCCGCGTCCGCTTCGCGTCGCCCAGAGGCTCGCGCCGATCGAGGCCGCGATGATGGCGATGACGATCCCGAGGCTGAGAGCCGTCGGGATCTTGAAGATTGCGTGGCTGACGATCATCTTGATGCCGACCCAGACCAGGACCAGCGACAGGCCCAGCTTGAGGTAGACGAAACGGTGGATCAGGTCGGCCAGCAGGAAGTACATCGCCC
>JAFMFD010000110.1 GCA_017856385.1 Actinomycetota bacterium
CCCACCCCGGGATCCTGCACCGCACTCGGCACCCGCACCTGCGTACGCAGCGCGGGCCACGGGTATCCGGTGATGAGGTCGCCGTACTGCGACTTCTCCTTCAACCGGTGCGCGACGACCACGGGGCCGGAGTCCGGCAGCGGGGTTACGACCGCCGTGTACCAGTCGACCCCCGTCGGCGGGCTGACGCGGACCCATCGCATGGTGCCGGCGGGGATCGTCAGGCGGCGCACGCCCGTCGGCTGGGACGCCTCGCGGCCACGTCGGAAGGGCAGGAGTGACACCTCGACGGTCGCGTCGGACTCCGGCGCGGTGATCGCCACGCGAAGTTCGGTGGCCGTGCGCACGGGCAGGCCGGTGACCGCGGCCGGTGACGTGTGCGGCTGCGCACCGGCGGAGAACGACGTCTCGTTGCCGAGGAACTGGCGCATGCCCGCGATGATCGGCACCGTCGACGTCAGCTCCAGCGTCACCGGAAGCTCGGACAGCACCGGCGACATGTCCAGCGCGACGACGGAGTCCGCGGGCACATCCACCCGCGCCCGGTCCGCCGGCGAGAACGTGCCCTCCTCCGCGATGACCCGGATCGTGACGATCGCGTCGTCGGCGCCCGGCGCGGCGATCGACAGCACCCGCGCGCCCGCGCCGTTGATCACACCCGGCACGTACACCTTGGTCGCGGGGCGAGCCGCCTGCGGCACCCAGTCGGAGCCGACGTTCGCCAGCCCGGACCTCTGCTCGTCGTCAACCGACGCTCCGACGCGCCCCGTGCGCGCCAGCACCTGGACCGCAGTCGCAGCGACGCCGGGGGCGAGAGTGTCGAGCCGGACGACGAGCCGGTCCTGCCCGCCGACGACCAGGCCGCGGCCGCCGGGAGCGTCGATGACGCCCTCCGGGCCGCGGATGATGACGTCGACGATCGCGGCGGTCTCGTCGGGGTTGACCAGCACGATGCGCGTCTGGCGCCCGGCGATCGCCCCGCCGCCGACGAACCAGGACTCTGACGAGGCCGGGGCGCACGCGGTGCTGGCCAGGCCGCGGCCGGCTCCTCCCGGGTCACGGCCCCACTGGTCGGCCACCAGCCCCGGCGCCAGGGTGCCCTCGCCGTACGCCTCGATGGCCGGCAGCTCTGTCCCGCCGAACGCCTCGATCTCGGCTTGGCCGCCGGGCACGCGGATCCGCGACTCGGCCGAGGTGCGCCCAGGCAGGGTGCGCAGGCCCGCGGAGCCCGTCCCGTCGGACGCCTGCTGCCCCGCCTGGCCCGGCACGACAGCGGCGGTCACGCGCACTCCTAGGTCGCTGGCGGCCCCGGGCTCAGGGCACAGCAGCACCAGCGACCCGATCGGCTCGATGACCACGTCGTCCTGCCCCGTCGGGACCGGCTGCTGGAGCGCGGTCGCGGCGAGCACGGCCACAGCCGCGAACACGACGCCGCCGATGACCCAGAAGGGCGACGTGCGCAGGGCCTCACCCCGCTCGCGACGTCGACGAGGCGGGCGGGGCGGTCGGTCCTGCTCTGCCTTCGCTCGCCTGCGACGCCACGACTCCCCCTCGAGCCGCACCCGGCCCGTCATGGCGTCCCACCCCCGTCGGGAACGGCGGTCGAGACCGTGGCCGGCTCCGCGGTCGTCGAGACAGTTATCGGCTCGGTGTCGGCGTCGGTGTCCGGGTCCGGGTCGACGCGGCGACGCTCGGGCAGGGCCATGACGACGAGGACGAGCAGCACGCCGAGCTCGAGCAGCAGCCAGCGCGAGCGTGCCGTGCTGTCGAAGGAGACCTCGACGAACGGCGCACCGGGCGGCACGGCGAACGCCGTGGACCAGTCGAGCAGTCCGGCCACCGCGACGGGGACGAGCGGGGTGCGCGTGCCGTCCTCAGTCACCGAGACGGCGGTCCAGCCGTCATCGCGTGCGACCCCCGCCACCAGGGCGCGCTCGCCGGTGCCCTCGGGCAGCAGCTGCGCGAGGTAGGGATCGGCAGTGACGGTGCCCTCGTCCGCGACGCCCACGGGCTCCTCGAGGTCGGGCTGCACGACGCGGGCCCGCGTGGTCACGCCAGAGATGCGCCAGAGCACCTCACCGCCGGAGCTCGACAGCCGGCGCAGGCCCGGCTCGCTGTCCAGCACGGGGATCAGGTCGGGGGACGACCCGGGAGCCAGCAGCACGTAGCGCACGCCGTACCCAGCGAGCGAGGCCACCTCGTCACCCCCGCGACCGGACACGAGCGCCGCGACTGCCGGGTCGAGCGCCTCCCACTGCGATGCGGGCGGCCCGGTCTCGGCGTCGCCGAGCTCAAGCCCGCTGCCGTTGACCAGGTTGTAGGTGACGCGATCGACTCCGGCCGCCTCGATGACCAGCGTGCGCGGGGCCTGTGCGCTGACCGCATCGGCGGCGACGAAGGCCGGCAGCGGCGATGCGGGGGCCTTGCGGACCACGCTCGGCAGGCCGCCGACGAACCAGATCGACGTCAGCACCGGCGCGAGCACAGCCGCGAGCACGAGCAGCAGGGCCAGCGGCTGCGTGAGCGAGAAGTTGGTGCCGATGAACCGGTCGCGCAACCCGTGGACGGCCACGGCGGCCATGGCGACCAGGGCCAGTCCCAGCACGAGCGTGGCCTGACCGGGCCAGGCGCGGATCGGCTCGCTGGCCCCGGGCGGGGTGACGAGCAGCACGACCTGCACCAGGCCGAGGAGCAGGGCGAGGGCACCCAGCACCGCGAATCCGCCGGTGACGGCCAACCGGTCGCGGCGCAGCAGGGCGAGCAGTCCCGCCGCGACGAGCCCCGCCGAGATCCACACGGGCGTCATGCCCGGGCCGCCCGGATGGAGCAGGAGGAGCTGCCAGGGAGCCAGGTCCGCGTCGGTGATCGGGCCGCCGTTCAGGCCGGGTTCGAGCAGCAGCAGGCTCGGGTGCGCGAGCACGTGCCACGACCACGGCAGCAGCAGGACCACCGGAGCGAGCAGGGCGATCCCGAGTCGGATCAGCACCGGTCGACCCGGACCCCCGGGGCGACGGACCAGCCACACCGCCGCGAGGACACCGCCCACGAGCAGGACGACCCAGACCCCTGGCGCGACCGACATCACGATCGCCACGAGCAGCGCCGTGCCGGCGGCCCTGCGGTAGGTGCCGCGCGGGCTGCTGATGCGCACGAGCGAGCGCAGGGCGAACGGCAGGGCGACGGCGAGGATGGTCAGGCCGATGCGGCCGGACGAGACAGCGCCGGTCATCGCGGGCAGCAGCGCGTACGCCGTGGCCGCCCAGGCGCGGATGCCGGGCTGCGGCACCAGGCCCTTCATCGTCACGTAGGCCGCCAGGCCCGCCAGCGGGATGCCCAGGAGGAGCACCAGGGTGACGGCCGCCGGCGCCTTGCCCAGCAGGAGCACGGCGATCGCGACGACGACGGCGAGGTAGGGCGGAGCCGGCGTGGTGGATCCGGCGCCGACGTCGTGCCACGCACGCAGGTACGTCTGCCACAGGTCCGAGGCCCCGGGCGGGGCCGGGAGCAGCGCACCGCCCTGCAGCACCCCGTCGCCGAGCCACAGGCCGCGCGTGCCGGCGATCGCGACAATGGTGAGCAGGGCGACGACGAGGACGACTGGCGCGGTGAGGATGCGGCGCAGGAGCCCCGATGACGAGCCATCGAGGAAGTCCGCCTCCTCCCC
Organism: Actinomycetota bacterium; assembly: GCA_017856385.1. Classification (GTDB taxonomy): domain Bacteria; phylum Actinomycetota; class Actinomycetes; order S36-B12; family S36-B12; genus UBA10649. The sequence continues at coordinate 3,665 of JAFMFD010000110.1, forward strand.
GGTGGGTCCGCTCTCCAGTGCGCTGACTGATGCGGTGGACGTGGACCGGCTGGTGGTGAGCACTCCCGCGACGGTCTCGAGGGCCTGGCGTGTCTGCGACCCGACCGTCGGGCGCAGGTGCCGAGCGGCACTGGCGGGCAGCGAGGTCGTCCGGCGGATGAGTGCCCGCGACGCGGCGATGCGGCGCGGATGCAGCGCGAGCGCGAGCACCGCGCCCACCTCGTCTCGCGCAGCCGCGACGTCCTTGCCCAGCAGGTAGACCACCGAGCGGCCGAGGCTGGCGAGCAGCAGACGCAGCGCGACGAACGGTGCGAGCCATGAGCGGGCATGCGCGAGCAGCACGTGCACCGCGGCCTCGCGATCGGCGCGGTGCGGACGCGGCGCGATGTCGTCGGCCCGGCGCCCATGCGCGGAAGCCTCGCGGTGGTGGATCACGGCGTCCGTCGCCACGAGGACGCGCTCTCCCGCGCGATGCGCCCGCCAGCACAGGTCGAGGTCGTCGCGGAAGAGCGGCAGCGTCGGGTCCAGGCCCTCGAGGCGGTCCCAGACGTCGCGTCGCACCAGCATGCCGGCGGTGCTCACCGCCATGACATCGCGCGTACCGTCATGCTGGCCCTGGTCGTGCTCGCGACGCTCGAGTCCGGTGATGCGGCGGCCTGAGCCGGTGACGGTGACCCCGACCTCCAGCAGCAGGCGGCGGTCGTGCCACCCCAGGACCTTTGGGCCGAGGATCGCGACCGACGGGTGGTCGTCGGCCGTGTCGAGGAGTCGAGCCAGGCAACTGGCGTCGGGCGCGCTGTCGTCGTGCAGGAGCCATACCCACGGCACGGCATCCTCGGGCGGCGCGGACTGCCGGGCGGCAAGACCGGCGGCGACGGCCTGCCCGAATCCCGCGCCGGGGGCCACGTCGACGACGCGCTCGTCACCGAGGGACTCGCGCAGCAGGGCGCGCGTGCCGTCGGTCGAGCCGGTGTCGACGCCGACCGCGTCATCGGCCGGTCTGTCCTGCTGGGCGAGCGTGGTGAGCACGGCGGGGAGCCACACCTCGCCGTCGTGGCCCACCACGACGGCCGTGACCCAGTGCTGCCGACGCGGCAGGAGCGGGCCTGCGTCCTCGTCGCCGTCCTCGCCGACGAACCACTCGTACTCCTCGCCGACGAACCACTCGGACTCCTCGCCGACGAACCGCTCGGACTCCGGATCGCCGGTCGCCGGGCCCGCCTCGATGAGGACGACTCTGGAATCAGCGACGGGCGGATCGTCGGCAGGTGCCTCGAAGGGAAGCTCGTCGACGGCGGGCAGCGGGTCGGACTCGTCGCGAGGGTGGTCGCGCTCGTCCGTCACGTCAGCGACTCTACGTCGTGCGCAGGGGCGGCGGCGTCAGCCGCGGCTCAGACGACGCGCTTCTTCAGGCGGCGGCGCTCACGCTCGGACAGGCCGCCCCAGATGCCGAAGCGCTCGTCGAAGGCCAGGGCGTACTCCAGGCACTCCGTGCGGACCTCGCAGGACAGGCAGACCTTCTTGGCCTCGCGCGTGCTGCCGCCCTTCTCGGGGAAGAAGGCCTCCGGGTCGGTCTGCGCGCACAGGGCGCGCTCCTGCCAAGCCAACTCCTCGGCGTCGGACAGCGGCAGCAGCACCACGTCGTTCACGCGGGGAACCTCCTCGACCCGGACGACGCACGCCGTCCTGAGAAGGTATTACAGGGGTGTAATTCCCATTCGTCAAGCCCGATCCCCACGGCTGGACGGACAAATACCGTTCAGCGTGTCTGTTTTATGATGTTTTGACCGGGCCTGACCGTCCTCTCATCGGGCAGCGGCGACCCCGCGACGGGCGCTGATCCCCTGCTGGCCGGCGGCCCCTGCTCTGACAGGATGCCCGCGTGCGCATCACCGTGCTGGCCGGCGGCATCGGCGGATCGCGATTCCTGCGCGGCCTGCTCTCGGCGCTGGGCTCCCCGGACGGGACACCGCCGGAGGGCGACGTCACCGTCATCGGGAACACCGGCGACGACATCTGGATCCACGGGCTGCGCGTGTGCCCGGACCTCGACACCGTGATGTACACCCTCGGCGGCGG
>JAFMFD010000111.1 GCA_017856385.1 Actinomycetota bacterium
TGAGTTCTCGGTCACCGAGGAGGTCGCCGAGGAGGAGACGCTCGACGAGCTGCCCTCCGTCGACATCGGCAATGACGATGGCTCGGACGCCGATGCGAGCGAGGGTGCGAACGATGGCCCTGACCCTGATGCGGACGAGGGCGCGGACGATGGTGCCGACGAGGGCGTAGGCCAGGGCGCCGACGATTCCACCGAGCCGGACTCCGGCGCGAACGACGACGCTGGTCCGGAGGGTGACGAGCCGGGTCAGGGGCCTGCCGACGCCGCGCGGCCGGACGACGCGGCTGATCCCGCAGCCGAAGAGCCCGAGGCCGACCAGCCCGAGGCCGACGACCCGGGGCCCGATGACCCGGCAGGAGACGAGCCCGCGGGCGAACCGGCGGGCGACTCCGAGCAGGAGTAGCCGCTCCGCCACGACCGATCGGCCACTACAGAATGGAGCCAGTCATGACTCGGACTCGGTCTCGCCTGACCGCACTCGCCGGAGTCATCATCGGTGCCCTCGTGCTCGGTGTGGCGCCCGCAGCCTCGGCCGCCCCCGATCTGGCCGGAATGTGGGCGTCCTCTTCACTGAAGAACGGTGGCCCTGGCTACGTCCTCGTCGTGACGGCGGCCGACAGCGATCCGAGCAACGCCTACAGCGTCGTGGTCCGCTACGTCCCTGCCGGCGCGACCGCCGAGAAGAGGGTCAAGGCCGGGATGACGCAGATAGGCATGACGGCCTCCCTCCTCGTCAACGGCAAGGGTGGGCTGGCCGACGCCAGCAACGCGAACATCATGAAGGGCACGATCGGCAAGGACGGCTCCGTCTCCTTCCCGACCTGCCTCGAGCAGCTCCCCGCGATCGGCAAGGGCAAGGCGTCGGAGGTCTGCCTCTTCCAGAGGGCAACGAAGGGCTCAAGGCTCCCACGCCCCTGGTAGGCCGAGAGGTCTCGGGGCTGTTGGAGTCCGCAGCCGTGCCGTCAGCGCCACCGACCGGGAGTGGTCTTGCCGTCTCCGATGTCATGCCCTGGCAGGTTGTTGTTGATCAGGTCCGTGAAGGAGTTGCCCGTGCCCCCGTTGATCTGATTGACCTGCTCGAAGAAGGTCCGTTCCCACGACCGGGCCGAGCTGACCGGCCCCCATCGAGCGAATTTCTGGTACGTGTTGAACGTATTGAGGGTGACAAAGGTCAGATCCTCGGTCTTGAAGTTCCAGTCGAAGCTGTGGATGACGTCGCGCTGCCACGCCGGAACGCCCCAGGTGCCGCATGCTGAGCCGGGGCCATCGCCGCCGGCGCCATACCACCTGACGTTGCTGTACCCGCAGTCTGAGCGGTGGTAGACGATCCCCCCGCCGTTCTGCGGGGCGCCCTTGATACCGCTCACGGCCGGGGCCGAGGCACTGGCGGTCGCAGGCCCTTGGGCGACCGCAGGGGCCTCGGCCGTTGGAGTGTCGGTGGCCGTGGTGTCCGAGGAGCAGCCAGTGGCCAGCAGTGCCAAGGACGCTGCCGCAGTCACGAGAACCCTGCGCAGGGTGCCTGTCAACGCCGTCTTCCTGGAGTTGCCTGACCGTCCCCGATGGTGTGCCCGGGCAGGTTGTTGTTGATCAGGTCCGTGTAGGCGTTGCCCCTGCCTCCGTTGATGGCATTCACGGCGTCGAAGAAGGCCCGTTCGCGGTCCCGAGCCTCTGCGGCGGAGCCATTGTTGACCGCCATGGTGTAGTCGAAGTGGGCTTGACGGAGGTTGTCCAGATCCTCGAGCCGGAAGTTCCAGTCGAAGCTGTGGACGATGTCGGCCTGCCACCGGAACGTCAGCCAGCCGCCGCAGATCGAGCCTGGACCGTCGCCACCGACGCCGTAGAACCGCACGTTGCCGTAGCTGCAGTCCGAGCGGTGATAGACGATCCCCCCACCGTTTCGTGGGGCACCCTTGATGCCGGGTAACGGAGCTTGGGTCGTCTCGGCGGTGGGGGCTTCCGCAGCCACCGGCGCGGGCTCGGCCGTGGGGGCTTCCGCAGCCGCCGGCGCGGGCTCGGCCGTTGGGGTGTCGGTGGACGTGGTGTCCGAGGAGCAGCCGGCTGCCAGGAGTGCGAATGACGTTGCGGCGATCACGAGGGCTCTGCGCATGGCTACCTCCTGGTGAGGCGGCCGGGAGCGCGCCGCTGGGTGGGTCGGATCCCACTATGACACCCCGGGGAACCGCGGCGCCACATCCCCGTTGCACGCCGCGGCCCTCCCGGTCACCTCACGACGGGCTTACCGGTCTTCACGGGTGAGGACCTGGTCACGATGCCCGCATCGTCATCGGCCAGACGGGAGACACCGTCTGGCATTGCGACTAGCGGACGAACGTGAGCACCACCTTGAAGGTCCTGCCGTCCTCGAGGAGCGTGAGCTTCTCCGAGCCGCGCGCGCCCTCATACTTGCCGGTGCCGCCGACGATCGCGTAGGTCTCCTGCCATCCGGGCTGGACGACCGCGCCCACGGGCAGGTTGCTCACGCCCATGATGATGAGGTCTCCGCCGGGCAGTTGGGTCTGGATGTTCACCCTTCGGACGTCGGTCTTGGCCTGGGCGTTGTAGGCGACGATCTCGGCCTGGGAGTAGGCGACGCCGATTACTTCGCCCCCGCGGGTCGAGGACAGGGCCAGCTCGCGGAGGACGATGTCACCGTTCTCGAGCGTGCCATTGGCGTTGTCGTCGACGCGTGCAATGCCGCGATTCTCGGCGTAGAACACAACGGTAGAGGTCTTGGCCTTGTCGGCCCCGGGCGCCGCGACGGCCAGGGAGTTCGACGAGACGGCGAGCAGCGCCGCGGCGATGGCCACGATGCCGACGGTGATGGGCGAGCGCTTCATGAGGGACTCCAATGGTCGTGGGGTCGACAACGGGGATCGGTGCCTGGGACGGAACGTACGGCACGCCGCGTGGGCGCTCTCCTGGGGCCTCGAGAACCGGCAGGCGATCGCGACGACCGGGTCGTCAGTCCATGTAGGGAAGTTCCGGGTGGTACGCGTAGGTGTTCTTCACACAGACGAAACCACCCTGGCCATCGTTCGGCCACTGCATCCAGCTCGGGTGCCACCCCGATTCGCAGGTCTCTGCCGCACTCGCACGCGCATAGGCCTTCTGCCACAGGGTCAGGTCGCGAGGCGAGCCGCCCGTGTCCACGTACGTCCGGAACCCCAGGTCAGTGCCTTGGGGCGACCATGTGCATGAACCTGGAGTGCAGAACCAGCTATTGCCACCGGCGTAGGCGGCTGCAGCTAGGTAGGCGACGTAGTAACTCGAAGGGGTACCAGCGGAGTTCGCATTCGGGGCCTCGATCGTGTACGCGTACTGTGTGCCCGCCACCACTCTCGGCGCTGACGTGAACGCCACGTTCACGAAGGTCACCCCGGCAGACCAGATGCCGGTGGTCGTGATGGCGCTCGGAGGCACGACTGTCGAGGCCATGGCCGTGCCGGTCGGCTGCCCTGAGCCATTGACTGCGTAGATGCTGACTGTCACGTCGCCCCCCGAGCCGGACTTCCGCAGAGCGATGTCGATGCTGGTCAAGGCCCCTGTCAGGCCCGCCGTGAATGCCTGTGCGAGGGTCTTGGAGGCGTCCACCGTCGTACTCAAGCCTGAGTCCGGGACGTCCTGATCGAGCGTGCTGGCTGCCTGGGCGGTGGGCGCCGCCAGGAGGCTGCCCGCGATGAGGGCCACCGGCGCCACCACGCGAATCAGACGTGAAGTCCTGGTCATCGCCACTCTTCTCTGCAGGGTCTGTCGACGTGAGCGGCGGACTGCCGGTGCCGAACCATAGCGGTGCTGAAGGCCGCTGAGCGGCGCATGTGCGCCCCGACGCACCGGCGCGTCGATGCTCAGTCTGCCGGAGGCAGCCCGCTTCCGGGGTTAACCCCGCATGGTGGCCAGGGGCGGGGTCGAACCGCCGACCTTCCGATTTTCAGTCGGACGCTCGTACCAACTGAGCTACCTGGCCGTGCCCTAGGGCTTCGCAATGCTAGCGGAGGTGACCCCTCGGAACTGAGTCGGGGCAGATGGCCTGCGGCTAGGCTCGGGGGTCGATGAGCGAGACCCAGAGCGCCGGATCGGGCCGTCTGATCGTCGGTCTCTCCCTGGCCATGGGCGCGTCCCTGACCGTCGCCGCCTCCCTGAATTACCTCCTCACGCCGATGCGGTCGGATCTGGGCCTGACGCAGGATCAGACCAGCATCGCCCTGGCCATCCCCTCCATCGCGTCCTTGCTAATCGTCTTCGCGGCCGGTCGCTTGGGCGATCGTCGGGGCCACCGCACGGTGGTCCTCTGGATGAGCGTGCTCTTCATCATCGGCAGTGCTCTGGTGATGATCACGCCGGGCCTTGCCCTCCTCGTGCTGGGTCTGCTGTTCGCCGGGCTCGCTGCGACAGCGATTCAGATCGTCGTCTTCGGGCTGCTGTCCGACAGGTTCGAGGAGCCCTCTGCTCGTGCCAGGGCATTCGGCACCTTCGGCATGGTGTCGCCGTTCATCTGGATGCTGTTCCCGGTGCTCACCGGTGCTGTCGTGCGAGACCACTCGTGGCGCCTGGTGCCTGCGATCTGGGTGGTCTGCGGCATCGCGATGCTGATCGGTGCCCGAAGGCTGCTGCCACCCGCACGCTCGGTGAAGCCGCTGGGCGAGATCCGCACTCCGATCCTCGCCGGCCTGACGGTGGTGCTGGCCGTCCAGGCCCTCTCACGCGTCGGCGATGGCGGTCTCACGTCGCCGGCCTTCCTGATCGCCGCCGCGGCCGCGGTGCTGAGCGCCATCGCGTGCGGCGTCGTGCTCCGTCGGACCCGGGAGCCGAGCTTCTCGCTGCAGCCGCTGCGCGTGCGCAGGGCTCGGGGCCTGCTCGCCGTCGTGATCATCATTCCGATGCTCAACACCGTCTTCCTGATGACGCTGGCCTTCCAGTATCTGTATGGACTCTCGGTGCTGCAGACCGCGCTGATCATGGTGCCGGCGCAGGCGGCCGCGATCCTTGGAACTCGGTTCATTGCAGGGCCCCTGATGCGTCGGTTCGGCGTGACCCGCACGGCGGCCGGGCTGTTCGGCGTGCTGGCGGTCGCGATGCTCGGGGCGCTGCTGATCAGCGTGGGATCCCCGCTCTGGGTGCCGGCCGTGTATGTGGCGGTCTACAACGTGCTCACGGTGGCGGCATCGATCACTGTGACCAGTGGTGTCATGGCGACCGGAAACGAGGAGAACTCCGGTCTCGTCGCCGCGTATCGCGGCTCGAGCGTTGCCCTCGGCGCGACTCTTGCGGTGGTGGCGATGAACGCCGCGGTCTTCGGCCTGAGTCGACTCTGGCTCTATGCCGATTTCCAGGAGCAGGGGCTGACAAGCAGTGAGGCCGCCGATCAGATGAACGAGATCATGGCGTCGGCGACCTCGCCCGATGTCATGACGCAGTATGCGGTGCCGCTGCCCTCGGGCGTGACGGTCAGCCAGTCCATGCAGGACGCCATCGCCACCGGTCTGCACGTGAACGGCCTGCTCGGGTCCGCGCTCTCGATCCTGTGCGTCGTGCTCATCGTGAACTCCGCGAGGCAGGCAAGGCGCTCGTAGCCCCCTGCTCCTGTGGGACCTCGAAGGCCTGGAGGAAGCAGAAAGGCCAGCTCTCGCTGGCCTTCGGTGAATGGCGACCCCGACCGGGCTCGAACCGGCGACCTCCGCCGTGACAGGGCGGCGCGCT
>JAFMFD010000112.1 GCA_017856385.1 Actinomycetota bacterium
GCTTGAACTCCTCGAACTCGCTGCCGTCGAGGATGCGGGCGAGCACTTCGCGCGCTTCGAACGGCTGGCGCCCGTCGGCGCTTGGAATGCCGAGCAGTTCATCTGGGTCGTACGCCGGAGCGACGGGTGCGCGGTCCGGTCCGGGCCCAGCCTTGCGCCAGCGCAGGTGCTCGACGATCTGGCGGCCGATCCGCAGGGCGTCGGGCTCATCGAGGGCGAGGTAGTCGGCGAGGCCCGAGGTACGCGCGTGCATCTCAGCGCCGCCGAGCTCCTCCTCGTCGGCATCCTCGTCGATCGCCATCTTCACCAGGGGCGGCCCGCCCAGGTAGACGCGGGCGGCATCCTTCTGCAGGACGACGTAGTCGCTCATCCCGGGCACGTAGGCGCCGCCTGCAGTGCTCGAACCGAAGACGAGGGTCACGGTGGGGATGCCCGCGGCCGAGAGCTGCGTGAGGTTCTTGAAGCTCGCACCGCCGGGGACGAAGATCTCGGCCTGCTTCGGCAGGTCGGCGCCGCCCGACTCGGTCAGGCTCACGAGCGGCAGGCGATTGACCTTCGCGATCTCCATCGCACGCAGTCCCTTGGCGACCGACGTCGGTCCCTGCGATCCGCCCTTCACCGTCGGGTCGTTGGCGACGACCATCACCTCCGTCCCGTGCACGCGGCCGATCCCGGTGACCACGCCGCCGCCCAGCGGATCGTCGGTGCCCCATCCGGCCAGCGGGGAGAGCTCGAGGAAGGGTGATCCGCGGTCCAGGAGGAGGTTGATGCGTTCGCGTGGCAGGAGCTTGCCGCGGCCGCGGTGGCGCGCGACCGTCTTGGCGTTCTTCTCCGCGTCGCTGCTGCCGCCTCCGGCGACGACCTTGGCGAGCAGGACGTCGATCTCCGTGACGGCATCGAGCATGGCCGCCCGATTCGCCGCCGTCACGGCGGCGTCGAGCCGGGACCGCAGCACCGGGGCCATGGAATTGACACTACTGTCAACTTGACAGCCCCGTCAACTCCCTCCCCCCTCCCCGTCTTGTTTCCGCGAAGTGCCGCTATGTGGCGTACTTAGAGACACTTCGCGGTCGTCAACTACCCACACGCAAAGGCCAACCCAAAGCGAAGCAAAGGTGGCCGTCACGCCGAAGGACGCACCGAGAAAAGCGCCGAACTGCCGCCCATGACTCACGACGTTAAGGGCGGGAAGCAGTGCGGACACCCTCTACTCATGGTGGGCTCCGTTCCCCACACTCGCCAACTCAACGATGAAGGCGCTGAGGTTCTTGTGCCCTTGAAGGTCGTCACGGGGATGCGTCGAACCAACGAGGACGGGTCAAGTCGCTCATACCACCATTACGCCGTTCCCTGCATCCAAGGGGACTTCAAGCACGTCCACCGGCTCTTCCCGGAGGACGAGACTGCCGTCAAGCACGGCGAGTACAGCCGCTTCTTCCCGACAGGCACTGAGCAGTTCACCCGGTTGTACGGGCGGCGCAACGCCACGGAGTCCTGGCACGCCGAGCTGAAGCGCATACGCCGTCGCCCGCCAGTACGTGGCATGGCCATGCAGTCCTTCTACCTCTCCTGCCTGACTGTCCTGCAGAACGCCCGCAACATTGAGCGGATGAGGCGCGCAGCCGCGCCACCGGGCGCCAACGCGGCTTAGCCGCATCCTTAACGACACTCTGCCTTCGAACGACGTGGGCGGCAGCGTGCCCGAACACGTCTCTAACGCGACCTGACGTTACATTTCGCCGTCCGCATCCGCATCCACGCCCCTGACGAAGCCGCGCCACAGCCCTTCAACGACGCATCGGTAGCCTTGCCGAGGTGATTGGTGAATTTCCGACCGAATTTCGGTCCACATTTCCACCAGTCCCGGGTCGCTAGCTCAATAGGCAGAGCTGCGGACTTTTAATCCGTAGGTTGTCGGTTCGAGTCCGACGCGACCCACTCAGAAGAGTTGTGGCAGCGCAGCATGTTTTCGCTGTGTACAGCGACGGCCCCAAGTGCCACTTCGCACAATTCGCCCATTCTTTGGTCCTTGCTCGTGCGGACTTCGGCACGCTCGGAGCCTCAGGGCGCTCACGGCCGCGCTGGGCTCAGCGATCGGGGAACGTAGCCACATCCGGTGGACGGGTCGTACCCTTGGCCTCATGGGAGTGAGGCTGGTCGAGGTGGAGAGCCGTCGAGCGGCTATCCATGAGAGCGCCGCTCGTCATCGTGCCCTTTCCGTGTCCGTCTTCGGGTCCGTTGCTCGTGGTGACGATGGCCCGGGCAGCGATGTCGACTTCCTGGTGGAATTCGAACAGGGCGCTTCGCTCCTGGACCTCATGGCGTTACAGGACGAACTGGGCAAGTTGTTGGGCTGCGATGTGGATGTCGTGTCCGCGGGCGGACTGAAAGAGCGAGACGAGCACATCCGCCGCGAGGCAGTCCGCGTCTGACGAGAAGTGACGATCAGCGCATCGCCGACATCCTTGACGCCTGCGATGAGCTCAACGTCGTCGTTGCCATGCGGGACACTGGCAACATGGCGCCTCAGGTGCTGCTCCGTGCTGCTCCGTGCTGCTGAACGACTTCTCGAGATCATGGGCGAAGCCGCCAGCAACATCAGCGACGATGCAGTCACCGCTCACCCGGACGTTGATTGGCGGAGCATCTCGCGCCTCCGAATCGTGCTGGCGCATCACTATCACCGTACTGACCCGGACCTGATCTGGTCCTACGCGATTGGACAGGCGCCACTTCTGGCAGCCGCCCTGAGGGGCTAAACAACTTCCGCCTGCGGAGGCAGTTTGCCCATTCTTGGCTTTTGCGGTGTGGAGGGCTGGGCCTTTCCTCGTGGTGCTTGCTGGTGGTGCGCAGGCACGACCCCGACCTGGTGTGATCCCGCCGTCTTCAAGCAGCGCTGCTGCGAGTGTCAGGGCTGCTGCAGCAGGTTGATCAGGCTGCTCGTGTCCCAGCGCCGACCGCCGCGATCAACGACCTGCGCATAGAACTGGTCGACGAGGGCCGTGAGAGGCACGCGTGCCCCGTTGCGGCCGGCCTCTGCAAGGGCGATGCCGAGGTCCTTGCGCATCCACTCGACCGCGAAGCCGAAGTCGAACTCGCGTCGAGCCATGGTCGAGGCACGGTTCTCCATCTGCCAGCTCTGCGCTGCACCCTTGCTGATGACGCTGACGAGCTGGTCAACGTCGAGCCCGGCGTGCTCGGCGAAGTTGATCGCCTCGGCGAGGCCCTGCAGGATCCCCGCGATGGCGATCTGGTTCGACATCTTCGCGAGCTGCCCAGCCCCCGGTCCGCCCATCAGCTCGCAGGCGCGTGCGTAGGCCGTCATGACGTCGCGAGCCCTGAGGAAGACGTCCTCGCTCGCGGAGCCGCACATGACCGTGAGCGCGCCCTTCTCCGCCCCGGCCTGCCCACCCGACACCGGAGCGTCGATGAAGCCGACCCGGTGGTCGCGGCAGATCGCGTCCAGTTCCTGGGCCAGCGTCGCTGAAGCGGTGGTGTGGTCGACGAGGATCGAGCCCTCGCGCATGCCGGCGAGCGCGCCGGTCTCGCCCCGCACGACGGATCGCACGTCGTCGTCGGCTCCCACGCAGACAAAGACGAATTCGGCACCCTCGGCGGCCAGCGCCGGGGTCGCGGCCGACCGTTGGCCGTTGGCGTCCACCCACGCCTGCGCCCGCTCCTGCGTGCGGTTGAAGACCGTCACCGAGTGACCGGCTGCGGCCAGATGACGGGCCATCGGCCCGCCCATGACCCCGAGCCCGATGAAGGCGACGTGTGCCATGCGCTCCCCTTGTCCTGATGGCGCGGGCTGGGGCCCGGCCGAGTGTCATTGTGGCCTGAAGGTCCCGGTCGTGGTGCTCGCCCGTCAGCCCGGAGCGCCCTGCCTCAGGAGCAGGCGCCGGAACCCAGCCGCGCGGCTGTGAAGACGGAGATCCGGTTGCCCGTCTGATCGATGGAGTACAGCGCGGGACCGCCCACGATCTGGCGTGGGCCATCACCGGTGGTGAACTTCTTCGTGACCTTCCCCGTCGCTGTGCAGATGCCGGAGAGCGAGCTCGAACCCTGATTGGTGACGTACAGGGTGTCGCCCCGGGCGTTGAGGAGGGCGAAGGAGGGGCGCTTGCCGACCTTGATCGTCCGGACCACGGGATTCGCCCCCGCGCGAGCCTTCAGGTTCACCTCCGTGACGGTCCCGTCCGACTCATTGCCGACCCACATCCGCGTGCCCTTGGCATTGATGACCGGCGGGATCGGCCCCTTGCCGACCTTGATGGTCTGGACGACCTGCAGTGTGCCGGTGTTGATGACGCTGACCGAGTCCCCCTCGTAGTTGGGCACGTACAGTCGCGTGCCCGACGGGTTCAGCGCGGGGCGGATGGGGCGCTTGCCCACCGCAATGGTGGCGAGGACCGACTCTGTCGCCGTGTCGATCACCTGCACGGCGTTCGCGTCGCGCGCGGTCACGTAGGCCCGCGACCCGTCCGGCGAGAAGACGATCGCCTGCGGATGCGGCCCGGCGGTGATGGCCTTGGTCACGGTGTTGGTGGCGGTGTCGATCACGAAGACCACGTCGGTGGTGATGCCGGGGACGTAGACCTTGGTTCCTGCGGGGTTGATGACCGCGTACGACGGCGTTCCTCCTGTGGGGATCGTGGTCACCACGCTCTGGGAGGCCAGGTCGACGACGGAGATGTCCCCGTTCATGTAGCTCGGGACATACGCGCGGGTGCCGTCCGGGGTGAGGGAGGCGAAGCGGGGCATCCGGCCGACGGGAATGCTCGCCACGACCGTGTCCGTCCCGGTATCGATGACCGTGAGCCTGCCGTCGAGCTGCTGGCCTTCCGCCGACACCCGGTCCATCGGGACGTAGAGGCGTGAGCCGTCAGGAGAGAGAAGTCCCTGCGCGGGGCTGCCCTCCAGCACGATGGTCCGGGCGGGCTCGATCGGCGATGGCGCGGCCTGCGCAAGCCCGGACGGGATGACCAGCGTGGCGAGGACGACGGCGGACACCGTCACGAGGCGGCGGCTGAGGGCTCGGTTGCTCATCGGGCGCTCCGAAGGGATCGTGAGTACGGACTCTGGGCGGCCCATCGTGCCACGACCGGCACTGAGGTGATCGTGGGTGCGTGGTGCGAGGATGCCAACGTGTCCGGCACCGCGTCCTTCGCCTGGGATCAGCACACGCGGGTGTGGGAGTCGGGGGCGCTTGTCGCCGGCGGCTCGCCGTGGCGGCTCTCGCGACTCAGCGGTGCGGCTGCCGGTCTCGCCCGCAGAGCCCATGACGCGGGTGCTGCCGGGTACGCGCCGACGGCTGGCGAGGCGGCTCTGGTCGACGCCTTCGTCGACCGGGGTTGGCTGCATCCCCGTGCTGCCCCCCGCCCCGGACCGCATGACGTGACCGTGATCGTTC
>JAFMFD010000113.1 GCA_017856385.1 Actinomycetota bacterium
TCCGCACGCTTCGCGCACGCACCGCCCGCACCCACGCCGGACCCGCCACTCCCAGCCTGCGCCGCATCGGCACCCTCGCGCGCTTTGCGAAGACGTCGAAGTCCTGGCGCTCCACCTCGTCGACGATGCCGCAGTACAGGACGCGTGCGGCGTCGATGCAGTCGCGCGAGTCGGGTGCCAGCATGGCGATGCCCGGCCGCGACCTCTCCTCCAGCATCCGTACCCGAGCAACCTGGTCGGCGAGTGCAGCCTTGATGGCGGGGGTTGCCACGCGACGCTCGAGGTCTGCGCGTGTCACGCCGAACTCGGCGAGCTCGGTCAGTGGCAGGTACACGCGCCCGCGGTCGAGGTCCTCGCCCACGTCGCGGATGAAGTTCGCCAGCTGGAAGGCGATGCCGAGGTCCATCGCGCGGTCGTAGGCCTCGGGGGACGAGGGCTCCAGGATCGGCACCATCTGCAGGCCGATGACGGCGGCCGATCCGTACACGTACTCGTGCAGGTCGTCGTATGTCGAGTACTCGGTGACGGTGAGGTCCATCGTCATCGAGTGCAGGAAGGCCGTGAAGTGCTCCCGCGGGATGCTCCAGCGCTGGACGGTGTCGACGACGGCGCGACAGACCGGGTCGTCTGACCATCCGCGATCGATGTCGTCGAGGAACCGCTGGCCCCAGGCGCCGAGCCACTGGGCCTTCTGGGCTTCCGTCAGGGTCGACGAGAGGTCGTCGACGATCTCGTCGGCGTAGCGCGCGAAGCCGTACAGGGCGTGGACGTACGGGCGCTTGCCCGGGGGCAGCAGAAGCGTCGCAAGGTAGTACGTCTTGCCATGCTCGGCATTCAGCCGCCGGCACCTCTCGTAGGACTCGCGCAGGTGCGGATCGGCGATGCCTGCCGCGTCCAGCTCCCGGGTGTGCAGGCGGCCGATCCGCACGGGCGCGACCGTGTCGACGCTCACCAGCGTGCGGCCCGGGAGCGGTACGTCGTGTCCTTTCCGGTGATGCGCTCGGCGGCAAGTCGACCGGAGATGAGGACCATGGGCACGCCGACGCCCGGCTGGGTGCCGGAGCCGGTGAAGACGACGTTCTGGCCCCACATGTTCCGGGGCCGGAAGGGGCCCGTCTGCAGGAATGAGTGTGCGGAGGCGAAGGGGGCCCCACGCTCCATGCCCCGAGCCTCCCAGTCGAGGGGAGTCGTGACGTCCTCGACCTCGATCGCATCGCCGAACCCGACGTACCCGCGCTCCTCGAGCGTGCGCACGACCTCGTCGCGGTATCGGGGGCCGACAGTGCGCCAGTCGATGTCGGCGTCGAGGTTGGGCGTCGGGAACAGCACGTAGTAGACCTGCTTGCCCGGCGGCGCGAGGTCCGGATCGGAGTGCGAGGGGTTTGTGACGAGCAGGCTCGGGTCGCTCATCAGCCGCCGCTGGTCGATCAGCTCGTCGAAGACCCCTGACCACGAGCGCCCGAAGTGGATGTTGTGGTGCGCGATCTTGGTGTAGGTCGCGGAGGATCCTGCGAGCAGCAGGAAGCACGAGGGCGAGTACTCCAGCCGACGCACATGCCAGGGCTCCTGACCGAGCAGGTCGCGGTGGGCGACCGGCAGGTCGGGATTCAGCACGACCACGTCGGCCTGGATCCGCTCCCCTTCGGTGGTGATCACCGCGGTCGCCCGGTCGCCCGATGTCTCGACGCGGGAGACCTCGGTGCCGTAGCGGAAGGTGACGCCGTGCTTCTCGGCCGCGGCCGCCATCGCCGCGGGCACGGCGTGCATGCCTCCCTTGGGGAAGAACACCCCGGCGACGGAGTCCATGTAGGCGATCACGGCGTAGATCGCGAGCGCGTCCTGCGGCGAGACCCCGGCGTACATCGCCTGGAAGGAGTAGATGCGCTCCGTGCGTGGATCGCGCAGGTACTGGCGCACCTTCGGGGTGAGGCGACGGAAGCCGCCGATGGCGACCAGGCGTGCGAGGTCGGGGGTGACCAGGTCGAACGGGGAGTCGATGTTGCGGTCGATGAAGTCGTTCATCTCGTAGCGGTACAGCTTCGACACGAAATCGACATAGCGGCGGTACCCGGCAGCCTCGTCCGGCCCGATGACCCGCTCGATCTCGTCCGCCATCTCCTCGACGTCGGCGTGCACGTCCAGGACGGACCCGTCCGGGAAGAACGAGCGATACAGCGGATCGATCGGCTGCAGGTCCAGCCAGTCATCCATGTTCTCACCGAGGCAGTCGAAGGCGTCGGCGATGAGGTCCGGCATGGTGAGCACGGTCGGGCCGGTGTCGAACCGGTAGGTGCCGTCGGGAACGGTCACATCGAGGCGTCCGGCGCGCCCGCCGGGGATGGTCTCGCGCTCGACCACGGTGACATTGCGACCGGCGCCGGCCAGGCGCATCGCCGCCGAGAGCCCGGCCAGGCCCGCCCCCACCACGACCACGTCGCTGGTCGGTCCGCTCACGGTGCGCATCAGAAGGCTCTCCTTGTCGCGGCGAAGGCGAGCCCACGCAGCACGTCATGGGCGGTCGGGTCGAGGTCGGCCGCGTCGAGCGCGGCGAGCGACGACTCCAGAAGTCGCTGGATCATGCCCTCCGTGTGGGCAAGTGCACCGGTGTCGCTGATGATGGCCCGCAGCTCGGCGACACCGTCGGCATCGAGCCCGGGATCACCGAGGTGTCGGCGCATGACCGACGCCTGCTCCGGCGAGCTGCGCTCCACGGCCGTGGCGATCAGCACCGTGCGCTTCCCCTCCCGCAGGTCGTCGCCGGCGGGCTTGCCCGTCTCTGCCGGGTCACCGAACACCCCCAGGATGTCGTCGCGCAGCTGGAACGCCTCGCCGAGCGGCAGTCCATAACCGCTGTAGGCGGCCCGAACGCCCTCGGTTGCCCCCGCGAGCGCTGCGCCGAGGTGCAGGGGTCGCTCGATGGTGTACTTCGCGGACTTGTACCGCACAACCGTCAGGGCCCGCTCGACGGAGCCCCCGCCCCGGGCCTGCTCGAGCAGGTCGAGGTACTGCCCGGCCATGAGCTCGGTGCGCATCTCGTCGTACACGTGCTTGGCGTCGTCGAGCCGATCCCGCGGGAAGGCCGTGCCGAAGACCACCTCGTCAGCCCACGACAGGCACAGGTCGCCGAGCAGGATCGCGGCACCGACGCCGAAGGACTCCGGGGAGCCCAGCCACTGCTGGTCGCGGTGCACGCCGGCGAATCTGCGGTGCGCGGCGGGCAGGCCGCGTCGCGTGTCCGAGCCATCCATCACGTCGTCGTGGATGAGTGCGCACGCCTGAAGGAACTCCAGCCCCGCCGCGGCCGTGAGCGCCTGGTCGTCGAGTGCGGGATCGCCGTGGGCGCCGCGCCATCCCCAGTAGGCGAACGCGGGGCGCAGACGCTTGCCGCCGGCGAGCAGGGCGGCTAGGGCGGCGACGAGCGGCGCGAGGTCCGGGCTCACCCCGGTGAGCAGCGTGGACTGGCGGGCGATGGTTGTGTCGACGACCTGCTGCACCCTGGCACGAAGGTCCGCCGTGTCGAGGACGGCGGAAGCAGAGGTCACCCAGCGAGGATACGGGCAGCGGGCGGTGGGCGCCTCGCTGGCCGACGCGCGACGTCGGCCTGCAGCGGGTTCGGGGCTGCCGTTGCATAGGATCGGGTCATGGACGCGGCGCTGGATCTCGGTGAGGTGCTCGCGTCGGGACGCCGGTCGTTCTCCTTCGAGCTCTTCCCGCCCAAGACCCCCGCCGGTGAGGAAGCGCTCTGGCAGACGGTGCGCGAGATCGAGGTCCTCAATCCCACCTTCGTCTCGGTGACGTACGGCGCGGGCGGCTCGACGCAGGACCGCACCGTCCGGCTCACCGGCGAGATTGCTCGTGACACGTCGCTCACCCCTGTGGCGCACCTGACCTGCGTCGGTGCTGCGCGCGAGGAGCTGCAGGACGTCGTCCGACAGTACGCCAGTGAGGGGGTCGGCACGATCCTGGCGCTGCGCGGTGATCCTCCCGCCGGCCCCGGCACGCCGTGGCATGCGCACCCGGGCGGCCTGGACCATGCCCTCGACCTCGTCCAGCTGATCCGCGGGGAGGGCTCGTTCAGCATCGGGGTGGCGGCTTTCCCGAACGGCCACCCGGAGTCGACGAGCCCGGAGCAGGACGCTCGCGTGCTTGCGCTGAAGCAGCAGGCCGGGGCGGGCTTCGCGGTGACCCAGTTGTTCTTCCGCGTCGAGGACTACGTCCGCATGGTCGATCGGGCGACGGCCGCCGGGTGCACCATGCCGATTGTTCCGGGCATCATGCCCGTCACCAACGTCTCGCAGATCCAGCGGTTCGCCGCCCTGTCGGGCGCCGTGTTCCCCGACGAGCTGGCCGAGCGGTTCACCGCCCTCGCGGACGATGACCAGGCCGTGCTGGCCCTGGGCGTCGAGGTCGCGGCGCAGCTGTGCGACGAGCTGCTGGCGGCCGGCGCTCCCGGTCTGCACTTCTACACGCTGAACCGCTCGCACTCCACCATCGAGGTGTACCAGGCGCTCGGCTTGGATGCGCTGATCGGATAGCACCGCGGGAGAAGCAGTGACGCTCGATGGGCTGGCCACGGCGTCACTCGTCGGTGCCTTGATCGTCCTGGTCTCCGTGATCGGAGTCCGGCTCGCGGGACGCCTCGGCGTGCCGGGCCTGCTGCTCTACCTGCTCTTGGGCCTGATCCTGGGCTCGACCTTCCCGGGCCTGCACATGTCGAACGCCGAGCTCGCGACGGTCCTCGGCTACGCGGCCCTCATCCTCATCCTCGCCCAGGGTGGGCTGACGACCCGGATGGACGACCTGCGTCCGGTGATGTGGCCGGCCATCACCCTCGCCTCTGTGGGGGTGCTGGTCAGCATCGCGGTCGTCGCGATCCCGCTGGTGCTGTGGCTCGACGTGCCGGTGCAGAGCGCGATCATCCTCGGTGCGGTGCTCGCCGCCACCGATGCTGCCGCGGTGTTCTCCGTCATGCGGCGACTGCGGCTGTCGACCCGGGTACGCACGCTGCTGGAGGCCGAGGCCGGCTTCAATGACGCTCCTGTCGTCGTCATCGTCGTGGTGGTGGCGACCGGTGCCTTCACCGAGGCTTCGTGGTGGCAGGTCCCACTGCTCGTCGTCGTCGAGCTCATCGGCGGTGCAGTGGTCGGAGTCGTGGTCGGCTTCTCCGGGCGCTGGCTGCTGCCACGGCTGGCGCTCCCCGCAGTTGGCCTCTACCCGATCGCGGCTCTCGCGCTTCTGGTCGGTGCCTACGGCCTCGCCGACCTGCTGCACACGTCCGGCTTCCTCGCTGTCTACATCGCGGCGATCCTGATCGGGTC
>JAFMFD010000037.1 GCA_017856385.1 Actinomycetota bacterium
CTCAACGGCGACTGGCTGATCTCGCGCCAGCGGTTCTTCGGCGTGCCGATCCCGCTGTGGTACCGGCTCGACGCCGACGGCAACCCCGTGTACGACTCCCCTATCGTCCCTGCCGAGGCCGCACTGCCGATCGACCCGAGCAGCGACACTCCTCCGGGCTACTCCGAGGACCAGCGCGGCCGCCCGGGTGGCTTCCTCGGTGATCCCGATGTCATGGACACCTGGGCCACCAGCTCGCTGAGCCCGCAGATCGCCGGCGGCTGGGAGCGCGACCCCGACCTGTGGGGCCGGGTGTTCCCGATGGACGTGCGCCCGCAGGCCCACGAGATCATCCGCACCTGGCTGTTCTCGTCCGTCGTGCGCGCGCACCTCGAGGACGACTGCCTGCCGTGGAGCAACGCTGCGATCTCCGGCTGGATCCTCGACCCGGACCGCAAGAAGATGAGCAAGTCGAAGGGCAATGTCGTGACGCCCATGGCGCTGCTCGACGAGTACTCCTCCGACGCTGTGCGCTACTGGGCGGCGTCCGGCCGCCCCGGCACCGACACCGCGTTCGACGTCGGCCAGATGAAGATCGGCCGACGGCTCGCGATCAAGATCCTCAATGCCAGCAAGTTCACCCTGATGCAGGACGCGCAGGAGGACGACGCCGCGATCACCGAGCCCCTCGACCGGGCCCTGCTCGCCCGCCTGGCCGACACCGTGCGCCAGTGCACCGCGGCGTTCGAGGACTACAACTACGCGAAGGCCCTCGAGCTCGCGGAGACGTTCTTCTGGAACTTCACCGACGACTACGTCGAGCTCGTCAAGGAGCGCGCCTACGGAGCGCAGGGCGACGCCGCGGCGGCATCCGCCAAGGCAACGCTGGCCACGGCACTGAGCGTGCAACTGCGGCTGTTCGCACCCTTCCTGCCGTTCACCACCGAGGAGGTGTGGTCGTGGTGGCAGGAGGGATCGATCCATCGCGCAGCGTGGCCGGATGCCGACGCGGTCGCCGCCCTCGCCGGTGATGCCGATGCCGCACTCGTCGACGACGTCGCCGCGGTGCTCACCCTCGTGCGCAGGGTCAAGTCCGACGCGAAGGCATCGATGCGCGCAGACATCTCCTCCGCGACGATCACTGCACCGCCCGAGCAGGCGGTGCGCATCGCGCTCGCGGCCGCGGACATCCGTGCCGCGGGCCGCATCGCCGACCTCGCGATCCTCGACGGCGCCGGCGGCATCGACGTCACCGCCGTGCTGGCGGAGGAGTCTGCCAGCTAGTCGTCGAGGTCGGACAGCTCCTGCAGCAGGCTGATGCTCGCGGACGCGCGCTGGTCCGGCCGGGTGACAGGTGGGGGTGCCAGCGCGGCATCGTGCGCATCGTCGTCGTCAAGTTCCTCCAGAGCCGCCATCTCCGGCGCGTAGACGCCGATCAGGTCGCGCTCGCGCGCGGACTCGTCCGCCGGGACCTCGCGCAGCTCCGGGGCCATGGCCAGCAGGTCGGAGCCGAGGGCCGCAGCGGCGAACCAGTCGGGGGTCTGGGTCGCCAGCGCGGGGAACGACCGCGTGGCGGCTCCGGCACGGATCTCGTCGAGGGTCAGCGGCTGCTCCAGCGCGAATGCGGCATAGCCGAGCGCCGAGAGATCCTCAGGCAGGTCGGACATGGCGCACCCCTTCTCGACAGCGCTGCTTGTCGACGGCACTGCTAGTCGACAGCGCTGCCAGCGTACGCGTCAGCGGCGGAACAGGCCCCGGCGGCGCTGATCGCCCGGCTCCTGCTCCTCGGCCACCGGGGCTGCCGGCGCGGCCTCGGCGGGCGCCTCACGCCCCTGCCAGGGCGCGAGCACGTGACCGGGCAGGCACGCGCGCGCGAGCTCGTTGTAGGCCGGGCCGATGACAGGGTGCTCGAGCAGGTCGTGCATGCGATTCAGGTTGGTCGCGGTGAGCACGTCCTTCGTCGCGAGCGGGATCGCGCCGACCACGGGCACGCCGAGCCCGGCGGCGAGCACCTGGTCGCGCTCCATGCCGACGTTGGCGAGCGACTGGTTGACGATGATGCCGATCTTCTCGCGCGGGATGCCGAGGCCGGACTCGTCGACGGGCGCAGTCATCTCACGCAGGGCGCGGGCCATGCCCTGGATAGCGGTCGAGGCGAGCGTGGTGACGAACAGGATCTCGTCGGACTCCACCAGCGCGACATCGGCGATGAGCGGGCCGAGGTACTGCACGCTGGTGTCCATGATGACGACGTCGTACATGCGCTGCAGGCTGCGCACGATCGCGCGGTAGAACTCCGGGCCGACGGTGTCGGCGGTGCGCGGCCGGATCGGGGCGAGCAGGGTGTCGATCCCCAGGCCCTCGGCGCGCACGAGGTTGCGCCGGATGCGCTCCTCGTCCCAGACCGGCTGCACGCGAATGTTGAGCGCAGTGGGCATGAAGGTGCCGATGAGCGAGGCGACCTGGCCATCGCGCGTGTCGAGGTCGATCAGGCAGACGCTGAGCGGCCTGCCGGCCTGCGCCGATGCAAGCGCGATGGTCCCGGCCAGCAGGACGGACGCGGTCGACTTGCCCGAGCCGCCCTTGCTCGACGTCACGGTGATCGTGACCTGGCCGGGGCGCTTGGGCAGCGACAGCAGTTCCATGCTGGCATTCGGCGGGTACTCCCCCGCCGGTGCCGCGATCTCTGCGGCGACGCCGATCGGGGGAAGGCTCGGCGTCCGCGGCGCCGGCGGCACCACGGGCTCGGCAGCGGACGTCGATCCCTCGACGGGGAGGACCTCCGAGGTGGGCAGGGGTCCGCCGGGCACGGGTTCGGTGCGGCGCCCGGGGGCGGCGGACAGGATCTCGTCGACCTCGGGCCCGAACTGCTCGGGGAACGCGACGAGGCCGGACAGCACCGGTCGCATGGTCTCCAGCACCGCCCGACCGCCGCGGTCGGGGGCCAGGCGGTGGTAGGTCAGCGACTGCGGGTCGACGCCCTGCGCGCGCGCGGCCTCGGCGATGTCCTCCGCCAGGCCGTCCCACAGCTCCGGTCGCCACTCGGCGATGAACACGTGGGCGCCCGCATGAGCCATCGCCACCACGGCTCGCGCCACCTGGGTGCGCTCCGCCCGATCTGCCGGGGTGTCGGCGGCCTGCGAATCGGAGAAGACCAGCACGCGCGAGCGGCTGTCCAGGTGTCCGCCGGAGAGCGAGTCCCACATCGCGGAGACCCCGGACTGGCGGGGTTGCACATGCCAAGGCACGCCGCTGTCCTGCAGCAGTCGGTGAAGGGTGGGCTCGGCGACAACGATCACTCCGGGCGCGGCGGGTGTCGAGGAGTCCATCGCCCCGTCCCCTTCGCTCCGGGGTGCGTGCCCGTGGGGCGGGCGCACCGCTGCGACGACTCTAGCGTCCGGACCGACCGGTCACGGCTGACCCAGCGAGCGATCCACGCCCGCCGGTCCGCGCAGGATGAACGCCGCCCGGGACGAGGGGTCCGCCTGCCAGTCCGCGCGCGGGCCGGCTGCGGTGGCCGCGGCGGACGCCTCCCGGGCCGGCTCGGCGGACGCCTCCCGGGCCGGCTCGACGGTCGTGCCTGCGGCCGACCGTGCGACATCGGGGGCGACACCCGTGAAGGCGGTCAGGCCGGCCTCGAAGGTGCGGTGCGCAGGGCCAGTGTCGGCGGCCAGCCGATCGTCGAAGAAGGTGCTGCGGGCCTCGTCGTCCTCGATGGACTCGATGCGCGCGATGATCTCCTCCTGGTCCGGGGCCCGGAAGACCGTGCGGGGCTGCTCGCGCTCCTCGCCGCTCACGCGGGACCCTCGGTGCCGGGGCCGCCGTCCCACCCGGCGTCCTGCCACAGCGCGGCGCTCCACGCCTCCTGTGCCGCCGGCACCCCCACCACCGCCAGCTCCTCCAGCACGGCCGCGGTGTCGGTCGCGAGGTCGAGCGCGGTGACCGGCAGGTCAACGGGCACCCAGTCGTGCCGGGTCCAGCGGATGGTCCACTCCACGGCCAGTCCCTCGCGCTCGGCGTGCCGGGCGACCTCGAAGGCCGGTGCCGTCGCCAGGACGGTCGGGTGCACGGTGATCCGGATGGCGCGAGGACGGCCCGGCCCGGCGTCGCACAGGATCTCGGCCCGATGCCGGCCGTCCGCCGGGTCGCCGATGGGCACCACGGCGGTGAGGACGCCGGTACCGCGGCGCAGCAGGGTCTCCCCGCGGCCGTCGACAACCTCGATCCAGCCCTGCATGTCACCTCACCTCGCCTTCACCGGTGCCGTCCGCTGCGCACAGGCGCCTGGAGTGAGTATCGGACCACGCGCCCCACGCTGCACCCGGATGACCACCGCCCTCACCCGGCCAGCCACGACTGGTAGGCCGAGGCCAGCGGCTGCCCGGCCAGCAGGCCGATCAGGGCGCCGATCAGCAGGAAGGGCCCGAACGCGAGGGCCGTGCGGCGCCCGGCACGGCCGATGGCCATGAGGGCGATGCCGACGATGGCCCCGAGGATGAAGCCGGCGAGCAGGCCGACGATCGCCGAGGCGAGCGCGACCCAGCCGAGGGTGGCCCCCAGCACGGGGGCGAGCTTGACGTCGCCCATGCCCATGCCGCGGCCGCCCGAGACCAGCCAGGGCAGCCCGACGACGAGCAGCCAGGCAAGCGCGCCGATCAACGCGGGCACGATCGGCCACTCGCCCGACAGGAGGCCGGCGAGGGCCAGCCCGATCAGGGTGACGGGGTACAGCGGCAGGACGATCGCATTGGGGAGTCGATGGTGGTCGAGGTCGATCACGACGAGCGCCACGCCGGCAGAGCCCAGCACGAGCAGCAGAGGCAGCAGCGCGAGCTGCCCGGTCGCCAGCGCCCACGCCCCCATCACCAGCCAGACGAGCATGGTCGCCAGTTCGACCAGGGGGTATCGGATCGCGATGCGCGCCGCGCACGATCGGCAGCGTCCGCGCAGGACCAGCCACGAGACCACCGGCACGTTGTCGCGCGCCGCGATCGGGGTCGAGCACTGCGGGCACCTCGAGCGCGGGCGCACGACGCTCTGCCCGTCCGGCACCCGGTGGATGACGACATTGAGGAACGAGCCCACGAGCAGGCCGACACCGGCGAGCACCAGCATCAGCAGCACGAGCGCCGGCCCGGTCACCTCGCGGCGCCAGCCGCCGACACGATCGCGCGCTCGCCGAACTGCTCTGGGACCTCCAGTCGGTCGGCGGGCGCCGACTGCCCCGACGGACCGGCGACGCGGGCGGCGCCGGCCGCAGCCAGCAGGCCGAGCACGTGCACGGCCTCCGCGCGCGTGAAGCCCACCCGCCGGGCTGCCGCGTCAGCGGTGATCCCGGGCGCCAGCGCGCCCAGAAGCCCCCGGACCTCGGGCGACTCCAGCACGTCGGGCAGCGGGGCGCCGGTCGCGACCAGGCAGGTCGCCGACGGCTGGCCCGAGCCCGCGATGCCGGACCATGTGCGGTGCAGGCGCTCGAACCGCGCCGGCAGCGAGTCCACCAGAGCGCCCACGGGCAGCGGGAGCGTGCAGTAGGAGTCGGTCACCGCATCGGCGACTCGGGAGACGCGCGGATGAGCGCAGCGGGCGATTGCCCCGATCGAGGCGATGACGATCTCCCGATGCAGGTCGCCCAGCTCCTCGGCGTCGATCCAGCCCTGCCGCACGGCCTCACGACCTGCGTCCGGGCCCGGCGGCAGCCCCGCCGCCGCGTCGGCGTCGACACGACCGAATGTGACGAGTCGGGCGGCGATGTCGGGCACGTATCCGTCGAGGGCGACCGCGTACGGCGCGCCACGGAACGTGAACACCCGGGCGCACCCACCGGTGGACCGGTCCACGACTTCGAGGCAACCGGTGAAGGACGCCTCCTGGAGCTGCTCCAACTCGCGCACCACATGGGTGTCGACCCCACCGGCCTGGTTATGCGGCCCGGTGGACCTGCGACGAAACAGCGACATATCGGGAGCTCCCTTACGCGAGCAGGTGATCGGGCAGGCCGGTCTCATGGATCGGACAGCGGGGCGCACCGGCATGGTCGACCGTGCCCGTCGCGAATCCCGGCCGGCCGGTGCATCCCGGACGCGGATCCTCGTCGTACATGCGCCCGAAGCCCGAGTAGCTCGCATTGCGCGTGATCTCGACCGCGCGCTCGACGACCTCGGAGCGATTGGTGATCCGCGTGACGTGCTCGGGTCGGATCTCGATGATCTCGTCGGCGTTCATCAGTGTCCACAGGTAGCCGGCCACGTCGAGATCACCGGTGATCGTCCGCTCGGACCCGTCGGGCAGCAGGACCGACACGGCACACGACGTGCCGATGAACTCGCCGACGTCCACCCGTTCGCCGGTCGACAGCGTGAACGTGAAAGCCAGTGGCCCGGCGAACCGTCGGTACCCCAGACGCGGGTCGTAGAGCTTGGCGACGTGCTCGCGGACGTGCATCTCGGCCTCGTCGAAGCTCGGGCTCGTGCCCTCGACGAGCAGTCGTGGCATGCCCTGGTGCGGGCGCATGAGGTCACCGACCTCCCATGCATAGCTGCGCACCAGCCGCCGGTCGATGCCCGGCTCGTCGACCTCGGCGCCGCGGATGCGCACGGAGAAGTGGTCAGTGACCCAGGACCACAGCAGCATGCCCGGGGTGTCGGTGTAGACCCACGGGATCGGCTCCGCCAGCCCCGCGCTCACGTGCGGCCCGCACTCACGTCGGGCGACATGCTCCAGTCCGGCATATCACTCCAGTCCGGCGTCGGCGACACCGTCCAGCACCCGCGCGATCGCGGCCGCCGCGGTCTTCGGCAGCACGTCGAGTTCGCGCGCCACGTCGGGCCGACTCAGATCCTCCCAGAACGACAGGTAGACGGCGGCGAGTGCGAGGGGATCCTGGGCCCGACGGCCGGTGGAGTCAGGATCGTTGACGGCCGTCATGATCGCGCGGGTCAGCCGGGCATTGCGATCGTGTTCGGCAGCCTGGGCCTCGACGTCGACGTCGTCCGCGACCTGGACCGTGATGACGGTGTCGTCGCCGTCGTCGTCCCACGATGCGTAGTTGCGCATGCTCGACAGCGTCGTGATGGCCTGCTCACGCTGGCGGAGGTCGGTGACGCTGATGCCGAGCGCGTCAGCAAGCTCCGCCTCGGTGGCCGCGCGCTGCTCACGTGCCGCGATGGCCTCGCCCGCCTTGGCGATGGAGAGGCGATCCGCGACGACACCCCGGCCGTAGGCGCTTCGCGCGAGATCAGCGGGCCATGTGCGCAGCTTGCCGATCAGGAACGCCAGCAGCGTCAGGGTGCCATTGCGACCGGTGCGGTCAGCGTCGAAGCGATCGAGGTGGTCGGAGACGAACAGGAACATCATGGAGCGGACGTCCTCGTCATCGATGAGCTCGAGGTCCGCGACGAGACGGCGACGCACGGCCACCATGCGCGGGTACAGCCAGTCGACTGCCGCCGCGATGAGGTCGGCCAGCAGCGCGCCCGGGATGCGGTCCAGGTCGCGGAAGGGGACGGAGGTCTCGACCCGGGCATTCACCGCCTCGACCTCATGCTCCGTCGACCACTCCTTGATCAGTTCACGGGCCTCGTAGCCGCGGCCCGAGGGCACCCACACGCGGTGCTGGCCGTCGCTCCACTGCCGACTCCACGCCTCGAACCCTGCGGCGTGCAGGGCGGGCAGGAGGGTGCGCGCGTCGAAATCCTCGACGGTGTCCCAGTGCACCCGATCGCACACCATGGCGGGAGCGAGGGCCAGGATCTCGGTCTCGGTCAGGCCGTCGACCTCGAGCGCGGGCACGCGTCGGCCGACCCGGTTTTGAGCGGTGAGGATCAGGTCGTCGGAGAGGTCGATCTCGGCGGGATCGTCGTCCCCCAGCTGGACGTCCAGTCGCCCGTCATCGGGCGCGATGGCATCCGCAGGGTCGTGCGGGGGGCGCGGCACGGGCCTAGCCCAGCAGGGCGAGCCGCTCGATCATCGGCAGGACGGCACCGGGGGTGTCCATGAGCCGATCCGCGAGCTGGGCCTCGGCGCTCGCCGGATCGGGCAGGCGGGTGAACGCCGGCTCGTAGGCGGCGAGGTCGTCGACGATGCGCTGGAGCAGGTGGATGGCCGCCCGGGAGGCGTCGCCGGCCGCCTTGATGTCGTCGACCGCGCCGAGGTTGACGGCCAGGGTGAGCCGCACGCGGCCCCCCTGCAGGCCCAGGCCCGCCAGCCGCACGGGCACCACGGACTCGGCGTCGAGCAGGGCGGCGAGGGATTTGGCAGCGGCGACCGAGGAGGCCGCGGAGGGGGCCAGGCAGATCCCGATCTCGAGTTCACGCCGGAAGCCGGCGTACTCGTCGATCACGATGGGACTCACGTCCTGCTCCCTTGCAGTAGGGCCGGTGACCGGCCGTAGGGCCAAGAGTAACGCCGGGTGAGACGGATGACGAGCCCCACACGTTCCCGGACCCGTCTGCCCGTGAGGCGGGCCCCCTCACCAGGGGGCCCGCCCGGGGCACGAGTGGTTCAGTCCTAGCTGATGGCGCCGGCGTTGGCCGCGACGCACAGGGTGGCGTCCTCGACCGGATCGCCGGTGAAGCTGCCGGTCGCCGAGTCCCAGGTGAACTTCTGCTGGGTGTCGACGTTGCAGCCTGCGAGGGTGTAGGAGGCACCGTCCCCGGCCAGCGTGTAGTCCATGGCCACGTTCTCGGAGATGGTGATGCCGGCGTCGGCACCCACCGTCGCGGCGGCCGGGTAGGAACTGTTCTGCGTGTAGTAGACCTCGAGGGCCGTGGCCGCGTTCTTGACCTCCGCCTCGGCGGCGCTGTTGGCGGCGTTGTCGCGCAGGGCCCCGAAGACGGGGATGGCGATCACCGCGAGGATGGCGATGATGGCGACGACGACGAGGAGCTCGATGAGGGTGAATCCCGCCTCGCGGTCCTCTCGTGCGGCGTTGATGCGAGTGAGCATGGCGTTCTCCTGAATCTGTACCCCTCGGGGCTTCGGGCCGGTGTGGCGCCGACATGGGGGGTTTCGGACCGGAAATCCCCGACCTGACCCCGTCCGGAGGGGCAATTTCCGGGCATGCGCCCCGGGCGGCTACTTGATGAGCTCGAAGATGGAGAAGATCGGCAGGTACAGGGCGATGATCATGCCGCCCACGAGGCCGCCGAGGACCACGATCATGATCGGCTCGATCAGGGCCATGAGCTGCTCGGTGGTCGCCGTGACCTCCTGGTCGTAGAAGTCGGCGATCTTGTGGAGCATGGTGTCCAGGGCCCCGGTGTCCTCGCCCACGGAGATCATCTGGACCACCATGGCCGGGAAGATCGGGTGATCGGCCAGGGGCTTGGCGATGCCGGTACCGGCGCGCACGCTCTCCTTGACGTCGGCCACGGCGTCGGAGATCACCACGTTGCCCGCGGTGTCGCCCACGATGTCCAGGGCCGTCAGGATCGGCACCCCCGCGTGGACCAGGGTGGCGAAGTTGCGGGTGAACCGGGCCAGCGCGACCTTCTGGAAGAGCTTGCCGAAGATCGGGATGCGGAAGCGCAGTGGATCGACGATGCGCCGCACCCGGGGCGAGTTGCGCGACCTCCGGTACCAGACGATGAGCACCACGACCGCCACCAGGACCGGCAGCGCGATCATCGGATTGGTGATCGCATCTGATGCGGTGACGAGCAGCTGGGTCGGAAGGGGCAGCTGACCCCCTAGGGACTCGAAGAGTCCTTCAAAGACCGGCACGACGAAGATGAGCATCCCGGTGACGATGAGCAGGGCGATGATCGCCACCGCTACGGGATAGGTCAGGGCCGCCTTGATGCGGCTGCGCAGCTGCACCTCCGCCTCGAGGGCGTCGGCGATGTCCGCCATCGTGCTGTCGAGGAAGCCACCTACCTCGCCGGCGCGGACCATGCTCACCATGACCGGCGGGAACTCCGAGTGACTGGTGAGCGCGTCCGAGAGCGAGGATCCGCGTTCGACGTCGTCGCGCACCTGGAGCAGCAGGTCGCGCAGCCGGGAGCTTCCGGTCTGCTCACTGAGGATCGACAGACCGCGCAGGATCGGCAGTCCGGCGCCGAGCATCGTGGAGAACTGGCGGGAGAAGATCGCGAGGTCCTTGACCTTGACCCGCCCCTTGCCCAATCGGATCTCGCGGTTGAGCCCGGAGTTCGCCAGCTCGACGGCGATGGGGGTCATGCCCTGCTGGCGCACGCGCGAGAGCGCCTCCGCCTCGCTGACCGCCTTCATGCGCGACTCGACCAGGCGCCCGCTGCGCGAACGGGCCTTGACGAGGTACTCAGTCGTCGCCATCGCCCACCCGTCCCAGCAGCTGGTTCAGCTCGGAGGCATCGGAGCACTTCTCCAGCGCGGTCTCATACGTGATCACACCGTCGAAGACAAGGCGAGCGAGGTCCTGGTTCAGCGTGTGCATGCCGAATGCGGATCCGGTCTGCAGCGCCGACGGGATCGACTGCACCTTGCCCTCGCGGATGAGGTTGCGGATGGCCGGCGTGGCCATCATGACCTCGGTCGCCGCGACCCGCCCGGAGCCGTCGGCCCGCCGGCACAGCGTCTGGCACACGACGGCCTTGAGCGAGTTGGCCAGCTGCGTGCGCACCTGGGACTGCTGGGTCGGCGGGAACACGTCGATGATGCGGTCGATGGTGGACCCCGCGGAGCTGGTGTGCAGGGTGCCGAAGACCAGGTGACCGGTCTCCGCCGCGGTCAGGGCGATCGCGATGGTCTCGAGGTCGCGCATCTCGCCGACGAGAATGATGTCCGGGTCCTGGCGCAGGGCGTGCTTGAGCGCCTCCTGGAACGACAGCGTGTCCTGGCCCACCTCCCGCTGGTTCACCACGGACTGCCGGTGCGGGTGGATGAACTCGATGGGGTCCTCGACCGTGACGATGTGGCCCTTGCGCGTGCGGTTGGCGCGGTCGATCACCGCGGCGAGCGTCGTGGACTTGCCGGAGCCCGTCGGTCCGGTGACGAGCACCAGGCCGCGTGGGAGCTGGGCGAGGTCGCCGAGCTCGGCCGGCATGCTGAGCGACTCCAGCGGCAGGATCTCCCAGGGGATGGCGCGCAGCACGGCGGCGATCACGCCGCGCTGGAACATCAGGTTGACGCGGAACCGCGCGGCACCGGGCATCTCGTACGCGAAGTCCAGCTCGCGGGCCTCCTCGAAGCGCTGCTTCTGGCGGTCGGTGAGGACGGCGTAGACCGCCTCCTGGATCTGCCGGGCGGTCAGCGCCCGGTAGCCCGGGATCGGCTCGAGATCACCATGCACCCGGATCATGGGCGGCGACTGGACCGTCAGGTGGAGGTCGGAGCCGCCCCTCTCGAGCAGGTACAGCAGGGCCTCGTCGAGCGAGACCTCGGGCTCGCCGCCCTCGGTGGCCTCGCGACGAGGGGTGACCACGACGCCGCTGGCGCCCGCGCCCGGGGGGGCCTCGGGAGCGCGGACCTCATCCTTCGCGCGTCGTGCGGCAGCCGGCGGTGCCGGGGCGGGCTCCTGGAGCCCGATCGGCGGCAGCTGGGGGGCGACCGGGGGTGCCGGCGGCGCTGTCGGCAGGCTGATGGGTGCGGGCGGCACCGTCGGCAGCTCGTCGACCGGGGGTCGCACCGGGAGGGCGAAGTCGTCAGGCGACGACACGGAGCACCTCCTCGATGGTGGTCAGGCCCTGCGCGACCTTCAGCCAGCCATCCTGCCGGAGCGTGCGCATGCCCTGCCGGATCGCCTCGCGCGCCACCTCCTCGGACGATGCGTGGCGCACGGCCATGGCGCCGATCTCCTCGGTCATGGTCATGACCTCGTGCATGCCCAGGCGCCCGCTGTAGCCCGTGCCTGCGCAGTGCGAGCAGCCCACGGGCTCGAAGAAGGTCGGAGTCACGCCGGGCGGGAGCTCGAAGTTGACGGCAGCAAGCTCTGCGCCCGACAACTCGACCGCCCGACGGCAGCGCATGCACAGTCGCCGGGCGAGGCGCTGGCCCGTGGCGCACTGCATCGCCGACGCGACGAGATACGGCTCTGTGCCCATCTCGACCAGGCGGGTGATGACGCTCGGAGCATCGTTGGTGTGCAGGGTGGTCAGCACCAGGTGGCCGGTCAGCGCGGACTCGATGGCGATCTGCGCGGTCTCTGCGTCACGGATCTCGCCGATCAGGATGATGTCGGGATCGGCGCGCAGGATCGAGCGCAGCGCGGCCGCGAAGGTCAGGCCCGCCTTGGGGTTCACCTGGATCTGGTTGATGCCGGGGATCCGGTACTCCACCGGATCCTCGACGGTGACGATGTTGACCTCCGGGCGCGCCACGGAGTGCAGCGTCGCGTAGAGGGTCGTCGACTTGCCCGAGCCCGTCGGCCCGCTCACGACGAGCATTCCGTACGGGCGCTCGTACGCCCTGCGCCATCGGGCCAGGTTCTCCGGGGAGAAGCCGAGGTCGGGCAGGGCCATCGTGGCCGCTGAGTTGTCCAGGATCCGCATGACGATCTTCTCGCCCCACACCGTCGGCAGGCAGGACACGCGCAGGTCGATCTTGCGCCCGCCCGAGTTCACCGTCAGCCGACCGTCCTGCGGCTTGCGTCGTTCGGCGATGTCCATGTCGGACATGATCTTCAGCCGGGAGATCACCGCCGACTGGATCTCCTTCGGAGCGGGGGCCATCTCCTTGAGCACCCCGTCGATCCGGAACCTGATGCGGATGTTGTCCTCGGTCGGCTCGACGTGGATGTCGGAGGCATTGTCGGAGATCGCCTGCGTCAGCAGCAGGTTCACATACCGCACCAGGGGCGCGTCCGACGACGCCGCCACCGGGGCGAGGATGTCGATCGCCTCCTCCTCCTCGAGCATGTCGCGCACGAGGCTGCCGAGCTCCGCCTCCGCCCGGTAGAGCTGGTTGATGCGGGCGTCGATCTCCTTCCGCAGCGAGCAGGAGAACCGCACCGGGTGCCGCGTGATCGCCTGGAGGTCCTCGCGGACCTGCCAGTTCACGGCTGTCTGGGAGTCCGCGACGACACGGAGCACGTCATCGTCGAAGCCGAGGGGCACGACCCCGTACTTGCGAGCCTGGTCGCCGGTGAGCAGGGCGACGGCCTGGGGATCTACCGGCACGTCCATGACCTCGACGTAGTCGAAGCCCGCCGCCTCGACCGTCGCGCGCACCACGTCCTTCTTGCTGACCGCACCCTGGCGCACGAGGACAGCGAGGACCGTGGATCCCTCGCTGCCGGCCGTCGCCTCGGCGGCCGCCACCTGATCGGAGGTGACCAGGCCGCGGGAGACGAGGACGTCGGAGACCGTCTGGCTCATGGGCTAGCCACCTGCCTCGGGGTCGCGGTAGCCCTTGCGGCGCAGGGCGACATGCAGGTCGGCAGCGCGCGGGACCACGGCCTCGGCGGCCCGAGCCGTGATCGCACCCGAGAGCACCAGTCGGACCGCATCCTGCGCGAAGGTGCGCATGCCGTAGTACTCGCCCTCCGCCACGATGTCCTCCAGTGTGCCCGTGCGCTCCGGGTCGAGGATCGCCTCGCGCACGCGAGGCGTCGCGACGGCGATCTCCATCACCAGGCGTCTGCCCTGACCGTCGGCTGCTGGCACGAGGTGCTGGCAGATCACGCCGCGTACGGCCTCCGCGATAGTCGTTCTCGCCTGGCGCTGCTCCTCGACGGGGAACACGTCGATGACGCGGTTGACGGCGTCGACGACCGACCGGGCGTGCAGGCTGGCCAGCACGAGGTGGCCGGTCTCCGCCGCCTGGAGCGCGGTGCGCATGGTGGCGAGGTCGCGGATCTCGCCGACGAGGATGACGTCCGGGTCCTGGCGAAGGCCCGCGCGCAGTGCGCTCGCGAAGTCGAGCGTGTCGGTGTGCAGCTCCCGCTGGCTGATCGTCGCCAGTCGGTCGGCGTGCAGGAACTCGATCGGATCCTCGATGGTCAGGATGTGGCAGCGACGCTCGGCATTGATGGCACCCACCATCGCTGCGAGGGTGGTCGTCTTGCCGGATCCGGTGGGGCCGCAGACGAGCACGAGGCCGCTCGACCCCTCGGTGAGCGCCCGGACGGCAGAGGGCATGCCGAGCTCGTCCAGGGTCGGGACGACCTCCTTCACGTGGCGCAGCACCATCGCGGCGCGGCCGCGGGTCCAGTAGGCGTTCGAGCGGAAGCGGCCGACACCCGGCTCACTGACGGCGAAGTCGGCCTCCCGGTGCTCCGTGAACGCCTGCCGGTCGCGCGCGCTGTGCAGGGCGGCCAGCACCATCGCCTCCACCTGCCCCCCCGTCAGCACCGGCAGGTCCAGGGGCACGAGCTGGCCGGAGATGCGCACGAGGGGCGCAGAGTCGGCGCGCAGGTGCAGGTCGGACGCCCCGTGGGCGACAGCCGCCGCCAGCAGGTCACGCAGCGCAGGGGCGCCGCCGCCCGCGGACGGACCCTGGCCCCCCATTGGGGCCGCCTCGCGCAGGTCGACCGGGGGGGTCGTGGGCAGCACCATGCTCCTAGTGTCGGACCAGATGGGGCGCTATGGCTCCCCTGTCGCGGAAGAATGGTCCGATACCCAGCCCAGCGGCCGACCGGCTGCCCGTCCGCACGCCCGCAGGAGGTGCCATGGCACGCAGCCGGGCCCTCGTGGGCGTCGACCTCGGCGACAGCGGGATCCGCGCGGTCCAGCTCGGCCGATCCGGGCCGGGCTACGAGGTCGTGCGAGCCGCAGCGGTGGACCTCGCGCCCGGGGCCCTGCGCAACGGGCAGGTCGTGGACGCCAAGGCCGTTGCCGCGGCGCTGCGCCGCCTGTGGCGCGCCGGCCGCTTCAGCACGCGCCGGGCCGCGTTCGGCCTCGCCGACGCCGGGGTCCTCACCCGCCAGCTCGACCTGCCGTGGATGCCGCCGGAGGACTTCCGGTCGGCCCTGCGCTACCAGGTCGAGGGCGTGCTGCCCGTTGATGTGGGCTCGGTCGAGCTGGACTACCACCTCCTCGGCGAGTTCGAGTCCACCGACGACCGCGGCCGGTCCATGCCCATGAACCGCGTCCTGGTCGTCGCCGCCGACCGTCGCGCCGTGACGGACGAGGCGACGGCGCTGCGACGCGGTCGGGTGGAGCCCGTCGCCGCCGACTCGACCGCGCTCGCCCTGATCCGGGCCGCGTGCCAGGGGCGGCTGCCCGCGGATGGCCAGCTCCACGCCCTCGTCGACCTCGGCGCCGACCACCTCACCGTCGTCATCCACCAGGACAGCCAGCCCCGGTTCGTGCGCACGGTGGCGAACCTCGGAGGGCAGACCGCGACCGAGGCCATCGCCGACGCCCTCGACCTGAGCCCGGATCGGGCAGAGGCACTCAAGCGCGAGGTCGGGCTCAACGGCCCGCCGCCGATCGTCACGTCGGTGCCGGAGTCGTCCGTGTTCGCGCTCGGGCGCGCGACCGAGCACGTGCCGCCCGACCCGCGGACCGCGGTCGTGATGGACGTCCTCGGCCGGTGGGCGACCACGATCACGTCAGAGATCCGCAACTCACTGGACTACTTCTCGGCATCGAACAAGGGCGAGCCGCTGACTGATCTCACCCTGACCGGCCGCACGTTCCTCCTCGACGGGCTCCTCGAGCGCATCGCCACCCAGCTCCCGCTGACCGTGCGACGCCTCGACCCGCTCGCCGGACTGCCGGCGAGCCGCCGCACTGCCAAGGCCGACCATGCGCACGAGTGCTTCGCGGTCGCCATCGGGCTGGCCATGGCGGATGCGCGATGAGCGAGCAGACCTCCACACCCTGGTGGAAGCGCGAGATCGGCCGGAAGACCACTCCCGCGGACGACGCCGTCGAGCACGCGCCCTTCGTCCCGACGCTGCCCGGCGTCTCGCTCCTCCCCCGCGCGATCACCGAGTCCATCGCGATCCGCCACGGTGCCCGCGTCCTCGCGCTCCTCCTGGTGATCCTGGTCGCGCTTGGCGCGGTCGTCTGGTGGCTTCAGGGGCAGGCCATCGCGCAGGCGCAGGCGGACCTCACGCGGGCACAGGAGGCCAATGCGCAGCTCTCGACCGAGGTCGCGGCACTGGCCCCGGCGAAGCAG
Source organism: Actinomycetota bacterium (assembly GCA_017856385.1). GTDB lineage: Bacteria > Actinomycetota > Actinomycetes > S36-B12 > S36-B12 > UBA10649. The sequence goes on from JAFMFD010000037.1 coordinate 16,018, forward strand.
CTCTACTCGGAGATCACCACCCTGGAGGAGCTGGTGTCCTCGACCCTCGCGGACCAGCCCCGGGCACGCGAGGTGCTGACCCGGCTGGACGACGCCGTCCGGGCGGCCGCGGGCCCACAGGGATCGGTCGACATCCTCTCGGCCGCCATCACCTACACCGGCCTGCCGACGCCGGGCGAGGCGCTCACCGCGTGCCCGAACCCCGACCCGTTCTCCTCGGAGATCACGATCGGCTGCCTGTCCTTCACCGCCACCGCGCAGTCGAGGAGCCAGGTGTCCGAACTGCTGCGGAGCCTGGAGGCCGACCCGCTCTTCGTCGGCCCCTACGTCACATCGACGACCTCAGCCGCCCCCGGCGCCGAGGACGCGGGTGCGGTGAGCTTCACCGGGTCGGCCGGCATCGACGTCACGGCGCTCGCCGTGCCGGCCACTGCCGAGCAGATCGAGGCGATCGAGAACCCGCCCCAGCCGTCCGCGACACCGGGCGCGGAGAGCACGCCCGCCCCCGAGCAGGCGCAGCCATGAGCGGGCTCACCCGGATGAGCCGGGTCACCGTCGCGCGCATCGGCTTCGTCGTGGTGTTCGTCGTCGTCGCCGCCATCGGCTGGTTCGCCGTGATCGCCCCACGCATCGAGACCGCCTCCGACCTGCAGGCCCAGGCGGCCGACACCGAGCTCGCGAACCTGCGCCTGATGAAGCAGGTGACCGACACCCGCGCGCTCCTGGCCGATGCGCCCGCCGTCGCCAAGCGGGCGCAGGATCTCCTCGAGCAGATGCCCCAGTCGGCCGAGCTGCCCGAGGTCCTCGACCAGATCACGGCGGCCGCGATCGAGGCCGGGATCGCACCCAACGCGGTCTCGTCGATCACCACGGCCATCCCCGTACCGCTCGCGGACCCGGGCACCCTGCCGCCGGAGGTCCTGCTGGCCCAGCTTCCGGTGTCGATCTCGGTGACCGGCAGCGCCGAGTCGCTCACGGGGTTCCTAGACAACCTGGAGTCCCTCGACCGCTCGCTGCTCATCCAGTCCACGCAGGTGGCCGATGTCGCCGGCACCGCCGACGACCCGACCGCTACGGCGAGCTCGCTTCAGGTCACCGGCACCATGTTCGTGCTCCAGTCACGACTGCCCGACCTCGTGGAGACGGTGGACGACCTGCTGGCGCAGGCCCCAGTCGGCACGGAGGCCCCGGCCGCCGAGCAGTCCGGCCCGTAGGCGTCAGAGGTCGCCGAACTCCCTGCGCAGGCGCTCCCCGTCGGCGGGCCCGAGGGCCGCGGACATCGCATCGCGCAGCAGCGTCACGGCCGGGATCACCGACGCCGGCAGGCCCGACAGCGCAGCGATGGCGCGCGTCACGAGCTCCCACCGGGTGATCACCGAGAGCAGGTGCTCGTCGCCGGCAGCGCGCGCGGACTCGACGAGGTAGGCCTCGACCGTCCCGAGGTCCGCCTGATAGGCCGCCTCGATCGCGCCGGAGGTGTCGGCCGCCACCCGTCGCTCGCGAGCCGTGAGGAGGAGTGCGCGGGCAGCCGAGCGACGCGCAGACACGTACGCCGCGGGCGAGTCCCCGCCCAGGCGTGCCCGCACGGCGCGCTCCACGTCGAGCGATGTGGGCGCTGGAAGTCCATCGAGCGCGTCTAGGTCCGGCCACGCCGCCGTGAGTGCTCGCTGGACGGCGGGGGTGCAGCCATCACGCAGTGAGCGGCGTGCCTCCAGCACCACGTCGGACGCGCGGACGGGCGATGCGATATCCGCTGCCGCACCCGGTCGCAGGGCAGCATCCGCCCACCGCAGCAGCGTGCGCACCGAGGGCGTTGCGGATGCGGATTCGTCCTCCCACGCCACAGCCTTGGCAAGGGCGAGGTCCGCTCCCCAGGCCAGGACGACCGCGGACAGGGCGTCCTTCTCCGCTGCACGCTCGCGCGCCGCGACCGAGAGCACCTCGGCATCGCGCAGGAATCGGTCGAGGGAGGCCGACACGCCGGGAGAGGGCGCCATGGTCATCCCCTTCCGCCATCCGACGCGCAACAGGCTAGTCAGGTGGGGCCGCGGCGAGCTCGGCGGGCGTGCGGACCTCCTGGACGGACTGGACGCGCCACGGCTCCTGGCTCAGCTCGGCCATATACGGCGGGGGCTGGCCGCGCGAGAACCGGGAGTCGTACTCGACGTAGAAGCCGAATCCCGACAGGCCGGTGGGCTTGGCCACCGGGCACCGGTACTTCTGCCCCAGCGACCCGAGGATGGTCAGACGGCCGTAGTCCGTTGTCAGCGTGGAGTCCATCACCGTCAGGCAGCCGTCGACGACGACCGTGGCGACGTTGAGCACGAGGTTGGTCGTCATCCTGGTGCGGTCCCAGGAGCCGCACCCCTTCTCCTTCGAGCATCCGTACACGTAGAGCATCCGGTCCGGCACCAGGCCCATGACGCTGGTCGACGAGGCAGGCGGGGTGCCCCACCCAGCCGGCGGATTGCGGGTCGGGCTCGGGGTCGTCGCACGGCTCGGCCGCAGGTTCGTGGGCACCAGCGCATCGACGATGTCGCTGGTGATGGCGATGTCGCCCTCGGTGACCACGGTCCAGCGCCCGGAGTACACCCCTTCGACGTAGGCCGTGCCCGTCCGGCAGCTCTGCGCGACCGACGCTGTGTCAAGGTCAGTCGAGAAGGTCTCACGCTGCGCGCCTGATGCGTTGGTGCCCTCGGCGGGGAAGCCGTACAGGGTCTGCGTCGCGGAGAAGCCGTTGTTGTCGGTGTACGTCGTGCCGTTGCTGCCCGTGACGGAGGACGCAGTGACCACAAAGGGGAAGGGATCGAGGGCGGTCGTGCTGGGCTTCTTGTCCTGGCAGGACGGCGGAGTGGTGGCCCACGCGTTGGGGTCACTGCCCGTCGGGACGTCCTGCACATAGATGATCCCGTTGAAACTCGGCCCCAGGTCTGCTGTCGTGAGGGCGACCGGGCGCGCGACACGCGCGTCGGCGGCCTGCAGGCTCGTGCCCCCGCAGTTGATGCCCGGCGTCGTCGGATTGGCGCTGCGCGAGTCCGGGCTCGTCACCACGAGGGTGCCGTCCGAGTGGAACCGCAGCCGCGTGGGCCCCGTGAAGACGCAGCCCGCCTCCTTGGCCTTGGCGAGCAGCGTGCTGCGACCCTCGGCACGGATCTCGATCGGATCCTCGTAGGGCGGCTGGAAGCCCGAATCGACAGGCCCCTGGGTCTCGTCGATCACGTACGAACTGCCGTTGACGACGGTGCCTGCTATCCAGCGATGGCCCTCGGGACAGCCGACGCTGACGCCCGCCTGACCGGGCGGGCACGATGAGGCCGGCGCACCGGAGGGGAACACCGTGCTGGTGGTGAACGCCGGCACCTTGGCCGAAGTCGTGTTGAGCACGAAGAGGTCATTGGTGTGCACACGGCCGATGAAGCGGTCGTTCTCGCCGATCGCCCAGTTGGCGACGATGCCGCCGATGCACGCGGACGAATCGCGGTGGTTCGGCGTGACGCTCGTCGGCGGCGGGATGGGGCCGGTTCGGTACCAGTAGCGGTTGCCGCAGTACAGCTCGGCCTCTGCGCGGTCGGGCTGGGTGCGATCGAAGAGTCCGGACCCGGTGTAGTAGTCCGGGTATCGCGGTGCCACCGTCTCGTACGCGCTGGCGTACGCGTAGTCGAACATCGTGACCTTGGCGAGCTCGGCGCGCACCGTGCGGTACTGACCCCCGGCGTATCCGGTCGAGGTGATGATGATCCGGCCGGCACTGGACATCCGGCTCGTGTCGAGGGTGTACCGGAAGCGGGTGTCGCCCGCCTCGGCGGGATCCACGCCCGGGATCGGGACCCAGCCGGCGAGCGCCGCATTGGTGGTCGGGCTCAGCGAGGCGGACATGTCACCGTTGCGCGACGCCGCGACGCGCGCGCGGAAGTCGTCAATGCCGGCCTCTGCCGCCGTCCAGGCGCGGAACGACTGCTCGGCCTCGTCCGACGGGCGCACCAGGCGGGTGACCGCGGTGCTCATGACCAGCGCGAGGAGCAGCAGGCCGACGCCCCAGACGAGCACCATGACGAGGGCAGCGCCGGAGTCACGTCCGTCGCTCGCGAGCATGCGCTGGCGCGTCATCGTGGATTCTCCAGCCGAACGGTCTGCTGTACGTCCCGTGTGGGGTTCTGCTCGTCGTAGATCCGCAGCGTGACGGTGTCGACCGTGGGCGCCCATGCGCTCCAGGTGGCGTCGTTCGCGCTGGCAGCAGGCACGGCGAGCGCCTCGCCGTCGGCGTCCTGGAAGGACAGCGACAGGCGCGGCGTGTGTCCCTGGCGGGCGGACACCAGGATGCGGGTCGAGATCTGCGCGGTGACACCCGAACACTGCGCCGCGTCAGTCGGCTCCCAGCACCAGCCCGAGTAGCCCGACACCTGCTGCGGCGTCGCGATCCTCGTGGTCACGTTCCCCGTTGCATCCCTGCCGAGGGTCACGCGGTAGGGGACGCCATCCTGTGGACCGGTGCCCGAGTACGTGTAGAAGGTCATGGCGCTCGAGCCCGGCGTCGCGGTGACCGAGCGGGGCACCACCCATGGCGTCGGGGTCGAGCCTTCGACGGGATTGTCGGCATAGCGCAGCAGTCGAGTCGTCCACAGGAGCGCGTTCTGCTGCTGCACGGAGATGTCGGAGACCTGCGTCGCCGTCGCGATGGTGCGAAATCCCATGATGGCGGCCGTGGTGACCACGCCCATGATCAGCAGGAAGATGCCGAGGGCGACCATCACCTCGACCAGGGACATGCCCGCATCCCTGGTAGTCGATTCTCGGGTGCTGGTCATGGCGTGGGGCACAGCGCGAAGAGCGGCTGCTCGGTGGGCGTCGGGGGAGGCGGCGGCCACGTCAGGCTGGGTGGCTCCACCGGTGCAGGCCAGTGCACCGAGCAGCTGACCGCCTCGCCGATGACGACGGTGATGTCATCCTCGCCCGACGTGCTCAGGGTCCAGCGACCGCGGGGCAGTGAGATGCCCACGCGTCCGGACGGCCCGGTCTCGGCATCGGGCTGCTCAGGATCGACCGGCACGGTCAGCGTGCCGATCGCCGCCGGAGTGCCCGCGCAGACACCGGTGCCTCCCGGGTCGGCGGCGTGACGCACCGTGACCTCATTGCCATCGGGACCGACGATGTCGACGATGGCGGTGGGCAGGGTGACCGCCGACTCGACGGCGGGCTGGACCGCGATCGCCGTCGGACCTCCGGCGTCGACACAGCCGAGCGATGCGCTGTAGCCCAGCGGATCCGGCCACAGGCGCTCGCCCGCCGCGGGCAGCGTCAGCGCCTCCCGGGGCATGAACCGCTGGACTGTGCCGAGCGAGCCGAGGTTCACCGAGAGCGGCACCTGGTCCAGCAGCGGGTACTCCGGCCCACTGCCCGCCGTAAGCCGGATGCCGGCGACCGGGCGCGCCACCACGAAGGTGTCCATCGCCGCGTTGTCGCCCACCCCGATCGTCACCTGGCGGCTGGACGTCGTGCCCGGCTCGGTCATCCAGTCGGATCCGACGAGGAGGTCGAACGTCCACGCCCCGGGCACAAGGGAGGCGAAGTGCAGGCAGCCATCGGTGCCGGACGCCCCCGCCTGCGGCGTCGCCCCCGACGCCGTGCTCGTGGCCGTCACCTGCCATCCGGAGAGAGGGGCACCGGCCTGGTCGCGGACGAAGACGGTCGCCGCCCCTCCGTCCACCTCGGGCACCCCCTCCAGTGGCGGGATGAGCGCGTCGACGTACTGGGGGGCCTGCAGCTCGCCGCCGATGACCGAGATGCGCGCCTGGACGTAGCCCTGCTGGGGCGAGCCGCCGACCACGGAGGCGCACGGGTTGGTGTCCTCGGTGAAGCCCACCCAGCGGGCCGTCGTGGTCACGTCGAACCCGGTG
>JAFMFD010000038.1 GCA_017856385.1 Actinomycetota bacterium
AGTGGAAGAAATGACGGGTCCCCGTGAGGTACATCGTCACGGCCGCCTCGTTGGCTGCCGCAATGACCTCTTCATCGCGGACCGAGCCGCCCGGCTGCACGACCGCACGCACGCCCGCGTCGAGGAGCACCTGGAGCCCATCCGCGAACGGGAAGAAGGCGTCCGAGGCCGCGACGGATCCGACCGCGCGATCCCCCGCGCGCTCGACCGAGAGACGCGCCGAGTCGACGCGGTTGACCTGACCCATGCCGACCCCGACGGCAGCACCGTCCTTGGCCAGCAGGATCGCGTTGGACTTCACGGCGCGGCACGCACGCCACGCGAACTCGAGGTCGCGCAGTGTCGCCTCGTCCGCGGGGTCCCCGCTCACCAGCGTCCACGCAGCCGGGTCGTCGCCCTCGGCGTCGACGACGTCGACAGACTGCACGAGGACTCCACCGGAGATCGTGCGGACCTCGACGCGCCGGCCCATGTGCGGACCCTCGACGACGAGCACGCGCAGGTTCTTCTTCGCCGACAGCACCTCCAGGGCGCCGGCCTCGTAGGAGGGCGCCACGACGACCTCCGTGAAGACATCGGCCATCGCCTCCGCCATCTCGCGGGTCACCTCGCGGTTCGCGGCGACGACACCGCCGAAGGCACTCACCGGATCGGTCTGGAAGGCCCTCCGGTACGCGTCCGCGATGTCTGCTCCGACCGCGATCCCGCAGGGGTTGGCGTGCTTGATGATCGCGACGGCCGGCTCGACGTGGTCGAAGGCGGCGCGGCGAGCAGCGTCGGCGTCCACGTAGTTGTTGTAGGACATCTCCTTGCCCTGCACCTGCTCGGCGCCCGCGAGCGCGGGCTCGTGGTGCGCGGAGAGATAGACCGCGGCCTCCTGGTGCGGGTTCTCGCCGTATCGCAGCACGCTGCCTCGACGCCACGCGGCGCCCATCCACCGCGGGAAGCCTTCATCGGACTCCACGACCACGTTCTCCAGCCACGACGCGACCGCGATGTCGTACGTCGCCGTGTGAGCGAACGCCTCGGCCGCAAGCGCGGCCCGGTCAGCGAGGGTGAAGCCGCCCGCGTCGACGGCGGCCCGGACGTTCGCGTAGTGGGCCGGGGACGTCACGATCGCGACGTTGGCGTAGTTCTTCGCCGAGGCGCGCACCATGGCCGGGCCGCCGATGTCGATCTGCTCGACGCAGTCGTCGACACCCGCACCCGACGCGACTGTCTGCTCGAACGGGTAGAGGTTGACGACGACCAGCTCGAACGCCGCGATGCCGAGGTCCGCGAGCTGGTCGCGGTGCGAGTCCTTGCGCAGGTCGGCGAGGAGGCCGCCGTGGATGTGCGGATGCAGGGTCTTGACGCGACCGTCGAGGCACTCCGGGAATCCGGTCACGTCACCCACCGCGGTCACGGGAACGCCGGCGGCCGCGATCGTCTTGGCGGTCGATCCCGTCGACACGATTTCGACACCGGCGTCCGCAAGCGCACGGGCCAGCTCCTCGAGTCCGGTCTTGTCGTAGACCGAGACCAGTGCGCGTCGGATCGGGCGCCGGGTGTCGTCACTCACGGGAACCTCCAGTCAGGCCGGCCAGGGTTGTGACCAGCAGTCGTCGCTCGACCGCCTTGATGCGCTCGTGCAGGGTCGCCTCGTCGTCGTCGGGGAGCACGGCGACGGCCTCCTGGGCCAGGATCGGGCCGGTGTCGACCCCGTGGTCGACGAGGTGGACGGTGCAGCCGGTGACCTTCACACCTTGGGCGAGGGCATCGCGCACCCCGTGCGCGCCCGGGAAGGCCGGCAGCAGGGCCGGGTGGGTGTTGACGATGCGTCCGGCGAAGGCGTCCACCACCTGGGGTCCGAGGATGCGCATGAACCCGGCGCTCACGACCCAGTCGGGAGCGAGCCCCCGCAGGGTCGCGGCAAGGGCGTCGTTCCAGGCGGCCCGGTCGGCGAAGTCCGCGGGCGGCATCACGAAAGTGTCGATCCCGGCAGCCCTGGCCCGGTCGAGGGCCTGCGCCTGCGCGGTGTCGGACCCGACGGCGACGAGGTCGATCGGAAGCCCACCTGTAGCTGTGGCATCGATGACGGCCTGCAGGAGCGTGCCCGATCCGGAGGCGAGGACGACCACGCGAGCAGGCACGCCGCGACCCTATCGGCCGCAGGCGTGTCGCCTCAGGCGACGGCCTGGCCGCTCAGCCGTCGATAGACGTAGGCGGTGATCAGGGCGCTGAACGGCAGCGTCACCAGCATCGGCAGGCCGAACAGCAGGCCGCCGAGCAACTCCAGGACGGCGACGATGAGCGCCAGCAGCACCACCACGGGGAGGTTGCCGCCCGCCATGGCAGCACTGGCCCGGAAGGCCTGCCGCACGCCCATGCCCCTGTCAAGGATCAGGTAGGGACCGAACTGGAAGAAGGCGAGCACGACGAGTCCGGGCAGCACGCACAGCGCGATCCCCAGGAAGAACATCAGCCGGAACAGCAGCACATAGACGATGAACGACCTGAGGTTCTGCGTCTCGAGCATCTCGGCGAAGGTCGGGGACTGGCCGCGCGTGCGCACGATGGCGCCGCGCACGACCCCGACCTGCGCGATGAAGGCCGCCAGCACGAGGACGACGGAGATCAGGACCGGCAGGAGGGCGGTGGGGCTCAGCGCCGCGGCGCACGCATTGCGCTGGCCCTCCGTCTGGGGGGCCAGGCAGTCGACCAGCACGTTCTGCACCGGCGTGGTCCCGATGCCCTGCGCCGCGGTCAGCACCACCGGGATCGCCGAGAGGATCATGAAGGCCAGCAGGTCGCCACGCTGCGCGCGCGCCGCCCACGTCAGGGCCTCGCCCATCCGCAGCGGCGATGGGGCCGCCGGTTCGGTCATGGCGCGCGGGGCTCGTCGGCCACCGTAACGTCGCCGGAGCCGTCGGTCACCACGCCATCATCGACGTCGGCGTCGACGTCGACGTCGAACCCGACCACCTCGACGGGCTCGGGACCTGCGACCGACAGCGCCGGGCGCGAGGGCGCGCTGGGCGCGAGGGCCACCGGCAGGGCCCCGATGCCCACCAGCACGACCGTGAGCATCCCGACCACCGAGGGATCCGGACCGAGGTGCGCGAGGTTCTGCGTGCCGAGGGATCCGGCGGACAGCCACGCGAGCCCGGCGAGCAGGCCGCCGGCCACAGCCGACGCCACAGCCGCGCACGCCAGGCGGACGAGGCGCTGCTCGTGGCGCAGGCGACGGCCGATCAGCAGGCCGGCCGCGATGCCGGCGAGCACTCCGACAACCGGCAGCGCCCACGCCATGGGCGGTGCCTGCTGCGGGAGCGCGGCGAGGAGCGGGAACGGCGGCAGTGCCGTCGGGGCGGTCGCGGGCAGGAAGGGCGAGAGCGTCACCGTCGGCCCCACGACGACCCCCGCACCCAGCAGGTAGGCCGATCCCCAGACCACGATGACGGGCAGGTAGGCGATCCCGAGCGCGAGCAGGCCGAGGCCGCCGCCTATGCCGGGGCCGAGGGCGCGGATCATCGTGATGGCGTCGTCGATGCTGACCAGGAGAGACACGGTCGCCGCGACGGCTCCCGCGATGACGATGACGGCGGCCGCCGTGACGCCCGCACGCAGCGGTACGGCGACGATCGCGGCGAGGCGACCGGGCGCGAGCAGCCCTGCTCCACGAACGGCACCCCACGTCAGGCCCAGGGCCGAGACGACGAGGCAGGCGACGATGGCGTGCAGCAGGTCGACGCGGGCTGCGGGCTCGGCCACGACGAGGTCGACGACCCCGCCGACCACGGTGTAGAGGACCGCCCCGGGCGCGATGATCCAGATCAGTTGCGGCCCGCCGGTCAGCCCTGATCGTCGGGTCGCCCACGCACCGCCGCTGGCGAGCAGGATCAGCGGGATCAGCACAAGCCCCCAGGGCAGCAGGTCGACCGTGATCCCCGCGATCGAGATCGGGGCGCCCTGGGAGACCAGCCACAGCAGTCCGGTCTGCCGGACCGGGCCCGCCCAGCCGGACTCCAGCGAGCTCAGCCACAGGACGAGCATTGGGACCGCGGCGAGCGCGAGCCCGATCACCGCAGCGGAGAGGGCCGCCGCGAGGCTCCCCACGGCCGGAGTGCGGAGCAGGTTGCTCGCCGGCCGCCGCACCACGGGCTCGGCCACGGGCGGCAGGGTCGGGGCGCTCACCCGGCCAGAATCTCAGGCCGATCCCCGTGGGCCGGGCACCGCCACGCGCGAGCGTCAGTCATAGGCGCCGACGACCGTCTGGTCCCAGTCGATGAGCGAGCCGGTGACGATCCCGGAGGCATCCGAGAGCAGGAGGGCGATCATGTTCGCGGCCTCGTCCGGGTCGTTCAGCCGCCCGAACGGCAGGCCTCGCCCGGCCGCCTCCTGCCAGCCGTCACCGGCCCCGTGGAACCGGCGCTGGATCTCGTCCTCGCCCGGGGTGTCCGTCCAGCCGATGTTCAGGCCGTTGATCCGGATCCGGTCGGCCCGATGCGCGTACGCCGCGTTGCGGGTCAGCGTCATCAGGGCCCCCTTCGACGAGGCATAGGCGGCGAGGAAGGGCTGGCCCCCGTGCGCCGACATCGTGATGACGTTGACGATCGACCCGGGCTCCCCGCGCGCGACCATGTCGGCCACGGCCGCCTGCATGATGAAGAACGGTCCGCGCAGGTTGATCGCGATGTGCTCGTCGAACAGTTCCGGTGTCGTGTCGAGCAGCGTCCCACGGGTGGTGATGCCCGCGGCATTCACGACACAGTCGACCCGCCCGAACGCATCGACAGTCGCGGTGACCGAGTTGACCGCCTGCTCGACGACGCCGACGTCGGCGCGGACCACCATCGACTCGGCGCCGAGCTCACCCAGCTCGTCTAGCAGCTCGCTCGCCTTGTCTGGATGGCGACCGGTCACCACGATGGCCGCTGCACCGCACCGCGCTGCAGCACGCGCGGCGGCAGCGCCGACCCCCTGGGTGCCCCCACTGACCAGCACGACCTTGCCCGTGAGGGCGTCATCCCGAAGAGCCGTCATGCGGCGAAGTCAACCACGGCGGACCTCATCCGTGGATGACCAACCACACGGCGACGAGGCCGCTGAGGGCGAGCGCGGTGTACGTGAACACGCGCTCGTCCATGCGCCGAAAGACGAAGACGCCCACAAGGGCGCCCACCGCGATCAAGGGGGTGAGCCACAGGCTCATCAGCAGCGTCGAGCCGTCGACGAAGCCCAGTCCCGCGACGATCGGGATCTTCACCACGTTGAGAAAGAAGAAGAACCACGTCGAGGTGCCCATGAACACGAGCATGGGCACGCGCATCTTCACCAGGTAGAGCGTCATCGCGGCACCGCCCGCATTCGCCGCCATCGTCGTCATGCCGGCGAGGGTGCCGAAGAAGGCGGTGCCGGCCCACGACGAGGACGTCGCGATCGCCCGACCCTGGCGCTCGGACCAGCGACGCCAAATCTCCAGGGTCACGGACAGCAGGATGAGCACGCCGATGACGCGCCCGAGAGCCTGGGTGGACAGCACTGCGAAGAGCACACCGGTGATGATCACACCCGCCAGCACGCCGGGCAGGAGCCTGAGGATGAGCCGCCAGTCGACGTGCTGCCGGTAATACGCGAGGCCGAAGAGGTCGCCGAGGACGAGGAGCGGCAACACCAGGCCGGCGGCCTGCGTCGCACCGAGCGCCGCCGCGAGGAGCGGGCCGGCGAGCACCCCGGCGACCGGCATCGCCGTCTTGGAGAACCCGTAGATCAGGATCGACGTGACGACCGCGACCCAGATGACGGGAGTCCAGGTCTCCGCCACGCCCTCATCCTCCCGGTTCCGACACGTCCCCCTGACACGCGAGTGGGCGGTTAGCGGGCCATCCGGCGCCGGATGGCGGCCGCTAACCGCCCACTCGCGAGGGAGGGGCTAGCGCGTCATGATCTCCCGCATCAGGGCCGCAGTGGCGGACGGCGTCTTGCCGACCTTCACGCCGACCGCCTCGAGGGCCTCCTGCTTGGCGGCCGCCGTCCCGGCGGAGCCGGACACGATGGCGCCGGCATGGCCCATGGTCTTTCCCTCGGGAGCGGTGAAGCCCGCGACGTAGCCGACGACGGGCTTGGTGACGTTGTCCTTGATGAAGGCCGCCGCACGCTCCTCGGCATCGCCGCCGATCTCGCCGATCATGACGATCGCATCGGTCTCGGGATCCTCCTGGAACGCCGCGAGGCAGTCGATGTGGGTCGTGCCGATGATCGGGTCGCCACCGATGCCCACGCAGGTCGAGAAGCCGATGTCGCGCAGCTCGTACATCATCTGGTACGTCAGCGTGCCGGACTTCGACACCAGTCCGATGCGACCGGCCTTGGTGATGTCGGCCGGGATGATGCCCGCATTGGACTTGCCGGGGCTGATGATGCCCGGGCAGTTGGGGCCGATGATCCGCGTGCCACCCACGTTCTGCGCATGCTGGAAGAACTTCGCGGTGTCGTGGACGGGAACACCCTCGGTGATGACGACGGCCAGGGGGATGCGCGCGTCGACCGCCTCGTCCACCGCGTCCTTGGTGAAGCGCGGAGGGACGAAGAGCACGCTCACGTTCGCGTCGGTGGCGGCCATCGCATCGGCAACCGATGCGAACACCGGGATGCCGTCGACCTCCTCGCCGGCCTTCTTCGCATTGACGCCGCCGACGACGTTGGCGCCGGAGGCGACCATGCGGCGGGTGTGCTTGGTGCCCTCGGATCCCGTCATGCCCTGCACGATGATCCTGCTGTTCTCGTCGAGCCAGATAGCCATGTTCGGGGTCCTCTACTTCCCGGCCGCGAGCTGGGCGACACGGCGGGCCGCGTCGTCCATCGTCTCGACCAGCTCGATGAGCGGGTGGTTGGCGTCGGTCAGGATCCGGCGGCCCTCGACGGCGTTGTTGCCATCGATGCGCGCCACGATCGGCTTGGTGAGCTCGACGCCCTTGGACTGCAGCATGTCGAGCGCCTGCAGGATGCCGTTGGCCACGGCATCGCACGCAGTGATCCCACCGAAGACGTTCACGAAGCAGGCCTTCACCTCGGGGTCGTTCAGCACGATGTCGAGGCCGTTGGCCATGACCTCGGCGCTGGCACCGCCGCCGATGTCGAGGAAGTTCGCGGGCTTGACGCCGCCGAACTCCTCCCCGGCGTACGCCACGACGTCGAGCGTGCTCATCACCAGGCCGGCGCCGTTGCCGATGATCCCGACCTCGCCGGAGAGCTTGACGTAGTTCAGGTCGAACTCCTTGGCCCGCAGCTCGATCGGGTCGGTGTTCTCGCGGTCCTCGAAGTCGGCGTGCGACGCGTGCCGGTAGTCCGCGTTGCCGTCGAGCGTCACCTTGCCGTCGAGCGCGAGCACCGTGCCGTTCGGGTCGAGGATGAGCGGGTTCACCTCGACGAGCGTGGCGTCCTCCTCAACGAGCACGGTCCACAGCTTCTGCAGGATCACGACGACCTGGTCGACGACCTCCGGCGGGAACTTGGCCGCGGTCGCGATCTCGCGGGCCTTCGCCTCCGACACGCCCTCGAGGGCGTCGACGCGGATGCGCGCGAGGGCCTCGGGCTTGGTCGCCGCGACCTCCTCGATGTCCATGCCGCCCTCGACGCTCGCCATTGCCAGGAAGGCCCGGTTCGCGCGGTCGAGGAGGAAGGAGACGTAGTACTCGGCCGCGATGTCGCTGGCCGCGGTCACGAGGACCCGGCGCACGGTGTGCCCCTTGATGTCCATGCCGAGGATCGCGTCGGCCTTCTCGTGCGCCTCGTCCGGGGTCTCCGCCAGCTTCACGCCGCCAGCCTTGCCGCGCCCACCGGTCTTCACCTGGGCCTTGACGACGACCGTCGAGCCGATCTTGCGGGCGGCCTCGTGGGCCGCGTCGGCGGTGGTGCACACCTCACCCGGCGTCACGGGGACCCCGTGCGAGTCGAACAGGTGCTTGGCTTGGTACTCGTACAGGTCCACTCTTCCTCCGATGATCGCCGGGGCCGGCCCGGCCAGGGGCGCAGGACATCCGGATACCGCCGCACCGTATCGCGTGCCGAGTCGCGGCCACCGCGCGCGTGACGAAGGCGACATCGACTGTGCCGCTCTGCGGGTCGCGCGCTGGGGAGGACCGCGCGATGCGGAGCTAGAGCTTCTCGACCGGGGCGTACCGAAGGAGCAGGCGCTTGACCCCGGCGGATCCGAAGTCGATCGTGGCCTCGGCCTTCTCCCCGGTGCCGGAGGTCGACACCACGGTGCCGAGGCCGAAGCGCTGGTGCGTCACGCGCTCGCCCGGCTCCAGCGAGAGCACCGGCGCGGTGCCCAGGGGTCGGTCGCCCAGCCGCAGCGCCGAGCTGGTGACCCCCAGGGTGCCGGGTGTCCGCGTGGGGGACGCTGCCCGGCCGACCGGCTCCTCGCGGCGCCAGTCCAGGACCGATTCCGGGATCTCCTCCCAGAACCGCGACGGGGGGTTGAACGCCGGTGCCCCCCAAGCCGAGCGCATCACGGCGCGTGAGAGGTACAGCCGCTGCCGCGCGCGCGTGATGCCCACGTAGGCCAGGCGGCGCTCCTCCTCCAGCTCCCGGGCGTCGCCGAGGGAGCGGATGTGCGGGAAGACGCCATCCTCCATTCCGGTCAGGAACACCACCGGGAACTCCAGGCCCTTGGCGGTGTGCAGGGTCATCAGGGTGACGACACCGCCGTCCTGGTCGGGGATCTCGTCGGAGTCGGCCACGAGCGACACCTGCTCGAGGAAGTCGGCGAGCGTGCCCTCGGGCTGCGCCTGCGCGAACTCCTGCGCGACGGACTCCAGCTCGGCGAGGTTCTCCAGCCGCGTCTCGTCCTGCGGGTCGGTCGAGGCCTGGAGCTCGGCGACATAGCCGCTCTGCTCGAGGACGGCCTGCAGGACGGTGGCCGGATCGGCACCGGACTCCACCAGGGTGCGCAGGTCGACGAGGAGTCGCACGAACCCCTCGATGGCGTTCAGGGACCGGGTGGCGATCCCGGGCGCCTCGGCGGCCCGGGCGAGGGCGGCCGCGAAGGAGACCCGCTCGCGCTGCGCGTACGCCTCGACCATCGCCTCGGCCCGCTCCCCGATCCCCCGGCGTGGGGTGTTGAGGATCCGGCGCAGCGAGACCTCGTCGTCGGGGTTCGAGATCGCCCGCAGGTAGGCGAGGGCGTCACGCACCTCCCTGCGCTCGTAGAACCTCGTGCCGCCGACCACCCGGTATGGCAGGCCGACCCGGATGAAGATCTCCTCGAGGGATCGCGACTGCGCGTTGGTGCGGTAGAACACGGCGACGTCCGAGGGCCGGAAGCCCTCCTCGTCGGTGAGCCGGTCGATCTCCTTCGCCACGAAGGACGCCTCGTCGTGCTCGTCATCCGCCACGTACGCCACGATCGGCTGGCCGTCGCCGGCATCGGTCCACAGGCGCTTCTCGCGACGGGTCGCATTGCGCGAGATGACGGCATTGGCCGCTGTGAGGATGGTCTGCGTGGACCGGTAGTTCTGCTCCAGCAGGATCGTCGTGGCGTTCGGGTAGTCGCGCTCGAACTCCTCGATGTTGCGGATCGTCGCGCCGCGGAAGGCGTAGATCGACTGGTCAGCGTCGCCGACGACGCACAGCTGCCCCGGCGGCAGGCCGGGCTCGCCCGGCCCGATCAGCTCCTTGATCAGCACATACTGCGCGTGGTTGGTGTCCTGGTACTCGTCGACGAGGACGTGCCGGAACCGACGGCGGTAGTGCTCCGCGACGTCGGGGAACAGCTGCAGGATGGCGACCGCGCCGGCGATGAGGTCGTCGAAGTCGAACGCGTTGGCCCGCTGGAGCCGGCGCTGGTACTCGGTGTACGCCTCGGCGAGCTGCTGCTCGGCCGGGTTCGCCGCGCGTGCGGCGAAGGTCTCGTGGTCGATCAGCTCGTTCTTCAGGTTGGACACCTGCGCGAGGAAGGACCGGGGCGGGAACTTGCGCGGATCGAGCTCGAGGTCGCGCAGCACCATGGTCATCAGGCGCAGCGAGTCCGCGGAGTCGTAGATCGTGAAGCTGCTGCTGACGCCCAGGCGTGCTGCCTCGCTGCGCAGGATGCGCACGCAGGCGCTGTGGAAGGTACTCACCCACATCGCCCGGGAGCGAGCGCCGACGAGCTCGGCCACCCGCTCCTTCATCTCGCCCGCGGCCTTGTTGGTGAACGTGATCGCGAGGATCTCGCCCGGCGTGGCATCACCGGTCGCGAGGAGGTGGGCGACGCGACGAGTGAGCACGCGGGTCTTGCCCGAGCCGGCGCCCGCCACGATGAGCAGCGGCCCTCCCCGGTGCTCCACGGCCGCGCGCTGAGACGGGTTGAGGTCGGCGACGAGGTCCTCGGGGGTGCGGAGCAACCCGGCTGACGTGCCCGGGTGCCCGGACAGGGCATGTGCCGTAGGCGGCGGCGTGGGCGACGCAGGCATCTGGAAGAGCGCGTCGGTCACCCGAGCATCCTAGGCAGCGGCTCCGACACCGGACGCGCCTCGCGTCAGCGGCGCACCCAGCCGACGATCGTCACGCGCACCCGGGCCGAGGTGCTGGGAAGCACGACGATCTTTCCATCGGTGCCGACCTCGCTCACGACGAGGCTGGTCTTCGACATGGCCGGCTCGATGGGGGCGGACCGGGTGCCGGGAGCGGGCTTGTCCAGCCCGTAGATGCTGACGCTGCCCGGATCGGGACCCTTGGTGCGCGTCGTCACCTTCAGGATCACCCCGGTCACGCGGGCTCCGCGCTTCGGCAGGCCGGCGACTCCGGTGAGCGGGCCCACGACGAGCGGTGCCCCGGGGTCCATCGCCGCCTTGACGATCCGCTGGCGGTCCGCGCTCCTGACCTTGACGGGGGCGCCGTTGACGGAGTAGCCGAGCACGTCCATCCGCACCTGGACCGACGCCTTGCGCGTCGTGGCGAGCCGCACCTGGCCGCCGCCGACCGGCACGACCATCACCGCGGAGCGCACCTTGCCCTTCGGGAAGGCCAAGGCCGCGGTGGCCGAGGCATCCGGCGTGCCGATCTGCACCTGCCCGCGCTTGCTGCCCTCGCGAGTGGTGACGAGCACGAGCGCCGCGGTGGCGGATGCCGGCACCGCGGCAAGGCCGACGACGCGCTGCTCGCCCGGTGCCAGGGGCCCCTGGCCGCTGGACTCGTACCCCAGCTCGGCGCCTACCGCGATGAACTCATCGGCCGGGTCGGGCGCCGGGGCCGGGGTCGCCGCGGGCGGCTCCGGGGCGAACGACGCGGGTGGCGGCGGCGGAGCCGGCACGCCGTCCGGCGCCATCGGGACCGCGTCGCCGGGGGTGCCCACAGTGCTGTTGGGCACATCGCCCGGACCGAACCAGCCCGTGACATCGACCTGCAGGTCGGTGGCCCCGGCTCCGTTCGCAAGGGCGATGGTGCCATCGGAGGCGACCGGGACGATCGCCGTGCCCGTCGCGTCCATGTTCATCGGCACCTTGACGACGACGTCGCTGCGACCCTCGCCCGGACCCCAGATGCGCACCCGTGAGGGGGCGTTCGCACCGAGGGCCGTCACCACGACCGACACCGCGGCGACGCCCTCGGCGGGGATGGCACCCATTCCGGTGACCTTCGCGTAGATGCGCTTGCTGTCTCCGGAGAGCGTGTCCTGCTGCAGTCGGCAGCGCTCGGGGACGCCGACGGCCGCCCGCGTCGCGACCACGCGCACCGGGTCGATCGGGACCATGTCCGCCGAGCGGCCGGGGCTGCCGAGGCTGGCGGCGCTGCGCGCCTTGGGGCAGTAGGGCCCGTCCATCGGCGTGCCGTCCCAGAAGGACGTGCGACCGCTCGCGCCGTCCCATGTCAGGGAGATGTGGATGTGGTTGCGGTGGCAGACGGTGTCGTTGCCGGACGTCGGCTTGGAGAAGCAGCCCTTCAGCTCGGTCCAGCCGCGCTCGATGTCGTAGCCGCGCCAGATGCGGTCGTTCCAGCCGATGTACATGACTCCGAGGCGCATCGCGTTGCCGTAGGGGTTGCCGAACTGGTCGGGGCCGAGGAGCCATGCGAGGAAAGCCTCGGCATTGGCCCGCTGCTGTGCGTCGCGCACGCTGGTCATCCAGTCCAGAGCACGTCCCTCCTTGTGCTCGCTCTGGCCGCCCACGTCGCAGGCGCGCGGGATCCAGACCGTCTGGTCCGCGCCGTAGGTCGCCTTGATCAGGTCGGCGAGCTTCTGCGTGCCCGCCTTGGCATGGGGGTCGCACTGCGCCTGGCCCTCATATGTCGGCGAGACGTCGTACCCCTCGGGCAGGGGCTGCACGATGCCCGGGATGCCCGCGGGCGGCAGGCCGGTGCCGGGCACCGGGGGGCCGGCGACAGGACCGGTCCAGTCGGAGGGCTGCCACGTGTCACCGTTCGCCGTGGCCGTGGTCAGGGGCGCGGCGATCGCCACCGCGGCGCCCGCTGCGAGCACAGCCGCCACCCGCAGGAGTCGTCGCGGCACCCACACGCGGGCACGCCACAGGGAGGCACGGTGCCCGTGCCGGCGGGGAAGCACCCGCCTACTCTGACACGAATGGGGCTGTTGTTACTAGTGAGGCACAAGGGATATTGAAAAAATAACCTAAATCGGGCAAATTGCTAAGGCTGTCGGCGTCGACTCCACCACGCGCGCGCCCGGTGCGCCACGGCCCGGGGGTCCGCACTGCCCCCGCCTGACGTGCGGCTGCCGTCCAGCGCCCCGATCAGGGCGCTGATCGCCGCGTCCACGGGCAGGTCCGGCACGTCGTCCACCGCCTCCTCGGGCCCGGTGAGCCGCTCGCGCAGGACGGCCGGGTCGCCCACGATCCGCACGCCGGTCGCCTCGATCCGCGTGACCATGGCACCCGCGATCTCGGCAGCCCGGTCCAGGGCCCACTGGGGTGTGGCCAGCCGGGCCTCCCCCAGCTCCGGCGAGCGGCCCTCGACCAGGCCCTTGACCATCAGCGCCTGCACCCGGTTGGGGTAGCCGCGCCAGCCCGCCGCCCCGCCGACCGCGACGTTGAGCCGACGCAGGAACGCGGCCTCCGCCAGCGTCATCGAGCGGTTCGAGACCTCGCCGCGCCGGTCGTACAGGGTGTCGACCGGCAGCCCGAGCAGGTCCTCGAAGTGGTGGAAGATCCCCTCGCGCACCCGGTCGTCGACGACGACGACCGTCACGTGGTCGGGCCCCACGGCCGCGGCCCAGCGCTCGACGAGCTCGTCGTGCCGATGGCGCCGCCAGAAGATGGTGGCGCGGGTCGCGTCATCGTCGGAGAAGAGCATCCGCCGGATCCACGGCAGGTACGGCGTCTCGAAGCCCGACTTCAGGTTCTGCTGCCAGGCCGACGGCAGGATGCGGCCGAGGTTGCGCAGAGTGACCACGACCTGCAGCCGATCCGCCCCGACGTCCCGCACGATCCGGTCGACCACCTCCGGCGGGGACTCCGCGAAGAACTCGCTCGAGATCACCGTCGTGCCGGCGAAGCCATGGGCCTGCGCCACCGTCTGCTCCCACAGGCCGGACTTGGGCGGCCGGGCACCGTCGGTGCGCCAGCCCAAGGGCCGCTCCATGACGGCGGACGCGACCTCGCGGTGCGCCATCAGGCGCCCGGGGTACCGCACGCCCCAGGTGCCGAGCACGTCGCGGCTGTTGGCGAGCGCGGTCTGCACGGCCGTCGTGCCCGTCTTGTGCACCCCGATGTGCAGGACCATCGATCCGGGGCCGCTCACGTGGGGGGCGCCGCGCTGGCCCGGCACCTCGGAACCCGGACCCGACGCCATGGCCGGGATGCTAACAGCGGCAGGCGCGGCTCCCCGGTTCGCTCGCGGCCGCCGGTCGCCGGGGCCGGTGCGCGACTGCCGTATCCTCACCGGGGAGCCCTCCCCCATCCCCGTGACGCAACTGGAGTCCGCGTGCCCGACCACCCTGCCCGCAAGCGGGTCTCGGTCGTCGTGACCTCCCTGCTGTCGATCATCGCGGTGCTGGCGTCCATCGTCGCCATCAGCATGTCGGTCGACACCCCGATCATGGCGCCGCCCGCCGCAGCGCAGACCACGTCGGACGCAGCCCCATCGGCAGCACCGGACGCGGCACCGGCGGCCGATGCCTCCGCGCCCGCGGAGCCCGCGGTCGAGGCGCCCGTCGTCGAGGGCGACGTCTCGCAGATCCGCAACGTCGTCCTGATGTACGGCGACGACCTCGACTGGCTGCTGTTCAACGAGGTGCCGCGCATGCGCGAGCTGATGGACCGGGGCACCACGCTCACCAACTTCGTGGTCACCGAGTCGCTCTGCTGCCCGTCCCGGGCCTCGATCTACCGGGGCCAGTACGTGCACAACCACAAAGTCGTCTCGAACATGCCCGCCACCGGCGGCGGGTGGCAGACGTTCTACGACCTCGGTCGCCAGAAGGAGTGCCTGCCGGTGTGGCTCAGCCGGGCGGGCGTGCAGACGTCGCACGTCGGCAAGTACCTCAACGGCTTTCCCGGCCAGCAGCTGAAGCCGACCTACACGCCCCCGGGCTGGGCGAACTTCATCAGCACCACGCGCGGTCCCGTGGCCTACACCGGCTACAACTACACGCTCAACACCAACGGGACGCTGCGCAAGTACGGGAGGGCGCCGGGCGACTTCCTCGAGGACGTCCTCACCACCAAGGCCGCATCGCTCATCACCTCGGCCCGCGAGCCGTTCTTCCTAGAGTTCCCGTCCTACCTCCCGCACGCCCCGGCGCCGGCAGCACCGCGATTCGCCGGGAGCCGTGCCGGATCGACCGTGCCACGACCCCCCAACTTCAATGCCCGCGGCACGTCCGAGCCGGCCTGGCTTCGCGAGCAGCGCGAGCTGGGTCCGCGCCAGCAGGCCAACCTCGACGTACTCTGGACGCGCCGACTCGAGTCGGCGGAGACCCTCGCCGACTCGTTCCACCGCCTGCTCGCCACCCTCGAGGCGACCGGGCACGCCGACGACACCCTGGTGATCATCACCTCCGACAACGGCTATCACGTCGGCACCCACCGCATCCCGTCCGGCAAGCACACGCCCTACCGCGAGGACTCCGTCGTGCCCGCCGTGTTCATCGGTCCGGGTATCGCGCAGGGGGTCACTATCGACGCCATGACGTCCACGATCGACCTCGCGCCCACGATCGCCGCCCTGCAGGGCGCGGAGACGCCCACCTGGCTGGACGGCCGCAACCTCATGCCGCTGCTGACGGCCCCCGACACCACGCCGTGGCGCACGGGAGTGCTGACCGAGAACCTCGCGCCCACGACACCGGACGACCCGGACTACTCGGGGTTCGAGGCCCCGAAGTACTCGGCCCTGCGAACGACGCGCTACCTCTACGTCAACTACGGCCGCGAGCAGGGGGCTGCGCTCTACGACCTCGCCAACGACCCCTACGAGCTCGACAACATCGTGTCCACGACCGATCCGGCGATCGTGGCGCAGCTGGCCGAGCAGACCCGGGCGCTTGCCGCCTGTCGCGGCGATTCGTGCCGGGTCGCCGACAGCCTGCCGGCGGGCGTGCCCACACTTCCCGAGCCCGAGGCGCCCGAGCCGACTGCGACACCATCCACTGCCGCCCCGACCCCCTGACCGAGGGTCAGGTCCGGACGCCCTGACCGCACGTCAGGACGGCAGCATCACCGTCCGGATCACCCGCTCGGCCGCCCGCCCGTCATCGAAGGTGCAGAAGCGCTGTCGGAAGGCCGCACGCAGGGCGCGCGCCTCGTCGCCGTCATAGGTCCTCTCGATCAGGATCTCGGTCAGCCGGCGCTGGTTGCGGGCCACGAGTCCGGGCGGCTCGGCGAGCAGGTCGAAGTACGCACCGCGGGTCTCGCGGTACAGGGGCCAGTCGTCCGCGTAGGTGATGATCGGTCGGTCGAGGATCGCGTAGTCGAACATCGTCGACGAGTAATCCGTGATGAGGACGTCGGCGGCGAGGTAGCAGGGCACGATCCACGGGACGGCGGATCCGTCGATGACGCGTCCGGAGGCGATGAGCGCCTTCATGGGCGCACCGGCGGTGGCCGTGTGGTGCGCGCGGACGATCACGACGACGTCCTCAGGGAGATCGTCGACCAGCCGGCGCATGTCGATCCGCATCGAGGTGTCGCCGACCGCCTCGCGGAAGGTAGGCGCGTACAGGAGCGCTGTCGCACCCTCGGGGACACCGAGGAGTTCGCGCGCTGCGGCGACCTCGGCCGCGGTCGCGGTCACGAGCACGTCGTTTCGGGGATACCCGCTCTCGAGCCACGTGTACCGGCAGGGATAGGCGTGGGACCACATCTCCGTCGAGTAGGCATTGGAGCTGATCGCGTAGTCCCAGCGGTCGCTGCGGCGCAGGAGGTTCTCGAACTCCCGCTGCGACTTCGCCTCGTCGATCGGCACCACGCGGCCGCCACTGCGTCGGGGCTGGCGCACCGGGTCGACCGCCGAGCTGGCCGCCGCCTTGGCCATCACGTCGAGCCCGCAGAACTTGAGCGGGGTCCCGTGCATGGTCTGGATGTGCACCTGGCCCGGACGCTTGACGTAGGAGCCCGCGAAGTTCACGTTGTTGACGAAGTACGTCGCCTGCGCGAACACCCGCCACCGCTTCCAGCCACCCGGGGTGACGTACGCCGTGCCCGGCGGCAGGTGGCGGGCACGGTCCTCGTCGATGAGCCACACGCCCTTGAGGTGCGGAGCCACCTCGGGAAGCCGCTCGAAGATCGCCCGGGGGTTGCAGCCGTAGCCGCTGCCCCAGTACTCGGAGAACAGCACGAGGTTCGGGTCCAGCGGGAGAAGCCGCAGCGCCTTGTAGTACACCCGGCCGACCGAGCGAACGCGCTTGAGCGCTCGCCGCAGCGGCCAGTACACCCGGCCGATCGCCCGGCGCACTGGCTGGCGTGCCCGATCGACGCGGTCGTAGGCGCGAAAGCCCCGGTACGAGCGCGTGAGGAACACCCGCGCGCGGACATTGCTGGCCGCGTTCTGCCTGGCCACCGTCGACCAGTCACGGGCGTGCTTGCCTACTGACGCGCGCGCCTGGTCGTAGAAGTCCGGTCGCATGTCGACGGGGACGCGGTCGTTGTGGCGCAGGATCGTGACGTAGTGGTTCACCATGATGTCGTAGAGGTGCTTGCGCGTCGTCAGGTCGACGTCGCGACGGTCGAGCTCCTCGAACACCTCGTCATAGCGTCCGAAGATGTCGAAGTGCCGAGGGCTGCCGCTGCCCAGGATGGATCCCCCGCGACGCTGGCGGTACAGCAGCACCACTCGGTTGAGCGAGGCGGCCGTCTCCGCGCTGAGCAGCACCGTGTACGTGAAGTGGATGTCCTCGTAGTAGCCGGGCGGGAAGCTCACGCCCAGCCCGTCGAGGAAGTCCCGGCGGTAGACCTTGTTGCAGGCGATAGGCAGCAGGTTGAACAGCCGGAGGTGCTCACGGGGGACGAAGACCGACGGCGAGAGTGCGGCCAGCACCTCGTCCGCCCAGCTCACGGCCGTGCGGCCGTCCCACCAGACGCGCGCGTAGTTGTAGATGAGCAGCTGGGGGCGATCGCCCACCTCGAGTCGATCCGCGATCGCTGCGAGCGAGCCCGGTGCGAGCGTGTCATCTCCGTCGAGGAACATGACGTAATCGCCGGTGGCAGCGGCAACTCCGGCGTTGCGTGCACCTCCCAGGCCGGCGTTCTCGTCCAGGTGGATGACCCGCACCCGCGCATCGCGGGCGGCAAGCTCGTCGAGGATCGCACCGCTGTGGTCCGGGGAGCAGTCGTCGACGGCGACGACCTCGACGTCAGTGAAGTCCTGGTCGAGAACCGACTCCACGGCCTGCCGGATGTAGGCCTGGACCCCGTAGGCCGGAACGATCACGGACAGCAGGGCCACGCCTCGCGAGCATACACAGCAGCGAACGCTGCCCCGGGCTTGCAGCGACGGCACGGTGAACGCTGTGACCGATCCCGCATCGGACACCGTGTGCCATGCACGGCGCCCCACGTTGTGCGGGATAGGGTCGGCGGGTGCCTGCTGTCACCAACCCCGTCCTCATCGGCGGCACCGGCCGCAGCGGCTCGACGATCCTCGGCCGGATACTCGCCCGGCACCCGGACCTCTACCTGACCGACCCGGAGGAGGTCCGCTTCATCGCGAACAATCCGGGCATGGCGACCGCGCTGGGGATGCGCCGGGCCCGATGGCCACGCAGCATGCGCGCGAAGTCGCTGGCGGAGAAGGCCATCAAGCGCAGCCAGGGTGCCTACTTCAAGCGGCCCAACAACAGCGGCCTGCAGAAGTGGCTGACGATGGACGAGATGGTCGCCCTCGGCGACAGGTACCTGGCTCGCTTTGGCGCCGAGCCGGTCGAGGCTACCCGGGAGTTCACGTATGCCGTCATGGACAAGGTGGCGGCACCTGCAGAGGGGCGGCGTTGGGTGGACGGGACGCCGGCCAACGCCCGCGTCACCGACCTGATCGAGCCGATCTACCCCGACTGCCAGGTCATCGCCATCATCCGCGACGGTCGCGACGTCGCCGCGTCCTTCGTCGAGCAGACGTTCGGCCCCAGCGAGATCATGCAGTCGCTGCGCGAGTGGGCGCGTCGCAGCCTGCGCATGCACCAGGCGGTGCAGCGGTGCCGCCCCGGCCGGATCCTCACGATCGACATGCTCGACCTCGTGCACAACGCTCGCGAGCAGAGCATGGAGCAGGTCTGCACCTTCCTCGACATCCCGCTGGACGCAGGCATGATGCAGTGGTTCGCGGACAACGTCAGCGTCGAGCGGGCTCACGTCGGTCGGTGGCGCTCGCAGTTCGACGAGCAGACCACCTCCGAGATCGACGCCCTCTACCGCCGACTCGTCGCCGACCTGCGCAGCAAGGGTGTGCAGATCCCTCTCGAGACCTGACTTCGCCGCTCGGTCAGTCAGCGCGCCACTCGTCCCGATCTCCGTCGAGCAGGTCCACGTCCTGCTCTGGCTCCTCGTCGTCGTCCTCCTGCACGCTCGCCCGCCCCACCAGGTCCAGCGCTGCGGAAACGGTGCCGTCGAAGACGATGCCGCCCTCCCCGAGGACGAGCGCACGAGTGCAGAAGCGCTCGAGGACCCGCGCATTCTGTCCTGCGACGAGGAAGGTGACGCCGTCCTCGCGCAGTTTCTCGACGTGCGCCCAGCCGACTTCGCGGAACGCCTCATCACCCACGATGAGCGAGCCCTGCGTGGCGTACGCCCGAGCCTGCGCTGCCATCGAGGTGGTCCACACGATGCGCCGGCGCAGTTCCGGCGGGCAGGCTCGCGCGTAGCCGTCGAGGGCCTTGCCCAGTCCCGCGGTCGTGACGATCCAGTCCATGCGCTCGTTGATCTCCTCGGGGCTCATGCCCAGCAGGATCCCCACCACGAAGATGTTCTGGCGGACGGTGAGGCGCGCGTTGACCAGTCCCGCCCGCCGCAGGATCGGGATGACCAGGTCGCGACGGTGCACGTGGCCGTGGTCCGGGATGAGGGTGCCCGCGGCGAGTCGGATGAACTCGACCGTCATGGAGCGACGGTCCCGAGGGATCAGCGCGACGGCCTCGCCGGGCTCGACGGTGAGCGACAGCCCGGTGAAGACCTCCTCGGTCACCTTGCGGGTGTCCTGGGCGAGCCGACGCAGTCGGTCCGCGCGACCCTGGCCCCTGCGTCGACGCCGCCGTGTCATCGTGAGGCGCACGTCGTCGAACTCGAGGGCGTACGGCAGGGACTCATCGATGTGGATGCGGGCCATCGCTCACGCCTCCTTCAAGATCCGGTGCTCGAGGCGTCGGAACGTGATGACGCCTGCGATGAGGCAGACAAGGGCCGTCCCGATCGACACCGCATAGCCGGTCATGGAGACGTGCTCCTCGGGCCACCAGCCCACGCGGTAGAGGGTCAGGATTCCCGCGAGCGGATTGAGCGACGCGACCGACCGCGCACCCTCGGGCAGGAGCGCGACGGAATACAGGACGGGGGTCAGGTAGAAGGCGGCACGCAGGACGATGCGCACGATGCGGGCGAAGTCGGGGACGAGGGCCGAGATGGAAGCCACGAGCAGCGACAGTCCGTACATGAGGACGAGCTGGATAAGGAAGGCCAACAGGAACAGGCCCACGGAGACCCCGGGAAAGGTCCACGTAACGAGCATTGCGAGCACGATCAGCGGCAGGGAGAAGATGAAGTCGAACGTCCGCGTGACCAGCACGCGCACCACCGAGAACTGCGTGGGCAGGACACTGACCGGCAGGGTGCGCGAGAAGCCCACGAGGGCCTTCGTCGATGCGGCGATACCGCTGGTGAACCACCACCACGGGAGGATCGCGACGGTCAGGAAGAGGTAGTACGGCTGCTGGCCGAGATCGCGGCCGCCGAGCAGGATCTCGAACACGAACCACATCGTGACGCTCATCCCCAGTGGCTCGAGGATCGCCCACAGGTACCCGAGCCTGAGCCTGCGGTACTTCTGCGACAGGTCGCGGCGGGCGAGGAGCATGAGCGACTTCCGCGACCGCCAGATGCCCACACCGGCACAATACGGCGACGCTCACATGGGCCGTCACAGGCTCGCGAGCAGGTCCTCCCACCGGTCCAGCACGACGGGCAGGCGGTAGCCACGCGCCTGCGACCGCGCATGCGCCGCCATCGAGCGGCGCAGGTCGGCATCACCCAGGAGCCGGTCGAGGCCCTCGGCGAGGTCCTGCTCGTCGCCCCGGACGGTGAGGATCCCGGTTCGCCCGTCCTCGACCAGTGCGCGCACACCGGCCGAGCTGTCGGCAGCGACCGCCGGGACGCCGCAGGCCATGGCCTCCAGCAGCGAGAGCGGGAACCCCTCGACCAGCGACGGCAGTGCGAGCACGCCGGAGTGCAGGAGCACATCGGCGGGATCGTCGGTCGGAGGCAGGACCTCGC
Source organism: Actinomycetota bacterium (assembly GCA_017856385.1). Lineage (GTDB taxonomy): Bacteria > Actinomycetota > Actinomycetes > S36-B12 > S36-B12 > UBA10649. Next base: position 20,895 of record JAFMFD010000038.1, read on the forward strand.
AGCGCGGCAGTTCGCGGCCCGCGATGGCATCGGCCATGGGGCCGGAGCCGACGAACTGCAGTCGCCATTCAGGATGGCGCGCGGCGACCAGGTGCCAGGCCTCGGCCAGCAGGTCCGGTGCCTTCTCGGGAGACAAGCGCCCGAGGTAGGTGACCACACGATCGTCGCCGGAGGCGAGCACCTGCGGCCAGAACGCGACGGGATTGGGCATCGCGACCGAGCGCGCGAGACCCCGGTCGCGCATCGCGAGCGCGTCGGCCTGCGTGAGCATCGTGACGAAGCGTGTGTCGGCGTAGGACGCCAGCAGCCGATCGATGTCGCCCGAGTGCACCGCCGCCTCGAAGGAGGAGTGGTACTGGCCGATGACGGTCCACTCCGCGTGCGGCACGCGGTCGAGCATCTCCTTGCACCACACCTGCGTGGTGATGATGACGCCGGGCTCCAGCGACGCGAGGAGCCTGCGCAGTGCGTCGCCGATCACGGCCTCCGCCTCCGCCCGCGCCTCCTCCTGCGCAGCCGGCGGCAGCGGGTGATCGAGCAGCGTGGCGCGCGCGTAGCGGGCCTGGGGGTCGAGGTCGCGCGGCTCATGCGCCCGCTCGAGGCCGATGAGCACGACCCGGTGTCCGCGCTCGGTGAACCCGCCCGCGAGGGTGTGGGCTACGCGGGCCGCGCCGCCGAGCTCGGTGATCGAGTTGACCATCAGCACGATCGTGCTCATCGGCCATCACCCTCCAGTGCTGCCACGAGCTGGTCGCAGGCGCCCTCCTCGCGGCTGCCCGCGAGCGCCGCCAGGGCCGCATGGCCGTCGGCGAACTCCCCCGGCACCTGCCATGCCTGCTCGCGCAGTGACCCCATGGCCGCGTGCATCGACACCTCGTCGTGCGCCCAGGGCCCGGGCAGCTCGTGCTGCCACCGCACATACAGGCCCGGGCCGCGCGACAGCAGGTCGCGCAGGTCGGGGGCGAAGACGA
>JAFMFD010000114.1 GCA_017856385.1 Actinomycetota bacterium
CCCGCCTGGATCTCCTCGACCGAGAGCTCCTCGCCCTCGAGGAACTTCTCCATGATGGCGTCATCGGCCTCGGCCAGAGTCTCGAGCAGCTTCTCGCGGTACTCGGCGGCCTGGTCGGCGAGCTCGGCCGGGATCTCCTCGACCGCGTAGTCCTCGCCCTTCTGGGTCTCGCCGCGCCACGTGAGAGCACGCATGCCGATGAGGTCCACGACACCGAGGAAGTCCGCCTCGTTGCCGATGGGCAGCTGGAGGACCAGCGGAGTGGCACCGAGCCGGTCGACGATCATGTCGACGCAGCGGTAGAAGTCGGCGCCCGTGCGGTCGAGCTTGTTGACGAAGCAGATGCGGGGAACGCTGTACTTGTCGGCCTGCCGCCAGACGGTCTCGGACTGGGGCTCCACGCCGGCGACACCGTCGAACACGGTCACCGCACCATCGAGCACGCGCAGCGAGCGCTCCACCTCGACCGTGAAGTCCACGTGGCCGGGCGTGTCGATGATGTTGATGGTGTGGTCCTTCCACTGGCAGGTCGTGGCCGCGGACGTGATGGTGATGCCGCGCTCCTGCTCCTGCTCCATCCAGTCCATGGTGGCCGCGCCCTCGTGGACCTCGCCGATCTTGTAGTTGATGCCGGTGTAGAAGAGGATCCGCTCGGTCGTCGTGGTCTTGCCCGCGTCGATATGCGCCATGATCCCGATGTTGCGGACCTTGGCCAGATCGAGGCTGGTCGTCGTGGACACGCTCAGTTCTCCGTCAGCTCGTAGGGGCGTCGACTACCAGCGGTAGTGCGCGAACGCCTTGTTGGACTCGGCCATCTTGTGGGTGTCCTCGCGCTTCTTCACCGCGGCGCCGAGGCCGTTGGAGGCGTCGAGGATCTCGTTCATGAGGCGCTCGGTCATCGTCTTCTCGCGGCGCTGCCGGGAGTAGCCGATGAGCCAGCGCAGGGCGAGGGTGGTGCTGCGGTTCGGCTTCACCTCGACGGGGACCTGGTAGGTCGCACCGCCGACGCGGCGAGAGCGCACCTCGAGTGTGGGGCGCACGTTGTCGAGCGCGCGCTTGAGGGTCTGCACGGGATCGGTGCCCGTCTTCTCGCGGCAGCCCTCGAGGGCGCCGTACACGATCCGCTCAGCGGTGGACCGCTTGCCGTCGAGCAGCACCTTGTTGACCAGCTGGGTGACGATCGGCGCACCGTAGACGGGATCGTTGACGATCGGCCGCTTCGCAGCGGGGCCCTTGCGCGGCATCAGCCCTTCTCCTTCTTCGCGCCGTAGCGGGAACGTGCCTGCTTGCGGTTCTTCACGCCCTGGGTGTCCAGCGCACCGCGGATGACCTTGTAGCGCACGCCCGGCAGGTCGCGGACCCGGCCGCCGCGCACGAGGACGATGGAGTGCTCCTGCAGGTTGTGCCCGACGCCCGGGATGTAGGCGGTGACCTCGACGCCCGAGCTCAGGCGCACGCGGGCGACCTTGCGCAGCGCGGAGTTCGGCTTCTTCGGGGTCGTCGTGTACACGCGCGTGCACACCCCGCGACGCTGCGGGCTGCCCTTGAGGGCCGGCGCCTTGTTCTTGGAGACCTTGTCCTGGCGGCCCTTGCGGACCAGCTGCTGGATCGTGGGCACTGTCCTGCCTTCTGCTCGGGTGTCCTTCGTGCGTCGTGCTTGGTCGTGCGGGTCCTGCTTCCGACCCACGCGGTCGGGCGTGTCGCGCGGTCGCCCGCACCACACGCATCCAGTCGATCGGATGATCCCGGGCGCGGGCCGCAAGGCCGAGCGCCGGTGCGCAGCTCACGGGGAAGTAGCGCACGTCGGGTCGCACCCACGGGAGGCGGGCACGGCGGCCTAGGCTACCCGGCCCCCCTGCCGGGAGTCAAAACGGGGTCCCCCAGACGCCCGAAGCGGGCTATACGGCCCCGGCGACCGCCACGAGCACGGCGAAGAAGATGCCGATCACGATGACCGCGGCCCACAGCCCGATGTTGATCCAGGAGATGATCCGCGCAGCCGTGACCAGGCCCGCCCCCTGGACGCGCCCACCGCCCGCGTCGATCTCCTTCTGGGCCGACGAGGCCAGCACGAGCGCGACGATGGCGGGAATAATCGGACATATCGCCCACGACACGATCGACAGCACGAAGGCGATGACCGCATTGCTCGACGTGGGTGAGCTGACCGGCACCGGGGCGGGCGGGTAGGCGCCCGCCGGTGCGTAGGCGGCCGGGTATCCCCCGCCGGGCGGCGGCATGGGGGTGGCCGGCGGGGCGGCAGGCCAGGAGGCGGGTGCGGCAGGCGGCTCCGGTGCCATGGGATCGGCGACCGGCTGGGCCGGTGCCATGGGCTCGGCGACCGGCTGGGCCGGTGCCATGGGCTCGGCGACCGGCTGGGCCGGTGTCATGGGCTCGGCGGCCGAGCCTTCAGGGGTGGCGTCGCCGGGGGGAGGGGTGGGGTCGCTCATGGCCTCAGGGTACAAGTGGGGCCCCGCATGTCAGCGGCCCCCGTCCGCTCGGACGGGGGCCGCTCACGTGCGGTGAGTGCGCGACTCAGTACCCGCGGTAGTCGAACTCCTCCAGCGGAACGGCCGCCCCGGACGTCGCGCCGAATGCGCTGTAGTCGAGGTCGTCGTAGCTGCCGAAGCTGGCGTACATTGCCGCCTTGGCCTCCTCGGTCGGCTCGACCTTGACGTTCCGGTACACCGGCATGCCGGTGCCCGCCGGGATGAGCTTGCCGAGGATGACGTTCTCCTTCAGGCCGAGCAGCGGATCGCTCTTGGCGTTGATGGCCGCGTCGGTGAGCACGCGGGTGGTCTCCTGGAAGGAGGCCGCCGAGAGCCACGACTCGGTCGCGAGCGACGCCTTGGTGATGCCCATCAGCTCCGGCCGGCCCGAGGCGGGCTGGCCGCCCTCGGCCACCACGCGGCGGTTCTCCGCCTCGAAGAGCGACCGCTCGACCAGCTCGCCGGCGAGGAACCCGGAGTCACCGGCCTCGACGATGATGATGCGCTTGAGCATCTGCCGGACGATGACCTCGATGTGCTTGTCGTGGATCGACACGCCCTGTGAGCGGTACACCTCCTGGACCTGCTCGACCAGGTGCTCCTGCACCTTGCGCATGCCCAGGATCCGCAGGACGACCTTCGGATCGACCGCGCCGGCGATGAGCTGCTCGCCGACGGTGACGTGCGCCCCGTCCTCGATAAGCAGCTTGGCGCGCTTGGAGACCTGGTGGGCGATCTCCTCGCTGCCGTCATCCGGCACCACGATGATCTTGCGGGCCTTGTCCGAGTCCTCGATGCGCGCCCGGCCGCTCACCTCAGCGATCGGGGCGTTGCCCTTGGGCGTGCGTGCCTCGAACAGCTCGACCACGCGCGGGAGGCCGTGGGTGATGTCCTCACCCGCGACGCCACCGGTGTGGAACGTGCGCATGGTCAGCTGCGTGCCGGGCTCGCCGATCGACTGGGCGGCGACGATGCCGATCGCCTCGCCCACGTCGACGAGCTTGCCGGTCGCCATCGACCGGCCGTAGCACATGGCGCAAGTGCCGACCGAGCTCTCGCAGGTCAGGACCGTGCGGACGCGGACGGAGTCCGCACCCTGCCGGACCATCTCCTCCAGCCGCGGCGTCGTCAGCTCCTCGCCCGCCTGGGCGACGACGGTGCCGTCAACCTCGACGTCACGGGCGAGCACGCGCGTGGCGACCGCCGTGTCGAGGTCGTCGCGCGGTCGCAGGACCCCGTCGACAAGGTCGGCGATCGGCACGACCGCACCGCGGTCGGTGCCGCAGTCGACCTCGCGCACGATGACGTCCTGCGAGACGTCGACCAGGCGCCGGGTGAGGTAGCCCGAGTCGGCCGTGCGCAGGGCGGTGTCGGCCAGTCCCTTGCGGGCGCCGTGCGTGGAGATGAAGTACTCCAGCACGGACAGGCCCTCGCGGAAGTTGGACTTGATTGGCCGCGGGATGATCTCGCCCTTGGGGTTGGCCACCAGGCCACGCATGCCCGCGATCTGGCGGACCTGCATGTAGTTTCCGCGCGCACCCGAGTCGACCATCATGTGGACGGGGTTGGTGCGGGGGAAGTTGTCCTGCATCGCCTTGGCGACCTCATCAGTGGCACGCGTCCAGATCTCGATGAGCTCCTGACGGCGCTCCGCATCGGTGATCAGGCCGCGCTCGTACTGGGTCTGCACCTTCTCGGCCTTCTCCTCGGCGCTCGCGAGGAGCGCGGCCTTGGCCGGCGGTGCGATGACGTCGGAGAACGAGATGGTCACGCCCGAGCGGGTCGCCCAGTGGAAGCCGAGTGCCTTCAGCTGGTCGAGGGTCTCGGCAACGTCGACCTTGGCGTAGATCTCGGCAAGGCGGTTGACCGTCTGCCCGAGGACCTTCTTGTCGACCTGCGCGTTGACGAACGGGAAGTCGACGGGCAGGGCCTCGTTGAACAGGGCCCGGCCGAGCGTCGTCTCCAGTCGGAACGGATCCCCGGGTGCCCAGCCCTCAGGCGCCTGGAAGTCCGCCGGCGGGATCCCGTCGGTGAGCCGGATCGTCACGCGCGCCTGCAGGTCGAGCGCCCCTGCGTCGAACGCCATGATGGCCTCGCCCAGCGAGGTGTAGGCCTGGCCCTCGCCCTTGGCGCCCTCGTTGAGGGTCGTCATGAAGTAGATGCCCAGCACCATGTCCTGCGTCGGCGTGGTGATCGGGCGCCCGTTCGCCGGGGAGAGGATGTTGTTGCTCGAGAGCATCAGGATCCGGGCCTCGGCCTGCGCCTCCGCGGAGAGCGGGAGGTGGACGGCCATCTGGTCACCGTCGAAGTCCGCGTTGAAGGCGGTGCAGACGAGCGGGTGGATCTGGATGGCCTTGCCCTCGATCAGCTGGGGCTCGAAGGCCTGGATACCGAGCCGGTGCAGCGTGGGCGCCCGGTTGAGCATCACCGGATGCTCGGAGATGACCTCCTCCAGCACGTCCCACACGACGGGCCGCGAGCGCTCGACCATGCGCTTGGCGCTCTTGATGTTCTGCGCGTGGTTGAGGTCCACGAGCCGCTTCATGACGAAGGGCTTGAACAGCTCGAGAGCCATCTGCTTGGGCAGGCCGCACTGGTGCAGCTTGAGCTGCGGGCCGACGACGA
>JAFMFD010000039.1 GCA_017856385.1 Actinomycetota bacterium
AGGGCTACGACCTCTTCAACGCCATGATGGACGGCATCAAGGAGGAGACGGTCGGCTACCTGTTCAACACCGAGGTGCAGGTGAAGCAGCCGGTGTCGCAGGAGGCCCAGCAGGCCGCCGAGGAACTCGTCGACGCGACGGAGTCGGACGCCACCGCGCTCCTTGCCGCCGCGGTGGCTGCGGGCGCCCAGGGGGAGAGCAACCCCGAGCGCAGGCCGGAGCCCGAGCTCGTTGCCCCCGGCCTCGGCCCGTCGCGGCCGGTGCACATGGAGTACTCCGCGCCGGGGGAGTCCGGCGAGGTCGTGCACGGGGAGATGGAGGTCGAGGACGGCGCCATCGTCGAGGTCGACCCGAATGCGTCCCGCGCCGAGCGACGTCGAGCGGAGCGGGCCAACCGCAAGCGTCGCGGCTGACCTCGACACACGTTCACCGTCGCCGGCCACGGCATCTGACTCACCCCAGCTCGACCGCGGTCGCGACCCATCGCGAGCCCGCGGCCTCGAGCCGCAGGGCGATGGCCTGGGCGCGCTGGGCACCGACCAGCACCGCGGAAGCCTCGACGATCCCGGTGGCGACCGGGCACACCCGGATGCCGCGGACCGTGCGCAGGGGTGCGGCGACACCACGGCGCGACGGGTGCCGCGCAACCGCGCGGCCCCGGGTGGCCAGTCGCATGAGCTGATCGCGCGCCACATGGCTGGTCAGCTGGCCGGGCGGGCGCTCACCCGAGGCGACCTCGGCGATCGCGCGGGCCAGCTGCGCTGTCCAGGCCGCGGGCGAGGGCAGGTTCCCCGCCACGGCCGGCTCATCGCTCACCAGATGCAGGTGGCGCGGCACGGTGGGGATGGCGGGCACGCCCGGGGCGACGTCGTACTCGTACTCGAGTGCGAGCTGGCGTGGGCCGGCGTCGGGCACGAGGTGCATGCCCCGTCGGGCCGCGCGCGCGGCGGCGCTGGCGGTGTCGTCGACGCTGACGGCTCCGACATCCTCGGCGGTGTCGTTGCTGCTGGGTTCGCTGCTGCTCATGGTGATCACGGGACTCCCTCGCGGTGACGTTGGTCCGCGTCGGGGGCCGCGGGCTGCCCCCTGCGAAGGGGCAGAACGTGTGTTTGCTTGCGTTTGCTTGTCTAAGACATCATTTGCTGCGCTGTCAAGACCCCATCCGGTTCGGTGGATGGCGCCAGACAGACCATGCCCCGCCGGAGCCGTCGCCAAACCCGACGGTTTGAGCGGCCGGCATGGTGGGCATCTGTCCTTCATGGACGTGGATCGGCTCTGGTCCGAGGCCGCCGCAGCGGTGCAGGGAGACCTGGACGCGTACGTGGTCGAGGAGGCTCACGAGGTCTTCCTCGCTGAGGCCGCGCGCACGCGGCTCCTCGATCGCCGCGGGACAGCACGCATCGCCCTGCGAGGCGGGGGCGAGGTGCGGGGCGTCATCGTGGAAGAGCCGCACGTGCTCGGTCACGTGGCACTGCGCGATCCCGACGGCACGACGTCGCTCGTCGCACTTGACGCGATCGGCTTCCTGACGGGTTCCGAGGTCCGGCTCCGGCCTGAGACCGGCGCGTCGGCCACGGCGAGTGCGGTGGGTGACGCTGGCTGCACCCTGGCCAGCTGGCTGCGCGAGGAGTGGCAGCGGGGATCAGTGCTGCACGTGCTCGACCGATCAGGGTCCCGGTGGGCGGGGCGTGCAACGTTCGTGGGTGCCGATCATGCCGAGCTTGACTGCCCGACCGGGCTCGTGGTGCTCCCGTACGCGGCCGTGGACTGCTGGAGCACTCCGCCGGGACGCGCCTGACTCACTCGTCGTCGGCGCCGAAGGGGTGCGTCTGCACGAACTCCCGCGTCTGCTCGTACTTGCGCGCGATGAAGTCCTCCAGGGCGCTCGACTCGACCCGCCATTGGCCGCGACCGCCGATCTTGATGGCCGGCAGGTCGCCGCTGCGCACGAGCGCATAGGCCTGCGCGGCCGAGACATTGAGGGTCTCGGCGACGTCGGCGAGGGTCAGGAACCGCGGGGCCACCCCCTGATGGTGCCAAACCCGCGCGGGATGCGGATGCAGGGCCTGTGGATAGCCGTTCGCGTTTCACGAGCCGGCGGGTGATCCTGCTCTCCGGTCGATGACGACATGCGCTCGAGTCGAGCGTGAGCGAAGCGGGAGGGTGGCCGATGCGGGGCATGCGGCAGATGACGGCGGACGACAGGTCCGCGCGATCGGACAGGGCGACGGCCGGGGCACGCAGGACGGCACGGCAGGGTCGGGCACGGCTGTCGGATGTGCGCGTGTGGGCCGCGGCCGGGCTGCTGATGGGTGCGGCGGTCCTCGGCGCCGTCCTGCTGGGTCGTGACGGCGATGCGGTACTGGTGCTGCAGGCCACCCGACCGCTCTCGGCAGGGACCGAGCCGGTGGGCCTCGAGGCCGTTTCGGTGCCCGCGTCGGTCGCCGCCGCCTACCTCGTGCCCGGCGAGTCGATCGCGGGGCGCCTGCGCTGGCCCGTCGCTGAAGGCGAGCTCGTGCCCCGGGCGGCGGTCGTGACGTCGCCTGAGGACCCGACACGACTGGTCAGCGTGCCCGTCGATCCGCTCCATGCGCCGGCGGGCCTGGCCGTGGGCGATGTCGTCGACGTCTGGGTGACCCGGACGGACGTCGGGGGTGCCGTCGCGAGCGGTTCGCTGCCGAGGCTGGTGCTCGGCGAGGTGACGGTGACGGCGGTCGCGACAGAGGGGGTCGGCTTCGCCGGCGGGTGGGGGGTCGAGCTCGCGGTGCCCGAGGAACGGGTCGCCAGCGTGGTCGAGGCGGGGCGCACCGGTGTGGTGGACCTGGTCACTGTCCCTCCCGCCAGTCAGCAGGTCTCCTCGTGACGATTGACGCGCGCATCGAGCGACGGGATGGCGACGCCTCCGTGCTCCTCGCCCTGGCCGGCCTGGCCGATGAGCCGCAGCTCGTGCGCGCCGCGTCGTCGACCGGGCTCACTGTCCTGCGTCGGTGCGTCGACGCCGCCGACCTCCTCGGAGCTGCGGCCGCCGACGAGCAGGTACCCGTCGTCGTCTCCGCGGGGCTGCCGCGCCTGTCCGCCGACGTCGTGGCGCGCCTCGGCGATCGGCTTGTCGTGGGAGTCGCCGCCGATGCACTGGGCCGGGATCGACTGGCCCGCATGGGCGTCGACCCCGTCATCGACCTTGCGCCCTCACCCGAGTCGACGATGCAGCAGGTGGCCGACGTGTGCCGCGCACGCCGGCCACCGCGGGCCGCGCCGGCACCCCCGGCGATGGTGACCGGCCTGCCGGAGCGCCCGGCACCCCCCGCAGCCACCGGCAGCGTTGTGGCGGTGTGGGGACCGCCGGGTGCCCCGGGGCGCACCACGATCGCGATCGGCCTGGCCGAGGCGCTCGCCGAGCGCGGGCTGCGCGTGTGCCTGGTCGATGCCGACACCTACGCGCCCTCCATAGCGCTGGCACTGGGCCTGCTGGAGTCGACCAGCGGCTTGGCCAGTGCCTGCCGACTGGCCGAGGCCGGCACGCTGACCCCGGCCGGGCTGTCCCTGCTGGCGATGGGTCCGGACGGGCGGGGCCACCGATCGATGCGTGTCCTCGGGGGCCTGCAGTCCACGACTCGATGGGTGGACCTGCGGTCCCCTGCGCTCGACCGCGTGTGGGAGACGGCGCGCGCGGCGTTCGACGTCACGGTGGTCGATGTGGGTGCCTGCCTGGAGGTCGACGAGACACCGGGCTCCTTCGCCCGGCAGCGCAATGCCGCAGCGTGCGGTGCCATTGCGGTCGCGGACCGCATCGTCGCCGTCGCAGACTCCTCGGCGCTGGGTGCCGCGCGGCTCATCGCTGCGTGGCCCGAGCTCCCGGAGGCGCAGGGACGAGGCTTGATCGTGTGCAACCGTGCGACCGGAGGCGTGTCGGGCTGGCTCGCGGCGGTGGGCGCGAGGATCCCCGTGGGCGTGGTGCGCGAGATCCCCGAGGATCGGCGGGCACTGGACCAGGCGTGGGCGCGGGGCGCGACGCTGGGCGAGGCGGCCCGCCGCTCGCGGGTGCGCCGGGCCCTGCAGCATCTGGCTGCAGACCTGGTGGCCGACCTCGACGTCCCGGAGACCGCGCGTGCGGGTCGTGCCCGGCTGCGGGTGTCCGCCTGACGGCGGAGTGGCCCCACGGCAGGGCATACTGGCAAGGCTGGAGTGGGCCGTCGACTGCCGAGGAGGTGCGCATGCCCAGCCGCATGTCGGCCTTCGACGCATCGTTCCTCTTCGCCGAGACCCCGACCACGCCGCTGCACTCGGGCGGCGTCGCGATCTTCGCCCCGCCCGAGGGCGGCTTCGACCACGAGCGCCTGGTCCGGCTCATCAGCCAGCGGCTGCCGTACGTCCCGCGCTACCGCCAGCGTGTGCGCGCGGTGCCCTTTGGCATCGCACGGCCGGTATGGGTCGACGACGAGCACTTCGACGTGACGTACCACGTGCGCCGCTCCGCTCTGCCGAAGCCGGGATCGATGGAGCAGCTCCAGGAGCTGGTCGCCCGCATCATGAGCCGGCCGCTGGACCGCAGCAGGCCGCTGTGGGAGATGTACCTCGTCGAGGGACTCGCCGACGGCAACTTCGCGATCATCTCCAAGAGCCACGAGGCGCTCATCGACGGCCTCTCGGCCGTCGACATCGGGCAGGTCATGCTCGATGCCGATGCCGTCACGCCCGTCGTGCCCTCCGACAGCTGGCGTCCGCGTCGTGAGCCGACCGACATCGAGCTGCTGTCGTCCGCGTTCACCGAGCTGAGCACGCGTCCGGCCGTCGCGTTTGAGGCGCTGCGCGAGACGGCGTCGGATGTGTCGCACGCGGCTGTGCGGATCGGAGAGAAGGTGGCCGGGGTCGTCACGGCGGCCCTGGCGATCGCGCGGCCCGCGGTCCCGTCACCCTTGAACGTCGCGATCGGGGAGCAGCGCAGGTTTGTGCCGGTCGACCTGTCGCTCGGCGACATCAAGTCGGTGCGGCGCGCGATGGGCGGCACCATCAACGACGTCATCCTCGCGGTGATCTGCGGGGCACTCCGCTCATGGCTGCAGGCGCGTGGGCATCCCGTCCGCCAGGGTGACGTGCTGCGCGCCATGCTGCCGATGAGCATCGCGGTGCCTGCGGTGGGCTCCGGCCACGCGGGCGGCAACCGGGTGTCCGCCACCCTGGTCGAGCTGCCCGTCGGCGAGCCCGATCCGGCAGTGCGGCTGCAGCAGATCAGCTACCAGCTGGCCCACCTCGACGAGAGCGCCCACTTCGTCGGCGCCGACGCGATCGTCGGCATCGCCGGATTCGGCCCACCCACGCTCCACGCGCTGGGAGCGCGGGTGGGCGCGACGGTGTCCAGCCGTCTGTACAACCTCGTGATCACCAATGTCCCGGGCCCGCAGCGGCCCCTGTACGCAGCGGGATCGCGCATGCTCGCTGCGTACCCGGTGGTGCCGCTCACCCCGCAGCAGGCGCTGAGCATCGGCGTCATCTCATATGACGGCGGCGTGTACCTCGGCATGTACGCCGATCGCGACGCCCTCGCCGACGTCGCACTGCTTGCCTCGTGCGTCACCGAGTCCGCGGACGAGCTGGTTACCCGATCGCGCACATCGGTGAGGTCCCTTCGCGTCGTGCCGAACCAGCCCCCTGCGCGCTCGGACTCCGCCTGATGGGCGGTGCTGCCGCGTGTCGACCGCGCCGCGGCCTCGTGCTCGGCGGTGGTGGCGTGCTCGGCGGCACGTGGGCCATCGGCGCGCTCGCGGCCTTGGAGCAGGCGCACGGCTTCCGAGCGGGCGAGTGTGATGTCATCGTCGGCACCTCCGCCGGGTCGGTCCTCGCTGCGCTGCTGGGAGGGGGCGTCACGGTCGAGCAGCTGCGCCAGCACTACAGCGAGGAGGCCGTCACCGAGGGTCCGCTGGCCGGCTACGACTTCGACCCAGTCCGCACCACGGGGGGCCATCGACCGGCCATGCCCCGGCAGCTGGGCCCCGGCTCACCCCGCCTGATCGGCTCGACACTGCGCCGCATCGGGCGCGTCCCGGCCACGACGCTGCTCTCGGGATTCATGCCGGAGGGCGCCCGCACCCTCGATCGTGTCGGCCACCTCATCGATGCGGTGACGCCCATGGGCGAGTGGTCGGGTCATCCGGGTGTCTGGATCGTGGCGATGGACTACGAGGACGGCAAGCGCGTGGTGTTCGGCCGTCCCGGCTCGCCAGTCGTGCCCCTCGCCGATGCCGTGATGGCGTCCTGCGCCATCCCCGGCTGGTTCGCTCCCGTGCCGATCCGCGGACGTACGTACATCGACGGCGGCGCGGTCTCGGCCACGTCGATCGACGTCGTCGAGCATGCGGGCCTGGACGAGGTCTACGTGGTCGCGCCCATGGTGAGCTACGCGATGGACCGTCCCTCGGGCCTGACGCATCGACTCGAGCGACGATGGCGTGCAGAGGTCACCAAGGCTGCGATCCGCGAGGCAGGGATCGTGCGGGCGACGGGGACGCCGGTCCGCATGATCGGCCCGGGTCCGGAGGACCTCGCCGCCATCGGGGCGAACCTCATGGACGGCGCCCGGATCCGCAACGTGCTGGAGACCTCCCTGCGCACCAGTGCTCAGGCGTGGAGCGCGGCCGACAGTCAGGTCACCGAGCATGAGCAGGCCGCGTCGGGCTAGACGTCAGCCCGTGAGCCACTCGCTCGCGACGTCCGACTCCTTGGCCAGGTACTTGCGCGTCATCTCCTCGGCCACGCGCTCGACCTTGCCGCCCACGAAGGGCACGCTGGCGCGGAACTCGCCCCGGTTGGCGAGTGCCGAGCCGCCGGCGTCGCCGCGCAGGGTGATGGTGCCGGCATAGGCGAGCGGGGCGTGGAAGTCCACCGAGACCTGTGCCGTCGCGGTGCCGTCCGGGCCGAGGGGCGACCACTCCTGCACCTCGGTGACGGTCAGGTGCTCGCCGACGAAGGCCGTGGCGTAGGACGGCACCTCAGCGGGCATCGAGCGGGTGCTTGTCACGGTGGTGCGCCCGTCCGGATGGCCGACCACCTCCACCGCGATGTCGAAGGCGCCCGTGCGCTCGGCCTTGGCCCGCACATAGTCCGGGTCCACGAGCAGGGCCAGGACGCGCACGGGGTCTCCCGGCACGGCCTGGTCGTAGGACAGCGATGTCGCCATCAGGGGCCTCCCTCGGGTCCGTCTCCATCCTGCCGGATGCGCTCCACGTCGGATACCTGATGTTCACCGCTCCGGCCCGTTCGGAGCGCGAGAACGGCCCTGATCGTGGCCGCGTCCTCGCTACCGTGGCTCTACGGCACAACGAGGTGCCGGCGGCCCCGAGGGCCGTACCTCGCGACGGGCGGGACCCATGACGGCGCTGTCGATCGACCAGCTCCGGGCGGATGTCGAACTCATCGCGGATCCGGGCCAGCGGGATCTCGCCCGCCGCCTCCTGCGCCACGTGTCGGAGGAGGACGAGCTCGACGCCGACGGCCTGGCTCGGCGGTCCGCGGCCCTGCTCGGGCTGGCCGCCGAGCGGGTGCCGGGACAGCCGCTCGTCCGGGCCGTGCGCGGCAGTGACGACGCGACCGACCTCACCCTGCTCGTCGTGACCGACGACATGCCCTTCCTCGTCGACTCGGTCACGCAGACGATCGCCCGCTCCGGCCGGGACGCCCTTCTGGTGCTGCACCCGATGCTGCTCGTGCGGCGTAGTCCCGGGGGACGGCTCGAGGAGATCCTCCCGGCGGACCACGACACGGCGCGAGCGGAGGGCGCGCTCCCGGAGTCGTGGATGTCGATCGACATCGAGAGTGCGCGGGATGCGGGATCAGCCGTCGAACTCGAGGCCCAGGTCGAGGCGGCGCTCCACGACGTGCGCAGCGCCGTGCGCGACTGGTCGGCAATGCGCCAGCGCGCGATGGACATGGCCGACGAGGTGGCGGCCTCTCCCCCGCCGAGCGTGCCCCTCGCGGATGTGGAGGAGGGGGTCGCGTACCTGCGATGGCTGGCAGAGGACAACTTCACCTTTCTGGGCTACCGCGAGTACGACCTGCGCGACGTCGACGGCCAGGACATCCTCGTACCGGTCGACGGGAGCGGCCTGGGGATCCTTCGCATGGCTCTGGACGCCGATCAGCCCACCGCCATGTCGCGCAGCTTCGCGGTCCTTCCCCCGTCGGTGCGCGCACTGGCACGGCAGCCGGAACTGCTCGTGCTGAGCAAGGCGAACTCGCGCTCGACCGTCCACCGCTCGGCGTACCTCGACTACGTCGGGGTCAAGAGGTTCGACGCCGAGGGTCGCGTGACGGGCGAGCGCAGGTTCCTGGGCCTGTACTCCTCGGGTGCCTACTCCCGCAGCGTGCTGGACGTGCCGCTCCTGCGCGCGAAGTCACGAGCCCTCGCCGACGGCCTGCAGGTCGCGCCGGGATCGCATGACGCGCAGGACCTGCTCGCCTTCCTCGAGACCTATCCACGGGACGAGCTGTTCCAGATCCGGACTGGAGAGCTGCTGGCGATCGCGCAGTCCGTGCTGCACCTGCAGGAGCGTCGCCGCACCAAGGTGTACCTGCGCGCGGACGACTACGGCCGATTCATGTCCTGCCTGGTCTACCTGCCCCGAGACCGGTACACGACGGACGTCCGCCTGCGCATCGAGCAGCTCCTCGTCGAGGCGTTCGGCGGGACGAGCGTGGACTACACCACGCGCGTGACCGAGTCGATGCTCGCACGCCTGCACTTCGTGATCCACGTGCCGATCGGCCAGGGCCTGCCGGCTGTGGACTCCCGGGACCTTGAGGCGCGAGTCGCCGCGGCATCGCGCAGCTGGGACGACGAGTTCGCCACCGAGCTGAGCGCCCGTCTCGGCGACACTGCCGCAGCGGAGGTGCTGGGCACGTACGGCCATGCGTTCCCGGAGTCCTACAAGGAGGACTTCGGTCCCGAGCGCGGCGTCGTCGATGCCCTGCGCATCGAGGACCTGGTGCCGGGGGAGCTCTCCTTGGAGGTGTACCGGCCCGCGGATGCCGCGCGTCGGGAACTGCGCCTGAAGATCACGCGCATCGGTCCGTCGATCTCACTGTCGCGCGTCCTGCCGATCCTGCAGTCGATGGGTGTCGAGGTCGTCGACGAGCACCCCTATGAGATCGCCCGCGCACTGAAGGAGCCGGCCTGGATCCTCGTCTTCGGGATGGTCCTGCCGGAGGGTGACATCCCAAAGCAGTCCTCGCTGGCCGAGCGCTTGGATGCGGCATTCGTCGCGGCGTGGGACGACGACACCGCGGTCGACGGGCTGAATGCCCTCATCGTGACGGCAGGCATGCACTGGCGCGAGGTCCTCATCCTGCGCGCCTACGCCCGCTACATGCGGCAGATCGGCTCGACCTTCAGCCAGACCTTCATCGAGTCGGTCATGACGGCGAATGGCGGGATTGCCCGCCTGCTCGTCGACCTGTTCCTCGCCCGGTTCGATCCGCTTCGCGGTGAGGGCCGCGCGGAGTCCGAGCGGGAGATCGCCCGGCGGGTCGAGGAGGCGCTCGACGATGTTGCGAGCCTGGACCAGGACCGCATCCTGCGCTCCTTCCTGACGCTCATCCAGGCCACCCTGCGCACGAGCTACTTCCAGGCCGACGCCGAAGGGCGCGAGCGCACGTCGATCGCGCTGAAGCTGGACCCGCAGCAGATCCCCGACCTGCCCCTGCCGCGTCCGCGGTTCGAGATCTGGGTGTTCGCGCCGCGTGTCGAGGGCGTCCACATGCGCTTCGGCCCGGTCGCACGAGGGGGGCTTCGCTGGAGCGACCGTCCGGAGGACTTCCGCACCGAGGTCCTCGGCCTGGTGAAGGCGCAGGAGGTGAAGAACGCGGTAATCGTCCCAGTCGGCGCCAAGGGCGGCTTCTTCGCCAAGTGGCTGCCGGACCCCGGCATCGACAGGGATGCCTGGCTGGCCGAGGGCAAGGCTGCGTACCGCGAGTTCGTGTCGTCGATGCTCGACATCACCGACAACCTCATCGATGGCGAGGTCGTGCCCCCGGTCGATGTGGTCCGGCACGACGGAGACGACCCCTACCTCGTCGTCGCGGCCGACAAGGGCACCGCGACCTTCTCCGACCTGGCCAACCAGATCGCCGCCGAGCACGGCTTCTGGCTGGGCGATGCCTTCGCGTCCGGGGGGTCGGTCGGCTACGACCACAAGGCCATGGGCATCACGGCCCGCGGTGCCTGGGAGTCGGTCAAGCGCCACTTCCGCGAGATGGACATGGACGTGCAGACCGAGGACTTCACGGTCGCGGGCATCGGCGACATGAGCGGCGACGTCTTCGGCAACGGCATGCTCCTGAGCGAGCACATCCGCCTCGTCGTGGCCTTCGACCACCGGCACGTGTTCGTCGACCCGTACCCGGACGCGGCCACCTCGTTCGCCGAGCGTCGGCGCCTCTTCGACCTGCCCCGGTCATCCTGGGCGGACTACGACCTGTCGCTCATCTCCCCGGGAGGCGGCGCCTTCGCGCGGACGCTGAAGTCCGTCCCCGTCACCCCGGAGATGGCCCAGGCGCTGGCACTGCCGCCGGGCACGAGGTCCCTCACCCCCGACGACCTCATCCGCGCGGCCCTGCAGGCTCCTGTCGACCTGCTCTGGAACGGCGGCATCGGCACCTATGTGAAGTCCCAGAGCGAGACGAACATGGACGTGGGCGACAAGTCCAACGACCGCATCCGCATCAACGGCCACGACCTGCGCTGCAAGGTGATCGGCGAGGGCGGCAACCTGGGGCTGACGCAGCTCGGGCGCATCGAGGCTGCCCGCCATGGAGTGCGACTCAACACCGACGCGATCGACAACTCCGCCGGTGTCGACACCTCCGACCATGAGGTCAACATCAAGATCCTTCTCGACTCACTCGTGCGTCAGGGCAGCCTTTCCGAGGACGAGCGCAACCGCCTGTTCATGGGCATGACCGACGAGGTCGCCGAGGCGGTGCTCCAGGACAACTACGGACAGAACGTCGCGCTCGCCAACTCCCGTGCGCAGGCCAGCGGCCTCATCGGCGTCCAGCAGCGGATGATCCGTGAGCTCGAGCACAGCGGGCTGCTCGACCGGGCGCTGGAGTTCCTGCCCGATGACGAGGAGTTCCGCACCCGGGAGATCGCGGGGGAGGGTCTGACCGGCCCTGAGCTGTGCGTCATGCTCGCCTACTCGAAGATCTCGCTCACCAAGGAGCTGAACTCCACGGACTTCGCGGACGACCCCTACTTCACCCGCGCCCTGCTCGAGTACTTCCCCGAAACACTCCGCGAGCGGTTCGCCGACGCCATCGCCGGGCATCCCCTGCGTGCACCGATCATCACGACGGTCACGGTGAACCGGCTGCTGAACATCGCCGGCAGCACCTTCGTCTTCCGTGCCATGGAGGAGACGGGCGCGAGCGCCGTCGAGGTGGTGCGGGCGGCCGCCGCGGCGATGGAGATCTTCCGCATCCCGCAGTTCTGGCAGCAGGTCAACGAGCACGACAGCTCGATCTCGACCAGCGCGCAGGTGGCACTTCACCTGGAGACGCGGCGGCTGCTCGACCGCGCCACCCGCTGGTTCCTCCAGACCCGAGGCGGCCAGATCGACGTGCAGGAGGAGGTGGACCGCTTCGCATCGGTCGTCGCGGATCACACGAGTGCCGTGCCCACCAGCCTGATGGGGCAGGAGCGGGAGCGGTTCGAGCGACTCCTGCGACGATTCGAGCAGGCAGGTGCGCCGGAGGACCTCGCACGCTACGCCGCTGCCTCGCTCGACGTGTTCGCGCTGCTCGACATCACGGACATCTGCCTGCGCACCGGTGAGGCCGCGGAGACGGTGATCCCGATCTACTACACAGTTTCCGACCGCTACGACATCGATGCGACGCTGCTCAAGATCTCCGACCTGCCGCGAGCCGACCGATGGAGCGTGCTCGCGAGGTTCGCGCTGCGCAGCGACGTCTACTCGGTTGTGGCCGGCCTGACATCGCGGATCCTGCGATCGACGTCCGCCGATGCCTCCCCGATGGACCGACTGTCGCAGTGGGAGTGGGACCACTCCGAGGGAGTCTCCCGGGCGCGCACCACACTGGCCGACATCGAGGCGGTGGAGGAGCCCAACCTCGCCACGCTGTCGATCGCGCTGCGGGCCCTGCGCAACCTGGTGGCCCAGGAGGGGTAGGGGAGGCCGCGTCCTGCAAAGCCCTTGCACCTGGGCGGCCTCCCGGAACTCACCGCACGGCACGCCGTCTAGCCTGAGGCGTCCGCCAGCAGCTGAAGGAGCCTCCGTGAGCCTGCCCCCACTCGTCGAGCCCGCTGACGAGCTGACCATCGACGAGGTGCGCCGCTACAGCCGCCACCTGATCATTCCCGACGTCGGCATGACGGGGCAGAAGCGGCTCAAGAACGCCAAGGTGCTGTGCGTCGGCGCAGGCGGCCTCGGGAGCCCCTCCCTGATGTACCTCGCGGCCGCGGGCGTGGGCACGCTCGGCATCGTCGAGTTCGACGTCGTCGACGAGTCGAACCTCCAGCGGCAGATCATCCACGGTCAGGGCGACATCGGCCGACCCAAGGCCGAGAGTGCCCGCGATTCCGTCCTGGAGATCAACCCGCACGTGCAGGTGAACCTGCACACCGAGCGACTGGACTCCTCGAACGTCATGGAGCTGTTCAGTCAGTACGACCTCATCGTCGACGGCACCGACAACTTCGCCACGCGATACCTCGTCAACGACGCGTGCGTCCTGCTGGGCAAGCCCTACGTCTGGGGGTCGATCTACCGCTTCGACGGCCAGGCGTCCGTCTTCTGGGCCGAGCACGGCCCGTGCTACCGCTGCCTGTACCCCGAGCCGCCGCCGCCGGGCATGGTCCCCTCGTGCGCCGAGGGCGGGGTGCTGGGCGTGCTGTGCGCGTCGATCGGCTCGATCCAGGTCAACGAGGCGATCAAGCTGATCACCGGTGTCGGCCAGACCCTCCTGGGGCGGCTCATGATCTACGACGCGCTCGAGATGACCTACCGCCAGGTGAGGATCCGCAAGGACCCGAACTGCGCGGTCTGCGGCGACACCCCGACCGTCACCGAGCTCATCGACTATGAGGCCTTCTGCGGGACGATCTCCGACGAGGCCGCCGAGGCGGCGCGCGACTCGACCATCACCGCCTTGCAGTTGAAGGACATGCTCGATGCGCGCGAGGCCGGTGAGGAGGACTTCATCCTCATCGACGTGCGCGAGCCGAACGAGTTCGAGATCGTCAGCATCCCGGGAGCTGTGCTGATCCCCAAGGGGGAGTTCCTCGACGGGTCCGCGCTGGAGAAGCTCCCGAGCGATCGGCGGATCGTCCTGCACTGCAAGGTCGGTGGCCGATCGGCCGAGGCCCTCGCCGTCGTCAAGGGCGCCGGGTACGCCGATGCCGTGCACGTGGGCGGCGGCATCCTGCAGTGGATCGCGCAGGTCGAGCCGGACAAGCCGGCCTACTGACAGCGTTGCTGCGTCACTTGTTGGGGTCCGTGTACGCGTCCGGACCCCAACAAGTGACGCAGCATCCCCAGGTCTGACCGTTCATTGATCGCACGGTCCGGGCAGTGACCGCAGCGGAACTCCTTCACCGCTTCCCGACCCTTCGCGCGGGTGCACCCTGAGAGTGCACGGATCGTGCGAAGGGGGCGATGAGAATGACCACCACGACACGGACGACACGAACACGCAGGGCGATGGCAGCGGTCCTGACGGTCATGGCCACGATGGCCGTGGCCATGACATTCGCAGTGCTGCCGGCGAACGCCGACGCAGAGGGCGTGTGCGATGCCCTCAGCAGCGGCAAGATCGACGTCAGCGGCTCGCACGCGACCCTGACTATCGATGCACCCACGGGGATGCTGATCAGCGGGTACTGCGTCAAGGCCGGATCGGCCCGCCAGGGTGACGGCCCGGAGTACGTGACCGTCGACCCGGCCACGGCCTCGGTGACCATCTCGCACAGCTCCGGCAAGGACATCAGCCACTGGTCGGCTGCCTACGTCCCAGTTCCCACCGTCTACACGGGCACGGCGACGGTGTCGGGCTCGGAGGCGATCTGCACGGCTGCTGACGTTGACGTGACGATCACGTACACGGGCACGGCGACGCGCACGAGCACGGTGTCGCAGGAGGCGGCGGATGCGGCAGCCCAGGCCGCTGCGGATGCGGCGGCGCAGGCGGACCTGGCGGCACAGCTGGCGCAGTACCCCGACTACACGCCGGGGACCTGCACGACCGGGCCGACGGAGTACACGGGCACGGCGACGGTGTCGGGCTCGGAGGCGATCTGCACGGCTGCTGACGTTGACGTGACGATCACGTACACGGGCACGGCGACGCGCACGAGCACGGTGTCGCAGGAGGCGGCGGATGCGGCAGCCCAGGCCGCTGCGGATGCGGCGGCGCAGGCGGACCTGGCGGCACAGCTGGCGCAGTACCCCGAGTACACGACGGGTGCCTGCACCACGACTCCGCCGACGACTCCGCCGACGACTCCGCCGACCGCTCCGCCGACCACGACGCCCACCCCGGTGGCGGCACCCGTGACAGTGGCCCCGGTCGAGCCGGCGACGGTGGAGGAGCCCGTGCCGGTCGCGGTGCCCATGCCGGCGACTGCGGACGAGCCGCAGGAGCCCGAGGTCGTCTCGGTGCCCCTGCCGGCGACGGTGCAGCTGCCGACGAGCATCCCTGCTGGTGACGGGACGACCACGCAGCAATCCTCGACCGGTGCGGTGGCGCTCCTGCTGGCCAGCATGGTCGGCCTCGGGGCCGCGACCACCCGGACGCTGATGCGGCGCAGGGAGGAATAGCCCCTGAGCCCGGAGCCCCGCCCACCGGCGGGGCTCCACCCACTCGGAGCCCCGCCCACCAGCGGGGTTCCGTCATGCCTGCGGCATCGAGTCAGTCGGACGCCTCGGTCCAGCCCTCACGCTTGTGGCTGCCGTCGCAGAACGGCTTGTTGCCGCTGTGGCCGCAGCGGCACAGGTAGGCCTTGGCGGTGTCGCGGATCACGGTGCCGTCGGGCGCCACGATGCTCACCTCGCCCTCGACCTCGAGGGGTCCATCGGTCAGTGGGGTGATGCGCACGTCGCTCATGCGCGGAGTCTGGCGCACGTCCGCGGGCACCGCATGCTGGGATGCAGACGGCCCGGGCGCGGTCACCCGGCCAGCACGTCCCCGTCGGGGCTGGTGACGATGACGCCGATGGACTCCATCCATGAGATGGCCGCATCGACGGAGGCCGGATCGCCGCCGAGGTCGCACACCATCCATCCGCTGTGGTCCTGGATGAGGGCGCGCCGGATGTTGGGGATGACGCCGAAGCGCGTGACGATCTCGTAGATGACGGGATCGGTCGCCGGACCCGGCGGGAAGGACAGCTGCACGTGCCGTCCCGTGTGCGCTGCGGCCGGGGTGGAGTGGTCGGTCATAGTGCGCCCTTCTTGGTCAGCCAGTTGAAGGCCCAGTAGCCCGGGACCGTCGGGATCCAGAACGTGATGAGCCGGTAGAGCAGGACCGAGGAGACGGCAAGACCCGCATCGAGACCGGCCGCGGTCAGTCCGGCGGCCAGGGCGGCCTCGACGGCACCGAGCCCGCCTGGGGTCGGTGCGGCCTGGCCGATGGTCGCACCGGCGAGGTAGACGACGCCGACCACCGCGAACGAGATCGTGCCGTCGAACGCCAGGACGCAGGCGAACAGCACGCCGATGTAGGCGAGGTTGAGCAGCAGGATGCCGCCGATGCCCTCGAGGAGCTTGAGCGGGCGCTGCGCGACCGTCACCATGCGCGGCCCGACCTCCTTCAGCAGAGGTCCGATGCGCCTGGTGATCAGCCGCCGGACGGCGGGCACCGCGAGCAGGCCGAGAAGAATGATGAGCACGGCGACCACGGCGACGACTGCGGCACGCGGGGGGTCGAACGTCAGGTCGGCCTGGGTGCCGGCCGCGATGCCGAAGACCAGCAGCAGCAGGATGTGGAAGACGAACGCCATCACCTGCGACACCCCGACGCTCGCTCCTGCGAGGGCAGGGTGAAGGCCGGCCTTCTGCAGGAAGCGCACGTTGATCGCGATCGCGCCGATCGTCGGCGGTGAGACGAGGGTGGCGAAGTCGCCGGCCACCTGGGCGAGGATCGTGCGGTGGAGTTTCAGCTTCTCGGGCACGAATCCCGAGAGTGACCACGCGGCGCCGAAGTAGGTGAGGATCGACAGCACCACCGCGGCCGCCATCCAGCGCCAGTCGGCGGTCTGGAGGAGGTTGACGAGATCGACCTGCGCGAGCTGGGACAGCAGCACGTAGCCGGCGATGGTGCCGACGATGATCATGATCAGAGTGCGCGGACGGAACCGCTCGAAGTTGATCTGCTCCGACACCGCACCGGGCTTGATCTCGGCCAGCCTGTCGCGCAGCGTGACGAGCACGGACTTGTTGCGACGGATGCTGCGGCGCGTGCGCGAGGAGAGGGCCACGGGCTGCAGGGCGGGGAGCGCGCGGACGAGACCCTCGGCACCGAGGACGGCGCGGCCGGTCTCGATCGCCCGATCAGGCCCGGCGAGAAGGGCGAGGGTGGTCAGGAGCTCGGCGGTGTCGATGCGCTGTGCCACGTCACCGGCGGCGATGCTGCCGGTGTCGCCGCCGATCAGCCACACCGACCCGTCCTCGGCGCGGATGAGGTGCTCGGCGCACAGCGAGCGGTGGGTCATCTGGTTGTCCTGGAGGGTCCGCAGCGCGCGCCAGGCGCCCTGCAGATCGTCGTCGGTGAGCTCGCCGAGCTCGCTGAACCGCGTGCCGTCGATGTGCTCGTGCGCCATGAGCACCGAGTCAGGCCCCACCTCCGACGCGAGGAGCAGCCGTGGCTCGGGAGCCCCGGCGGCCTGGGCGGCGTAGGAGATCAGTGCCGAGTGGTCGAGCGCTCGGCTCATGTTGAACGCGCCCGAGGTGGAGTCGTCGCGCAGTCGCAGGCTGGTCCAGATCGCGTTCGCCAGGCCCGCGCCCTCGAGGTCGCGGTCGAGGACGGTGACGAGGAAGCGGCCACCGGCGCGCGAGGTGGCCAGGTAGCGGCGACCGCGCGCGGTGGACTCCTGCGCGACCAGCGACGTGACGGGGAAGCCGCCGCGGTCGAGGGCCGCGGCCACCTGCACGCCGGTGGGCCGCGTGGTCGGCGTGCCGGCGACGTACCGGGTCAGGAGGCCGACGGCCCACCCGATCGTCACGGACATGCCGACGCCCGCGAAGGTGATGCCGCCGGAGAGCAGGTTGACGATGATCAGCGAGCCGACCACCAGTGCGGTGAGCACGTTCCACGGCCGCCGGTTCATCGTCCGGGCGACGGTGACGAACGCCACCAGGCCGCCGAGGATCGGCGCCGTCGTCGCCGACGATGCGCTGGTCGATCCGGCCAGCGCGACGAGCAGGGCCGGGGCGTCGATGCTGGAGATCGCGAACGAGATGCCGGAGAGCACGACGATGCCGAGGAACAGCGCGACGAGCGAGTCGAACAGCTGGCGCAGGCGACGTCGCAGGACCATCGCGACGGCGACGGCGATCGGCAGGCCAAGGGTGCCGATGCCGCCGACGACATTGAGGATGAGGACGAGGGCGGAGGGCAGCAGCGACGCGCCGGAGTCGATGTCGCTGTCAAGGCCGGCCGCGGTGTCGGTGGCGATGTAGGCGATCAGGACGATGCCGGCGGAGATGGCCAGGGCCAGTACGAACCGGGCGAGGTCCAGGGGCCGGCGCACGCGGCGCGGCAGGTCGGCATCCTCGACCGTCACGGAAGGGCCCGGCGGCGTGATCGGAGGGGCTGGGGCCGGGGTCGGTGTCGGGGGCGAGGGCGGGGTCGGCGCCGGGGCAGCCTCGTCGGCCGCAGTGACCTGCGGATCGAGGGCCTCGGTGCTCACCGCATGATCGTCCCAGACCCGTCAGGCCCGGGTGGTATCCATGCCCCATGGCATGGCGCGTGGACCTGGGGTCACCGGCGCTGGCGGCACCACCGGAGCTCGATGCCGACCAGGCCCGCGTGGTGGCCCATCGGCGGGGTCCGCTGCTGGTTCTGGCCGGTCCGGGCACCGGCAAGACCACCACCATCGTCGAGGCGATCGCGGCGCGGCTGGCCGATCCGCGGGATGGCCTGCCCGCCGACGCCGTGCTCGCCCTGACATTCGGCCGCCGGGCGGCCCTCGACCTGCGTGAGCGGCTCGCGGCCCGGCTCGGCGGCGGACTGCTGCCGATGATCAGCACGTTCCACTCGTTCGCCTATGCGCTGCTGCGCCAGGCCGGCAGCGCCGACGCCTACGAGCAGCCGCCGCGACTGCTGTCGGGCGCGGAGGAGGACGTCCGCATCCGCGAGCTGCTGCGGGGCGCCGTGGCCGACGGCGCTGTCGACTGGCCCGAGGAGCTCGTCGGTGCGCTGCCCACGCTGGGTCTGGCCAACGAGGTGCGGGCGGCCATTGCGCGGGCGCGCTCGCTGGGCCTCGACGGTGACGACCTGACGGCGCTCGGCAAGCGCGAGCAGCGACCCGCGTGGGTCGCGGTCGGGCAGCTGAGCCGCCAGGAGCAGCAGGTCATGGCCCTGGAGAACGTGCTGGACTACGGCGAGCTCCTCGCCCGCGCGGTCGAGTGTGCTGTCGAGCCCACGGTCCAGCAGGCGCTGCGGGCCCGCTACCGCGCCGTCTATGTCGACGAGTACCAGGACACCGACCCCATGCAGGTCGAACTGCTCCGGGCGCTGGTGGACCCGCGGGCTGCGCTGGTCGCGGTCGGCGATCCCGACCAGGCGATCTACGGCTTCCGCGGCGCCGATGTGGGGGGCCTGCTGTCCTTCCCCACGACCTTCCGCACGCCGGAGGGCGAGCCGGCGCCGATCGTGGTGCTGCGCCATGCCCGTCGCTTCGGTCCGCGCATCCGCGGCGCTGCCGGGAGCGTGCTCGGCGTGCGCGTGCCGCCCGGGTTGCCGGCTGAGCGGCTGCGTGAGCACCGCGACCCGGTCTGTCTCCCGGTCGCCGATCCGACCGTCGACGACCTCGTGCAGCTGCGCACCTATGCCGACCGCGGAGCGCAGGCTGCGCACGTGGCCCGCGAGATCCGACAGGCGCATGTGCGGCGGCAGGTCCCGTGGCGGCAGCTGGCCGTCCTCGTGCGGGCGGCCGACGAGATCCCGGCCATCCGGCATGCCCTGCGCGCGGCCGGCATCCCCGCCGTGGTGGCGGCCGATGAGATCCCGCTTCGCCAGGAGGCCGCGGTGGCCGTCCTGCTGCAGGCCCTCGACCTCGCGGCCCATCCGCACGACGCGACCCCGGAGCAGGTGCTCGACCTCCTGACCGGCCCGCTCGGCGGACAGCATGCCGCGGATGTCCGTCGGCTTGGGCGGTCGCTGCGCAGCGCGCAGCACCGCGCCGGGTATGCGGCGCCGTCCTCGGCGGTGCTCGTGCGTGAGCTCGTGCTCGCGCGGGTGCTGGACCAGCCGCCGCCGGCACTGCTCCTGCCCGCGCAGGATGCCGCGCTGTCCTGCGCGCACCGCGTCGGCGAGGTGCTTGCCCGGGCGCATCGCCAGGTGGTCGACGGTCGCGACCCGGCGGAGGTGCTGTGGACCCTGTGGTCCGCCCCGGCCCACGGCTGGCCCGAGCGGCTGCGTTCGGCCGCGCTCGGCGGCGACCTCGCCGCGGACCACGACCTCGATGCGGTGATGGCCCTGTTCGATGCCGCGGAGCGGCTGGCCGGTCGCTACCCGGGATTCCTCGGCGTGCGGACTTTCTTGGCGATGCTGCAGGACCAGCAGATCCCGGCTGAGGCGGTCGCCGACCGCGGGGTCGACACCGACGCCGTCCGCGTGCTCACCGCCCACCGGGCCAAGGGCCTGGAGTGGGACGAGGTCTGGGTCGTCGGGGTGCAGGAGGGCCGCTGGCCGGACCTGCGCCCACGTGGCACCACGCTGCGCGTCGAGCAGATCGACCGCGACGGCTCAGCACCCCCGCCCCGTGCGGCCGACCTGCTCGAGGAGGAGCGGCGCCTGCTGTTCGTGGCCTGCACCCGGGCCCGGCACCGGCTGCACGTCAGCGCGGTCGCCGCCGAGGCGGACGCCGGCGAGCGGCCCAGCCGCCTGTTCGACGACCTCGCCGGGCACCTGGGCAGCTCGCCGGATGCCCCCGTCATCGGCCGGCCCGCGCACCTGTCGTCCCTCGACGGACTGGTTGCCGACCTGCGCGCGGTGGCCCAGGCGCCTGGCACCGACCCCGAGCTGCGCCGTGCCGCGACCACCCGGCTCGCGGCACTCGCCGCGGAACGCGACGACCGCGGTCGGCCGCTCGTGCCGTCGGCGGACCCGTCGACCTGGTGGGGCCTGCGCGAGCCGACCGTCAACGAACTCCCACTGCACGATCCCGACCAGCCGCTCGCGATGTCCGGCAGCATGCTCGACGCTGTCCTGCAGTGCCCGCTGAAGTCCTTTCTCGAGCGCGACGTGCATGCCGAGACCGTGCGCGGCACGGCCTCCAGCTTCGGCAGCGTGGTGCATGCGGTCGCGGAGTTCGTCGGCACCGGCGCGATCCCCGCCGACCTCGCGGTGATGGAGGCCGAGGTCGACCGCATCTGGGCGGAACTGCGGTTCGAGGCCCGCTGGCAGTCGGATGCGGAGCGGGCGCGTGCGCGGGCTGCGCTCGAGCGGTTCCTGGGCTACCACCGCGCCGCCACGCGCGACCTGGTGAGCGCGGAGGCCGCGCTGCGCCTGGACGTGCCGGTGACGACGCCGAGCGGGCGTGCGGACCGCATCGCGCTGACCGGCACCGTCGACCGCATCGAGCGCGACGACGACGGGCGCCTCGTTGCGATCGACCTGAAGAACAAGAAGTCGGCGCTGCCCGTCGCAGAGGTGCTCGACCACGGGCAGCTCGGGGTGTACCAGCTGCTGCTCCTGCACGGCGAGGCCCCCGAGTCCGCCGGCCTGGCCGTGGCACCGCGCGAGGTGGGGGGTGCGGCGCTCGTGCAGCTGCTGGTCGACGAGGGCCGCGGGTCCACGGCCGCCAAGGTCCAGATGCAGCCCGCCCTGGAGACACCGGCAGAGGGGCCGACGTGGGTCGAGGTGCGCCTCGGCGAGGCGGCCGACGTGCTGCGCTCGACGTCGGTCGCTGCGACCGTCGGGCCGGCCTGCTCGTACTGCGCGTACGCGAGCACCTGCCCGGCCCAGCCGCAGAGCGAGCCGGTGGTGCCGTGAGCGAGCTGACCCGCGCACGCCTGGACGCCGCACTCGACATCCGGCTCACCGACGAGCAGTGGCAGGTCGTGTCGAGCCCGATGGCCCCAGGCGTCGTCGTCGCGGGTGCCGGGTCGGGCAAGACCACGTCGATGGCGGCGCGTGTCGCGTGGCTCGTGGGAACGGGCCAGGTCG
Organism: Actinomycetota bacterium; assembly: GCA_017856385.1. Classification (GTDB taxonomy): domain Bacteria; phylum Actinomycetota; class Actinomycetes; order S36-B12; family S36-B12; genus UBA10649. Next base: position 21,400 of record JAFMFD010000039.1, read on the forward strand.
CGGCGGATGCCGTCCTCGGGCTGACCTTCACCACCAAGGCGACCGCGCAGCTGCTCGGGGC
>JAFMFD010000040.1 GCA_017856385.1 Actinomycetota bacterium
GTGGGCCTGGCCGTCTCGACCCTGCGCACCCGGGTCCAGGTGCTCGAGGCGCATGTCATGGGGGAGGGGCACCACTCGCACAGTCCGCACCTGCGTGCCAGCGGGGAGTGGGAGCTGGAGACCGACGCGGTGGACTTCGTTATCTGACACGCCCTGACCGCCCTGGGTGATGACACAATCACGATCGGCCCATGGTGGTGACCCAGTCACCATATGTCCGTGCTGGTGACACAATCACGGTATGTCCATGGTGCAGACCTACGTTCCCGACCCCGACCGCTACGACGGGCGCATGCCCTACCGCCGCTGCGGACGCAGTGGGCTGGTCCTGCCCGCCGTGTCGCTGGGCTTCTGGCACAACTTCGGTGACGACACCCCGCTGGCCACCCAGCGTGCGGTGATGCACACGGCGTTCGATCTCGGGATCACGCACTTCGACCTCGCGAACAACTACGGGCCGCCATTCGGTTCTGCCGAGATCAATGCCGGACGCATCCTGCGGGAGGACTTCCGCGGGCTGCGGGATGAGCTGGTGATCTCGACCAAGGCTGGCTGGGAGATGTGGCCCGGCCCGTACGGCGACCTCGGGTCGCGCAAGTACCTGCTCGACAGCCTTGACCAGAGCCTCACGCGGCTCGGCCTGGACCACGTCGACATCTTCTACCACCATCGACCTGATCCCGACACGCCGGTGGCGGAGTCGATGGGCGCTCTGCACACCGCGGTGCAGCAGGGCAAGGCGCGGTACGTCGGCATCTCCTCGTACTCGCCCTCGCGCACCCTCGAGGCGGCGCGCATCCTCGCCGACCTGGGCACACCCCTGCTCATCCACCAGCCCTCCTACTCGATGCTCAACCGCTGGATCGAGGACGGCCTGCTCGACGCGCTCGAGGAGGCCGGTGCCGGCGCCATCACCTTCAGCCCGCTGGCCCAGGGGCTGCTCACCGAGCGGTACCTGCAGGGGGTTCCGGAGGGCACGCGGGCGACCGAGGGCAAGTCACTGTTCGCCAGCCACCTGTCGGAGGAGAACCTCGGGCGCATCCGCGGCCTTGCGCAGATCGCCGCGAGCCGCGGCCAGTCGCTGGCGCAGATGGCCGTTGCCTGGACACTCCGCGATCCTCGGGTCACGTCGTCCCTGCTCGGCGCACGCACGCCGGAGCAGCTCCGGGAGACGGCCGCCGCGGTCCACAACACGGTGTTCACCGAGGCCGAGTGCGCGGCGATCGACGAGTTCGCCGTCAACGGCGGGATCGACCTGTGGGATGCCCAGTCGGTGATCCCGTGAACCAGCGCAGCACCATCGCAGGCGTGGTGTTCGTGGCCGCTGCGCTGGTGGTCGTGGGGGTCATCGTTCTGCTGACGCGCGGGCAGGACGATACGCCGGCCGTTGACCTCTCCGGCTCGGCCGCAGGCTCGTCCTCCTCGGTCACCGCCGCGCCCAGCCCGACTGGCCCGCCGCCCCCCACGCTGGAGGAGCTGCAGGCGGAGTGGGCAGGCGAGGTCTGCCGGGCCCGCGACCGCCTGACCGAGCAGGTCACCTCGCTGGGCAGCGGCCTCGATGTCGAGCTCTCACCCGATCTGCTCGACAGCCTGGACCAGCAGTTGCGCATGCGGCTGCTGGTGGTCGGCTCCTCCGCGAATGACCTCGTGACGGTGCTGGCGGGCGCTCCCGTCGAGCCTGCGCAGATCGATGCGTGGGTGACCTCGGTGACCGGGCCGAAGGACCGCCTCGAGGAGACCGTGGAGAAGACCAAGGGACATCTCGACGCCATCGGCCAGTCCTCTGGCGTGGTCGAGGGGGTCCAGGAGGCGGGTCTGGCCATCAGCGCGGGTGCAGAGGCCTTCGAGGCGGGGCAGCAGCTCGTGGAGGCTGTACGTGCGGTCTACGCGGAGGCCGAGACCGAGCTCGGGCCGGCCTTCGAGGCTGCACCGGACTGCCGCTCGTCGGCCTGATCCGCCGTGGATCCGGACCTGTCGCACGCCGTACGGGGTGATGACGGCCTGCTGCGGTGTCCGTGGGGTTCCGCACCCGAGGACTACCGGTCCTACCACGACGACGAGTGGGGTCGGCCCGTACGTGGCGATGACGCGCTGTTCGAGCGGCTCAGCCTGGAGGCCTTCCAGGCGGGCTTGTCATGGCTGACGATCCTGCGCAAGCGTGCTGCCTTCCGCGAGGCCTTCGTGCGATTCGACCCCCGGGTCGTGGCCCGGTTCGAGGCCGCCGACATCGAGCGCCTGATGGCGGACGCGGCCATCGTGCGCAATCGCCAGAAGATCGAGGCCGTCATCGGCAATGCGCGTGCCCTGCTCTCCCTGCAGGAGGCGGACAGGTCGCTGGATGACGTCGTCTGGAGCCATCAGCCGCCAGCGCGGTCGCGCCCATCGTCCATGGCCGACGTGCCGACCCGCACGGTCGAATCCGCTGCGCTGAGCGCCGAGCTGCGCAGGGCAGGATTCCGCTTCGTCGGTCCCACGACGATGTACGCGGCGATGCAGGCGTGCGGCCTCGTCGATGACCACCTGAAGGACTGTCACGTGGTCGCGCGCGCCTAGGGGGAGGCGGCCGCCGCCACCGGTGGGTAGGGATTGTCCGGATCACGTCCTGTGAAGTACTTCGCGACCTTGTAGATCGCCCCTGCGATCGGCACGGCGATCAATGCACCGACGATGCCGAGGGTGATGCTGCCGGCAGCGATGGCGAACACGATCGCGAGCGGGTGCAGGCTGACCGCCTTGCCCATCACGAGTGGCTGGAGCACGTCACCGTCGAATGAGCCCACCAGCACGGTGAGGCCGATGACGAGCAGAGCGATGAGGGGCCCTCGCTCGGCGAGGGCGACGATGGCGGCGAAGAAGGTGGCCACGGGTGCGCCGATGACCGGGATGAACGCACCGAGGAAGACGAGTGCGGCGAGTGCCGGCGCGAGGGGGACCTGCAGGATGAGCAGGCCGATGAGCACCAGGATCGCATCGGCGAAGGCGACGACGACGATGCCGCGCGTGTACCCGGCGATCGAGTCCCAGGCCAGCGTGCCGGACACGTTCACGGGTGTCTGGATCTTCTTCGGCATCCAACTGATCACCCAGCCCCAGATCGACGCTGGGGAGAGCAGGAAGAATACGACCGCGTAGAAGAAGACCGAGCCGGCAATCACCAGGGTGCCGATCGAGCCGAGGGCCCCCACGGCCTCGCCAAGCAGTCCCACGGCGGCTGTCTTCCCCCAGGACTCCGCCTGACCGAGGAGCGTGTTGATGCGGTCATCGGACAGTTGGAGAGGCCCGGTGCGCAGCCATGCCTCGAGTTCGCTGATGCCTGACTGGATCGACGCGACCAGTTTGGGACCCTCCTGGATCGTGGAGCTGACCACAGCGCCGGTGATGGCCACGATGATGGTGAGGATCACGATGAGTGCAAGCACCATCGAGACGACCTTCGGCAGCCACCGATGGATGAGGTTCATGACGGGCTGCGTCCACGCGGTGACCAGGAGTGCGAAGAACAGCGCGAAGACGACCGGGAAGATGAGGTCGAGCACGTAGCCTGCGACGACGACTCCGGCAATCACCACCAGCAGGCGCCACGTGATCCCGGCGGTCAGGCGAAGCGTTCCCGGCACCTGGTCGTCCGGGGATGGCTGGCTGGGGCTCATGGCGAGGACGCTATCGCGGGCCGTGGCACCCCTGTGTGCGATTGCGCTCAGGCGTCGAGATTGTGCGCGGCACGCTCACCGATGTCCGGCACGGTGATTTCGTCGTCCGCGGCACGTGCTACGACGTAGGTCGCGTCCTCGAGGAACCTCACCGAGAAGTACCCCCCGGGGGCGGTGTAGGTGCCCGCCTCACCCGGGCCGAGTACTGCGCCGCCGATCTGGATGCGTCCGGAGACCACGTAGGTCACCGAACCGCGGCTGTAGCCGTGATCGGGAACGACGTCGCCCTCGCGACCGTGGACCACCGTGAGCATCGCGCCGTCGGTGCGGATCCGGGTCACCTCGGAACCGAGAACGTTGCGCTCCCAACGGAGAGCGGACTGGGGGATCGGGGTGAATGCCGACATCGGTTCTCCTGACCTCGAATCAGCCGGACGGCCCGGATCAGACCACGCGGACGGAGCCGTGCGGCGTGGCGAACCACACCGCGGTGATCCCGGGCTCGTCGTCGTCGACCCAGTCGATGTCGATGCCGTCGAGCAGTTTCTCTCCGCCCGTGCCGAGCCACTCGGCCACAGCCTCAGGCGTGCCGCTCATCTCGATGCGCTCGATGCCGACGGTCGTCCCGCCCGAAGACGGATGCTCGGTACCGGCGCAGGACCACTCGACGAAGAACGGCAGCTGCGGATCCTCCATGACGTTGAGGACCCCGAGCTGCCGCCAGCGCAATTCCACGCCATCGGGTCGGATGCGATGCCCCTCGCGGGCCTCTCGCCCCAGCCGCTGCTCGACGGTGGAGATGTCGTCGACCGCGACGACCCAACTGAACCATCCCCCGCCGTCACCGGCGGCCTGGGCCACGGCGCGGCCGAACGGAGCCTTCTCCGCGGCGGGATGGTCCAGGGCGGAGACGACCTCGATGTAGCAGCCGTGGGTCAGCGGAAGGATGAAGTTGCGCGTTCCGAAGGAGGGATGGCGCCCCCCGTCGACGAACGTCGCCCCGAGGTCGGCGCCGATGCGCTGGATCACGTCCGCGATCTCCGGGGTCGTGCACGCGTAGGACAGGTGGTCGAGCCGCATACCGGCATCTTGCCCAATGGAATTTCCCGGTTCGCAGGTACCCCCCCCATCACGAGGAGATGTGGCAGGCTCGGCCCATGTCCGACGCCAGTGGCGAGCCCGCCGGGAGCAGCGAGGCGCAGGCGGCGCCCACCGCGCAGCTCGACAAGCGCAAGTCGATCATCCTCGGGGTGATCGGCCTGGTCATCATCGTGCTGATCTTCTGGAAGGTCATCCCGCAGGTCACGGGTTCGAACTACCAGCAGGCCTTCGCCAACCTCGCCGACATGTCGGCGATGGCGCTCGTCATCATCGCCGTCACCGTCATCGCCTATCTCGTCGTGTACGGGTTCCCCTTCATGGCGGCGGCGCCGGGACTGAAGTACTGGCCGTCGCAGCAGGTGAATCAGGCGGCGTTCGCGATCTCGAACGGAGTGCCGGCGGGCGGGGCGTTCGGCCTCGCGGTTCAGTACGCCATGCTCGCGACCTACCGGATCTCCGGCTCGTCGGCAACGGCCGCGATCACCGCGGTCGGCCTGTGGAGCATCTTCGTGAGCCTCGGCCTGCCCATCCTCGGCGTTGCGGCCCTGTCGATCGAGGGAGGCAACAGCCAGTACAACTGGGTTGCACCGCTTGGCCTGGGGATCCTCGTGGTCATCGTCGTGGGCTTCGTCCTCATCATGCGGTCGGAGCGGCTGGCGATGGCGGTCGGCAGGCTCGGCAACCGGGTGATCCGTCCGTTCGGCCGGTGGATCTCACGGCTGCGCGATCTGGATCTCGTGGGTCCGATCTCGAAGTTCCGTGCGGACATGTACGACGTCCTGCGACGCAGGTGGCTGTTCCTGACAGTTGCCCAGATCGGCGTGATCATGACCCAGTTCCTCATCATGTACGCGTCACTGCGGGGCGTGGAGGGCTGGGACACCGACGGGACGTCGGTGCTGGCGGCGTTCGGCGCGTTCGCGACGAGCCAGATCATGCTGATGGTGCCGATCACGCCCGGAGGCCTCGGCACCACGGATGCGCTGATGATCGCCCTGCTGCAGAGCATGGGAGTGTCCGGCTCGGTCGCCCAGGCGGCAGACGTCGTCTGGCGCATGGCGTCGTACCTGCCCCAGATCATCATCGGCGTCGTGGCACTGGTGCTGTGGTTCCGCAAGGCCAACCAGAAGTTCGCCGGGTCCAAGCCGGTGGCGTCGTAGGGGCGGCGTGTCGGTGCGAGAGGTGCGAAGGGCCTCCACTAGGTTGGTCGCAGCCCGGCTGTCGCGGGAGGGGAAGCCTTCGACAGCCGGGCGCCTGCATTCTCGAAGGCGCCCGAATCGATGAGCGCGCCATGGACCCGGTTCGCCGCCTTGGGCGACAGCTTCACCGAGGGCATGGCGGACGAGACTCGCGGTGACGGACGCCATCGCGGTTGGGCCGACCGGGTGGCTGAGCAGCTCGCGAGGGACGCGGCGCCCGAGCCCTTCTGGTACGCGAACCTCGCGGTACGCGGCCGGCTGCTGCCGCAGGTGGTGACCGATCAGGTCCCCCAGGCGATTGATCTGCGGCCAAACCTCGTCTCCCTGGGGGCGGGCGTCAACGATGCGCTGCGGCCGAGGTTCGACCTCAACGGGGTCGCCACGACCCTGGAGCGGGGCACGCGGGACCTGCGGCGCGCCGGCATCGACGTGCTGCTGTTCGCGTTCGGGGACCCGGGACGTCGGTCCCGTGCGATGGCGCCCATCCGGGGCCGGGTGCGTGCCCTGAACAGTGCCACCCGTGCCATCGCGCGCCACTACGGCTGCATGGTGGTCGACTTCTGGGGCGTGGCCGCATTCGACGAGGACCGCCTCTGGGACGAGGACCGCCTGCACCTGGCCCCACCGGGTCACGAGCTCGCAGCGCGGGCAGCCCTCGATGCTCTCGGCCGGCCCGATCCGGCCTGGCACACCCCGGAGCCGGTGCCGGGAGGGAGCGGGGCGGGCCCGCTCGGCCACGCCCGGTGGGTCGCGCGTCATGCCGGCCCGTGGGTGGGCCGACGGCTGCGCGGCCAGTCCTCGGGCGACCTCGTCAGTGCCAAGGATCCCCAGTGGCGCGTCATCGAGGTCGACGGTCCACAGACCACCGGCTGAACCTGACGGGGCGGTTGCGCGCGCACGAGAGTCGCCCCATGACGACGCTCACCCTCGATCGACTCCTCCTCCGCACTCCGGACGCGCTGTGCTGTGCGCTTCCGCACCTGCTCGGCTTCATCCCCGAGAACAGTGCGGTCGCCGTCTGGCTGGCCGGTGGCCGGCTCCTGGTCACCCAGCGTGTCGACCTGCCGACGGGGACCTTCGAAGCCGACGCCTGGGCCCAGGCCGTGGTCGACCACGCGGGATCAGCGGCGGCCGACTCAGTAATCGCGGTCCTGGTGACCGCGGCGGGAGACCCGTCGACGGCCTCCCTGTCGGGCGCTCTGTGCAACGCGGCCCGCTCACGAGGCGTCGAGGTCCTCGACGTCCTGCAGCTGGATGCGCAGTGCTGGCGGAGCCTGCTCTGCAGTGACACCGTGTGCTGCCCACCCGAGGGTCGCCAGATCGACGCCGAGGTGCGCAATCGGATCGACGCAGAGTTCGCGCTGGAAGGCTCAGCGCCACGGGGCTCGCGGGACGACGTGGTGCGTCAGCTCGACCCGGAGCCCGGGCAGGTCGCCGCGGTGCTCAGCACCGGGGTACTGGACCGTCGGACCCGAAGCGCATCCCTCGAGCGGTGGCGCGAGGCCGGGCTTGCGAACGTGACGCAGTGGTGCTTCGGTCAGAAGAAGCGGTCGACGCCAGCGCGCAGTGCGCACCTCATCCGCGCGCTGGCGGACATCCGGGTCCGAGACACGCTCCTGTGGGAGCTGTGCGGCATGGATACGGGCGAGCTGCGTCGAGCGGCCGATCAACTGCGCCGTCTGGTGCAGGCAGCGCCGCCCGGGCATGTCGCTCCCGTGGCGCTGTGCCTGGCGGTGGCCGCATGGCTCGCCGGTGACGGGGTGCAGGCGTCGGTGGCGGTGGACAGGGCCCTGGACGATGACGCCGATCATGTGCTCGTCGGACTCCTTGCCTCGGCGCTGACGATGGGCCTGCCCCCGTGGCAGCTGCGCGATGTCATCCGCGAGGTCGGCCGCGACACGTGCCGCCGTGGAGCGGCCCCCTCGACGTAGACCCGGTTCGCGGCCCCCCGGTCGTCGGGTATGCTCTGGCTCGGTCAAGAGTTCCCGTGTCCAGCTCCGGCTTGCGGGACGGCAACCCTCCACCGCGGTGGGGTGCTCCGGATGAAGACCAGGCCCCTCAGGGGCAAGCGCGGGTCTTGCACAGGGCAAGGCCCCACAGTCTGCGGAGGCGCCATGTCCTGTTGTCGGCGAATGTCGAACCGCTGACGCGCGCCGCCTACGGCGGCATCGCTCGGCACCCTCATCGCCCGCTCCGCGCGGGCACCGGAACCTGCGGTCCGACCCCCAATCCCGGGCCCTCGGGGCCCTCACACCCGTACAAGGAGACAGATCCATGAGCACCACGTGGTCCTTCGAGACGAAGCAGATCCATGCCGGCCAGACCCCCGACGGCACGACGAACGCCCGGGCACTGCCGATCTACCAGACGACGTCGTACACGTTCAACGACACCACGCACGCGGCGAACCTGTTCGGGCTCAAGGAGCTCGGCAACATCTACACGCGCATCATGAATCCGACCCAGGCCGTGGTCGAGGACCGCATCGCCGCCCTCGAGGGCGGGGTTGCGGCACTGCTCGTCGCCAGCGGTCAGGCGGCCGAGACGCTCGCGATCCTGAACATCGCGGAGGCCGGCGATCACTTCGTCTCGAGCCCGAGCCTGTATGGCGGAACGTACAACCTCTTCCACCACACCCTGCCGAAGCTCGGCATCGAGTGCACCTTCGTCGAGAACCCCGACGACCCGGAGTCGTGGCGCGCGGCCGTCCGGCCGAACACCAAGCTGTTCTTCGGAGAGTCCATCGCGAACCCGCGCAATGACCTGCTCGACATCGAGGCGGTAGCCAAGGTCGCGCACGAGGTCGGCGTCCCGCTGCTGGTGGACAACACCGTCGCGACGCCCTACCTGATCCGTCCGCTCGAGCACGGCGCCGATGTGGTCATCCACTCGGCGACCAAGTACATCGGCGGTCACGGCACGGCGGTAGCCGGGGTCATCGTCGACGGCGGCACCTTCGACTACGCCCAGTACCCGGACCGCTTCCCGAACTACAACCAGCCCGATCCGAGTTACCACGGCCTGGTGTACGCGCGCGATCTGGGCGTGGGCTCGGCCTTCGGCGCCAACCTCTCGTTCATCCTCAAGGCACGCGTGCAGCTGCTGCGCGACCTCGGGTGCGCCATCTCGCCGTTCAACGCGTTCCTCATCGCGCAGGGCCTGGAGACGCTCTCCCTGCGCATCGAGCGGCACGTGCAGAACGCCCGGCGCGTCGCCGAGTGGCTGCAGGCGCGGCCGGAGGTGCTCACGGTGAACTACTCCTCACTGCCCTCGAGCCCGTGGCACCACCTCGCCCAGAAGTACGCACCGGTGGGCACGGGTGCTGTGCTCAGCTTCGAGATCGACGGCGGTATCGAGGCGGGTCGACGCTTCGTCGAGGGCCTGGAGCTGCACAGCCACGTGGCCAACATCGGCGACGTGCGCAGCCTGGTCATCCACCCGGCGTCGACGACACACTCGCAGCTGACCCCCGAGGAGCAGGCGGCCGCGGGTGTCACCCCCGGCCTGGTGCGCCTGGCCGTCGGCATCGAGAACATCGATGACATCCTCGCCGACCTCGAGGCGGGATTCCGCGCGGCGAACGCCGGCTGATCTGCGCATGTACGGTCCGCTGTCCTACGAGGGTCTGACTCCCGCCAGCGCCGCCTGGCGTGAGTCAGACCCCGTGGGGGACCGGAAGTTCGTCGACGTCGGCGACCTGGTGACCGAGAGCGGCGACCTCATCCCGCAGGTTCGCGTCGCCTACGAGACGTGGGGAACGCTCAACGCCGCCCGCACGAATGCCATCTACATCTGCCACGCCCTGACCGGCGACTCCCACGTGACGGGCCCCGCCGGCCCCGGTCACGTAACCTCGGGCTGGTGGCACGGCCTTGTCGGCCCCGGCTGCGACATCGACACTGACGAGTGGTTTGTGGTGTGCGCGAATGTCCTCGGCGGCTGCCAAGGCACGACGGGCCCCTCCTCTAAGGCCCCGGACGGCCGGCCGTGGGGCAGCCGATTCCCAGTGGTGACCGTGGCCGACATGGTGGAGGTCGAGCGTCGCCTGATGGACGTCCTCGACATCCCGTCGTGGGCGTTGATGCTCGGGCCCTCCCTCGGCGGAATGCGGGTGCTGGAGTGGATGGTCCGCCACCCCGACCGGGTTCGCGGGGGACTGGTCCTCGGATCCACCGCGGCAGTCACCGCAGATGAGATCGCCACGCACTCGGTGCAGATCCGGGCGATCGAGTCCGACCCCGCATTCCGAGGTGGCGACTACTACGACGCTCCGGACGGGCAGGGGCCGCACGAGGGGATGGGACTGGCCCGACGGATCGCCCACCTGACCTACCGCACCGATGTCGAGCTCGACGAGCGTTTCGGCCGTGCCGCGCAGGAGGGCGAGGATCCGCACGCCGGGGGCCGGTTCGCGGTCGAGTCCTACCTCGACCATCACGCCGACAAGCTTGCCCGCCGCTTCGATGCCAACACCTACATCGCCCTCACCCGCGCGATGAGCCTGTTCGACCTCGGCCGTGGGCGAGGTGGCCTTGAGGCCGCCCTCGGCTCGATCACCGCGCCGCTCACGGTGGTCGGTATCGACTCCGATCGACTCTTCCCGACCCGGCTGCAGCAGCAGCTCGTCGACCTCACGCCGGGGGCCGATCGCCTGCACCTGATCCTGTCGCTCTACGGGCACGACGGATTCCTGGTGGAGGACGAGCAGGTCGGCGTTTTTGTGGCCCATGCGCTGCACCGCGTCCGCCGCCAGGACCACGCCTAGCGGGGCACGCCACTCGGCCGGCTTCGTCCACAGGCCGAGGATCGAGGGAGGCGCGCAGGCGCCCCTGCGACGTAGTTTGCCGGTATGCCCGTGCGCGCATCGACCCCCGCGTCAGCCACCCAGCTGGCTGCGATCCTGCTGCTGGCAGTGGCCCTGCTGTCCGCCGTCGCCGCTGCCCCGGCGCAGGCCGTGCAGCGCTCCGACGTCGCGGTGGAGCTCGACGATGAGCGTGACACGGTCGCCGGCACCGGCAGGGTGGTCCTGCCCGCCGGAGTGGGTGAGCTCACCCGGCGCGGGGCCGCCGGGTGCGAGGGCTGCGCGTGGCGCGTCACCAGTCCCTGCCTGGACGCCGGGTCAGGCCTCGGCGTGGCCTTCGACGGTCAGTCGGCCTGTCGGAGCGTCACGCGGGGGTGTCCGGAGGGCACCACGCGACGCGTGTGGTGGCTGCCAGCGTCGGGGCCCTGGCAGGACCTTGGCCTCCACTGCCTGGCCGACCGTCCGGTCACGGTCGAGGAGGTCGGCGGCAGCGTCCGCGAGCGGATCCAGCAGTCCCTCCCGCGTCTCGCTCCCGCCCACCTGCCCGATCGCGGGGTGGTGACCGGTCTACCCACGGTCTTCGCGAGCGGGCAGCCGGCTGGTCCGCAGAGCTACGACTGGCGCCTCCTCGGCCAGGAGGTGCGCGTGACGATCCGGCCGAGCTGGACTTGGCACTTTCCTGACGGCACGTCGCAGGTGGCTGACGAGCCCGGCGAGCTGCTTCCGGCTGGTCCCGTGCGCCACACCTTCGTCCGGTCCGGACCGGCCGTTGTGCGATGCCAGACCCGGTGGTCGGCGCAGTTCGAGCTCCGGGGCATCGGTACCTTCCCGGTCCCCGGATCGGTCGTCCAGGACGAGGCCGTCGTCGTGCAGGTGGGGCAGGGGCGGGCGCTGCTTCGACCCCGGGGGTGACATGGCACAATGACGCCACATCTCGGCCCGTCAGCAAGCCCCAGGCTTGACACGGGCCCTTGTCGTGGGCCACCCCCGAGGAAGGCACCTCCATCTCGATGTCACCCAAGGCCACCGCACCCCGCAAGCCGTCCACCGTGAAGAAGGCCACTCCGGCGAAGAAGCAGGCGCCGGCCAAGAAGCCGGCGCCCGTGAAGAAGGCGCCCGCGCCCGCGAAGAAGGCTGCTCCGGCGAAGAAGGCGGCTCCGGCTACGAAGGCGCCCGCGAAGAAGGCTGCACCGGCAAGGAAGGCGCCCACGCCCGTGAAGAAGGCGCCCGCGCCCGTGAAGAAGGCGCCCACGCCCGTGAAGAAGGCGCCCACGCCCGTGAAGAAGGCGCCCACGCCGGCGAAGAAGGCGCCCTCGGCCAAGGCGACCGCGCCGGCGAAGAAGTCGGGTGCCGCTGAGTCGGTCGACTTCGTCGAGGTCATCGAGACCGAGGACGGCCTGGTCGAGGTCGAGCCCGAGCTCGAGGAGGTCGATGCTGCCGAGCTGGAGTCCGCGGCCGAGCTGGAGGCCGACCTTGAGGCCGACCTGGCCGAGGACCTGGCTGCCGTCGAGACCGACGACACGGAGGATTCCGCCGCTGACGCCGCGACACCGGAGGGCGAGGAGGGCTTCGTCATCTCCGACGTCGATGACACCGACGAGCCGGTCCAGACCGTCACCGTCGCCGGTGCCACAGCCGACCCGGTCAAGGACTACCTCAAGCAGATCGGCAAGGTCGCCCTGCTCAACGCGGAGCAGGAGGTGGAGCTGGCGAAGCGGATCGAGGCGGGCCTGTTCGCCGAGGAGATGCTCGCCGAGACGCGCAAGCTCGACAAGAAGACGCGACTGGACCTCGAGTGGATCGCCACCGACGGGCGTCGTGCCAAGAACCACCTGCTCGAGGCCAACCTGAGACTGGTCGTGTCGCTGGCCAAGCGATACACCGGGCGCGGCATGCTGTTCCTCGACCTGATCCAGGAGGGCAACCTCGGCCTCATCCGCGCCGTCGAGAAGTTCGACTACACCAAGGGCTACAAGTTCTCGACGTACGCGACCTGGTGGATCCGGCAGGCCATCACGCGCGCGATGGCCGACCAGGCCCGCACGATCCGCATTCCGGTGCACATGGTCGAGGTCATCAACAAGCTTGCCCGCGTCCAGCGGCAGATGCTGCAGGACCTCGGCCGCGAGCCGACCCCGGAGGAGCTGGCGCGGGAGCTGGACATGACCCCGGAGAAGGTCGTCGAGGTCCAGAAGTACGGGCGCGAGCCGATCTCCCTGCACACCCCGCTCGGCGAGGAGGGCGACAGCGAGTTCGGTGACCTCATCGAGGACTCCGAGGCGATCGTCCCGTCCGACGCGGTCTCGTTCACGCTGCTGCAGGAGCAGCTGGAGTCGGTGCTCGACACCCTCTCGGACCGCGAGGCCGGTGTCGTGCGGATGCGCTTCGGGCTGACCGACGGTCAGCCCAAGACCCTCGACGAGATCGGCAAGGTCTACGGCGTGACCCGTGAGCGGATCCGGCAGATCGAGTCCAAGACGATGTCGAAACTGCGGCACCCCTCCCGCTCACAGGTGCTGCGGGACTACCTCGACTGAGATGTCGGAACTGCTGCGCCGCGAGGACCTCGGCCACCTCGACGGCCTGTCGGGGGTCCGTGAGGTGACGCTGGCGCATCAGGAGCGTCGGAATGCGCTGTCGCCGGAGCTGCTCGAGGACCTGCTGACCGAGCTGTCGGACGCGGCCCAGGCGGGCACGAGGGTCCTGATCCTGCGCGCGGAGCGTGGCGCGACCACATGGTCGGCCGGACTGGAGATCGACTCGCTGCCCGTCGACGGCTCGGATCCGCTGGCGTGGTCCAACCCGCTCGAGGACGTTGTCCACGCCCTGCGTCGCGCCCCGTTCCCGGTGATCGCCGCCATCGAGGGTGGCGTGTGGGGCGGTGCCTGCGAGCTGGTGCTGTGCTGCGACCTGCTCGTCGCGATGCGCTCCGCCGAGTTCGCCATCACGCCCGTGCGCCTGGGGGTGCCCTACAACACCGCTGGCGTCAATCGCCTGCTGGGCGCGCTGCCCCTGAATGTCGCCCGCGAGATGTTCTTCACGGCTGATCCCGTGTCGGCCGAGGACTGGGCCCGGTACGGGGTGGTGAACCGGCTGGTCGACGATGCCGACGAACTCGAACAGCAGTCCCGTCGTCTCGCGAGCCGTATCGCGCAGCGGGCCCCTCTGGCCGTGCAGGTGATCAAGGGCGAGGTCACGGCCCTGACCGACGCACGGGCCCTGACCAGCGACGAGGCCGAGCGGCTGGCCGACCTACGCCACCGGGCGTGGACGAGCACGGACTACCGCGAGGGGGTCCGTGCCTTCGTCGAGAAGAGGCCGCCGAGGTTCTCCGGCGGCTGAGCCTCACGCCTGCGCGGTGGCCGGCTCCGCAAGGCGGTGCGTCTCGTCCACGATGGCCGCCGCCTGCGGGCGCAGGGCGTCCTCATAGGCGCCCCAGTGGTGGGCGCAGAACAGCAGGTCGGTGCCCGCAGGCAGGACGACACGGACGTAGGCCTGGGCCTGACAGCGATCACAGCGATCGGTGGCCTTGAGCGGAACGGCGGTCAGCGTCGTCTCCATGCAGGCGGTCCCTCCCACGATGTCGCAACCCCAGTGGTTGCGTGACGACAGTCTTGCACGGCAGACCGACATCGGACGCACCACGCCGCGCCCGTTCGCACAGGGCGGACGACCCCCGGACATTCCGGACCCCGGTGAGGGGCGGCTGCGCCGTGGCGATGTGGGCTCCCGGGGTCGATGGAGCGGAACCGGACCATCGGCGTGTGTGGCGTGCCCGGGCTCCGCGAGCGGTACTGGATAGGTTGCCTGCATGGCCTCCCGCACCTCGGCAACCGCTGCGAGCGGGTACTCCGCCAAGGACCTCGCCGTCCTCGAGGGGCTTGAGGCCGTCCGCAAGCGCCCCGGCATGTACATCGGGTCGAACGACGGCCGCGGCCTCATGCACTGCCTCTGGGAGATCCTCGACAACGCCGTCGACGAGGCGATCGCCGGGCACTGCACCCGGGTTGAGATCACCCTGCGCGCCGATGGATCGGTTGAGGTGTCAGACAACGGGCGTGGCATCCCGGTCGATGTCGAGCCCAGGACGAAGCTCACGGGCGTCGAGGTGGTCCTCACGCGACTGCATGCCGGCGGCAAGTTCGGCGGCGGCTCCTACACGGCCAGCGGGGGCCTGCACGGAGTGGGCGCCTCGGTGGTGAACGCACTGTCGTCCAGGCTCGATGTCGAGGTGGACCGCTCAGCCAAGGTGCACACCATGTCGTTCCGCCGCGGGGTGCCGGGTGTGTTCGACGGCGATGGGCCGGACGCAGGATTCTCGCGCCGGAGCGGACTCGTCGTAGCGGGCAAGTGCCCGCGCACCCGGACGGGCACGAGGGTCCGCTGGTGGGCGGATCGGCAGGTGTTCACCAAGGACGCCGACTACGACCGGACGGCACTTCGCGAGCGCGTTCTCCAGACGACATTCCTCGTGCCCGGGCTCACGATCTCGGTGCGGGACGAGCGGGATCCGTCGGACGTCTGGGAGGAGACCTTCCAGCACAAGGGGGGAATCGCGGAGTACGTCGAGCACCTGTCGAGCGGCGAGGCGGTGACCGGCGTCATCCGGCTGACGGGGGAGGGGCACTTCACCGAGACCGTCCCCGTGCTGGATGACCGCGGCCATATGTCGCCCCAGGAGGTCGAGCGGTCGATGCACGTCGACATCGCCCTGCGCTGGGACACCGGCTACGACACGGCCCTGCGCTCATTCGTCAACGTCATCGCGACGCCGAAGGGCGGCACGCATGTGGCAGGGTTCGAGCGCGCGCTCGTCAAGGTGGTGAACGACCAGCTGCGCGTCGCGAAGGTGCTGAAGTCGGCCGAGGACAACATCACCAAGGACGACGCCATGGAGGGCCTCACGGCGGTGGTGACCGTGCGCGTGGCGGAACCGCAGTTCGAGGGCCAGACAAAGGAGGTCCTCGGAACGCCCGCGGCCTCGCGGATCGTCGCTCATGTGGTCGGGCGGGAGTTCACCCGTTGGTTCACCCATCCGCCGCGCGGGGAGAAGGGCTCGACGAAGGCGCTCCTCGACAAGGCGGCCAATGCGATGCGGGCCCGGGTAGCAGCGCGGGCCCATCGCGACACGCAGCGGCGGAAGACCGCACTGGAGTCCTCCGCACTCCCGGCCAAGCTGGTCGACTGCCGCAGCGACGACGTCGAGCGCACAGAACTGTTCATCGTCGAGGGCGACAGCGCCCTCGGCACCGCCAAGACGGCGCGGAATGCAGAGTTCCAGGCCCTGCTGCCGATCCGGGGCAAGATCCTCAACGTCCAGAAGTCGTCGCTCAGTGACATGCTCAAGAACACCGAGTGCGCATCCATCATCCAGGTGATCGGCGCCGGTTCCGGCCGGACGTTCGACCTCGGATCCGCCCGCTACGGCAAGGTCATCCTGATGTCCGATGCCGATGTCGACGGGGCTCACATCCGGTGCCTGCTCCTGACGCTCATCCACCGGTACCTGAAGCCCCTGCTCGACGAGGGTCGCGTCTTCGCGGCGGTCCCGCCACTGCATCGGATCGAGGTGATCGGTGCCGGGAGCCGTGCCAACGAGGTGATCTACACGTACTCGGACGCGGAGATGCACTCGGTCGTGCGTGACCTCGAGAAGAAGGGGCGGCGGGTCAAGGATCCCGTCCAGCGCTACAAGGGCCTCGGCGAGATGGACTCCTACCAGCTGCGCGAGACCACCATGGATCCTGCCCACCGGACGCTGCGCCGCATCACGATGGCCGACGCTGTGGGTGCCGAGGCGGTGTTCGACCTGCTGATGGGCAGCGAGGTGGGGCCTCGCCGGGACTTCATCGTCGAGGGTGCCGCCGGACTCGATCGCGACCGCATCGACGTGTGACCGCAAGCGGCCTCGACCCGTTCAGGCGACTGCCGCCGGGTGCGCGTCGAGACCGGCCGACCGGCGGAGCCCACGCCCGCCGGTCAGGGCGAGGACGACGACGAAGCAGGCCGCGCCGGTGAGCACGATCATCGTTCCGGAGGGAACGCCTGCGAAGTAGCTGAGGTACATCCCGACGACACCGCAGCCTGTCCCGATCACAGTGCTCAGCACGAGCATGCGCGCGAAGGAGTCGGTGAGCATCCGTGCGACGACGGCCGGGATCACGAGCATCGCCGCGACCAGGGTCACGCCGATCACGGTCAGCGTGGCGAGGATCGCCAGGGACAGGACGACCATGAACAGGGCCTCGAGGCGGCCGACACGAACGCCGGAGACCTCGGCTACCTCCGGGTCGAACGTCGCGAACAGCAGGGCCCGGTAGCGCGCGACCACGAACACGACCGCGACGATGCTGACGGCGACGAGGGCGAGGATCTGCGCTGTCGTGATCCCCAGGATGCTGCCGAACAGGGCGTTCTCGAACGCGGGGCCGCTCGTGCCGAACCGGGCGAAGAGTGCCACGCCTAGGGCGAACGAGGCGGTCGTGATGACGCCGATGGCCGCGTCCGCACCGATGCGGGTCCTGCGGGTCACCCCGTTGATGGCCAGCGCTGAGGCGATTCCCCAGAGTGCCGCGCCGAGGAAGTAGAACTGGGCGGCGAAGAGCTGGACCGCGGCGAAGCCCCCGAAGATCGAGTGCGAGAGTCCGTGGCCGATGTAGCTCATCCCGCGCAGGACGATGTAGACGCCGATGAACCCGAGGAGGGCGCCGGAGAGTGCAGCGACGAGGAGTCCCTTCTGGAAGAAGGCGTACTCCAGGGGCGCGAGAAGGGTCTCCACGTCAGCCCGCGCTCCTGCTGCTCGCGTCGCGCGCCTCGTCGATGACGACACGCATGCCGAGGTGCTCGAGCACCTCCATGCGTGCCCCGAAGGTGGCCTCGAGGACATCGGGGGTGAGGACATCCGCGGGGGTCCCCTCGCCCACGACGCGGTGGTTCAGGCATACGAGGTGGGGCAGGTGCGCGGCCATCCCGTTGAGGTCATGCGTCGTGAGGACGATCGCGATGCCGTCCTCGTGCAGCTCGGCGAGGAGGTGCAGCATGTCGTGACGCGTCGATACGTCGACTCCGCTTGTGGGCTCATCGAGCAGCAGCACCTGCGGCTGGCGGAGCAGGGCGCGAGCGAAGAACATGCGCTGCTGCTGCCCGCCACTCAGGTCGCGGATGTGCCGCTGGGCGAGGCTGCCGATGCCCAGCCGGTCGAGCACCCCTGCCACGGCATCGCGCTCCTCGCGCGTGGGCCTCGGCGTCCAGCGGCCCTGCGCCCGAGACATCAGGACGCACTCGGCGACGGTGACCGGGAAGTTCCAGTTGATGGTCTCGAGCTGAGGCACATAGGAGATGCGCAGGCCGTCGGCCCGCTCCAGGGTGCCAGTTGTCGGCCTGACGATGCCCAGCAGGATCCGGAGCAGGGTGGTCTTGCCCGACCCGGATGGCCCGACGATGCCGGTGAACTGGTCCTCGTGGATATGGAAGTCGATACCGGTCAGCACCTCGTGATGGCCGTACGCAGCTGATACGCCGGACAGGCGCAGCAGTTCAGGGCCGACTCCCGTTCCGGTCACTGCGGGTAGACCGCCGTGTCGGGAGTCCTCGGGGTGATGTCGAGGGCGTCCAGAGTGGCGGGATCGCCGCCGAGCCCGCGGATCATCGTGCTGAAGTTCAGTCGCATCAGGCCCAGCCACGAGTGTTCAGGGTCGCCCGGGGCGCCCGGCAGGTCATCGTCGCGAAGTGAGTCCTCGTACCGCACTCCCGCCTCCCGGCCGATCTCCTCCAGGACGGTGGACGGAAAGACCTCGGAGCCGAAGATCGTGGGCACTCCCTCGGCCCTGATCTGGTCGATGAGTGACGCAACCTCCGCGGGTGTCGGCTCGGCGAAGTCCTGGGGCTGGATCGCACCCACCACCTCCCACCCGAAGGTCCGTGCGAAGTAGGCATAGGCATCGTGGTAGGTGATCAGCTTCAGCTGGCCGTCGGGGACCGTGGCCTGGTCGACACGGATGGCGTCGGACAGCTCCTGCGCCTGGGCGGCGAAGGCGTCGTAGTTGGCCGCGTAGTAGTCGGCGCCCTCCGGATCGAGGGCGGTGAGCTCGTCGCGGATGAGTGCTGCATACGCGACCGCATAGGTGGGATCGGTCCACAGGTGCGGATTGGGCTTGCCCTCCTCCTCGGGGAAGGAGAAGTCGAAGATGTAGTCGGACTCCGGCAGCACCGTGGTGCCGAGCTCCACCAGCCGTGCCTGCGGAGACATGTTCGCCTCGGCGAGGGCCATGGTGGGATCCTCGAGCTTGAGTCCGTTGACCAGGACGAGGTCGGCATCGCTCAGCAACTCTGCCGCCCGCGGCTCGGGCTCGAAGGTGTGGCTGTTCGTCCCCTCGGGGACGATCCCCTCGACGCGCACACGTTCGCCGCCGATCGTCGAGGCGAGGGATGTCAGAGGCGAGACCGTGGTGGCCACGAGGGGACGATCGTCGGCATCGGTGGTCCCGCTGCTGCAGGCCGAGACCGCGAGGAGCGGGGCCACGGTCAGGGCGAGGAGGACACGCCAGCGCATGTCCGCAAGCCTAGGTCTAATGGGCTGTTACTGCAAAATCTTTGCAAGTGCTACTCATGGGCTCATGTGCGGATGGCCTCCGGCCCGGTAGCCTCCGCACGTGCCCCTCAGCCGCACTGCCGACCTGCAGCCCTTCCCGCGTGACGCCTTCGCCGACCTCCTCGAGGCCAACGCGGCCTACGCCGTGGAGCACGTCGACTCCGGGCTCACCGGTTGGGCGCGCAAGGGCCTCGCCGTGATCACGTGTATGGACTCCCGGATCGATCCCCTCGCGGTCCTCGGCCTGCAGCCGGGTGACGTGAAGATCCTGCGTAATGCCGGTGCGCGCGTGACCGACGACGTCCTGCGGACGCTCGTGCTCGCCGCCTACCTGCTCGGCGTGACCCGGGTGCTCGTCATGCCGCATACGGACTGCAAGATGGCCAGCGGCGAGGAGGCGGACATCCATCTCGCGATCCGCGAACGATCCGGGGTGGACACGCGCAGCATCGAGATCCGGACAGTGTCCGACCAGCGCAGCGCGCTCATCACCGACGTCACCCGGATCCGGACCTTCCCACTGCTGCCACCGAACCTGATCGCAGCCGGTGCGCTGCTGGACATCCACACCGGTCACCTCGAGCCGTACGACGTCTGAACGCCCGGGCCGGCCGGATTCCGGTCAGTCCACCATCTCGCCCCGTGCGTGCGCCAGAAGGATCTCGCGCATCGAGCGAGGGGCGGCCGGGGAGGGCACGTCGACCTCCACCCAGCCGTCATCGGTGATCTCGACCGAGTGCACCGCGAGGCGCACCTGCTCCTGGCCCTGTCGTGCACCATCCGACAGCCGGAAGCGCCACAGGTGGCTGGGGCACGTGACGCACCCGTCGCGGACGAGGCCGTCGCTCAGCGAGGCACCGTTGTGCGGACAGGTGTCCGAGACTGCGTGGACCTCGCCGTCCAGCGAGACGACGAGGATCGCCTGACCCGGCACCTCGACGCGCTGCGGGATACCGTCCTCGAGGAGTTCCCGTCTCAGGACGCGAATGCGCGGCACGGCTGTCAGGCGTCGGGACGCAGGACCGACATGGGCACGCCGCCGATCGCCCACTCGTCCTTCGAGACCTCGTAGATGGCCACGCGAATGCGCTCGGGATCCCCGCCCAGCGCGGATGCCGTGGCATCCGTGAGGAGGCGCATGAGCTCGTGCTTCTGCTCGACCGTGCGGCCCTCGAGCATCGTCACCTGGATGAACGGCATGGCATACCTCCTGTATCAGCGGCAGGCGAGTTCGACGGTGCCGAGCCGGTCGAACCGGGCCACGACGGTGTCGCCGGGGGAGACGGGCACCGCTTCGGTGAGGGCACCGGCCATGACCACCTGCCCTGCTGCGAGGCCGCGACCGCGACGGGCCAGCTGTCGGACCATCCAGGCCACACTCGCCGCTGGGTGCCCCATCACGGCTGCGCCGGCCGCGGTGGCGACCAGCTGTCCATTCTTCTCGAACGAGCACCCGATGAGCCGCAGGTCGATGCCCTCCGGGTCAGTCGCCTGGCCACCCAGGGTGAAGGCAGCGCTGGAGGAGTTGTCGGCGATGACATCGGTGAACGTGAAGGCGTAGCCGGCGAACCGGGAGTCGAGCACGTCGACGGCAGGAAAGACGAACTCCGTCGCGGCTAGGACATGCGCAGCGGTGACATGGGCTCCCGCGAGGGCATCGCCGAGGAGGAAGGCGATCTCCGGCTCGCAGCGAGGTTGGATGAAGCGCCCGCACTCGAGTGACTCTCCGGTGTCGATCTGCATGTCATCGGTGAGGAACCCGTAGAGGGGACGGTCCACCTTCATCTGCAGCTGCTTGGCGCGGCTGGTCAGCCCCAGCTTGGCGCCCACCACGACCGCGCCGGCGTTCACCCGCGCAGCTACCAGTGCGTCCTGGACCTCGTACGCGGTGTCGAAGTCGAGGTCCGGGTAGGTGTCGGTCAGGGGAGCGACGGCCGTGCGCGTCTGCGCGGCCTCGATGAGGGTGCGGGCGATCTCGTCCTTGGGCAGCGGTGTCATGAGGCGTCCTGCGAGGCGTCCTGCGCTGCGTGCTTGG
>JAFMFD010000041.1 GCA_017856385.1 Actinomycetota bacterium
AGGGGAGCATGCCCTCCTCGAAGTCGTGGAGCAGGTGCAGGTCGCTGTGGCACAGGCCCGCGCCCGCGATGCGGAGCACGACCTGGCCGGGGCCGGGGGTCGGGTCGTCGACCTCGATGAGGAGCGGGTCGGACTTCCAGTTGGGTAGCTGTACGGCCTTCATAGCTTCCTCTCGCAGGGGGTCCGATGGGACCGCTGGTGGGTCGCTGGGATGCTAGTGCGCCGCATCTGGCGGGCGGAAGGGTTTCTTGACGCAAACTCTGGAAACTTGTCCGCCGCTCTGAGATAGTAGGACGTCCACATGAATACGGGCGCAAGCCCGGGCGGGAGGCAGACATGGGCGAGGTGGCCCTGACCGACGAGCAGCAGGCGGCGCTGGTCTCGCTCGTGGTGCGCGGCATGGCCCGCGGCCAGGCGACTCAGGCGCAGCAGGAGCTGGCCGACGCCGGCCTGATCCTGGTCAAGGGCCCCGTCCTCATGCCGACCCCGGCGGGCACCGAACTGGTGGGCAGCCTCCTGCGCCTGCCTGACGACGCTCCCGAGCGCGAGCGCATCATGGCGACCTTCCACCGGTTCCTCCCGGTGAACCGCCAGTTGCGCGACCTGTGCACCGCATGGCAGGTGCGCCCCGACGGCAGCGCCAACGACCACTCCGACGAGAACTACGACGCGGACATCCGCGACCGGCTCGACGACATCGACGACGCCGTCGGCCCCCTGCTGAAGCGCTTTGCCGAGGACATCCCGAGCATGGGCGCCTACCGGCCCCGCCTGACCGAGGCGCTGGCGAATCTCGACGAGGGCGACGATGCCTGGCTGGCTTCCCCGCTGATCGACTCGTACCACACGGTCTGGATGCACCTGCACCAGGAACTCCTGCTGACCATCGGCATGTCCCGCAAGGAGGACGAGGAGCTCGAGGAGCGGCTGGTCGCCGGAGGCGGTGCGTGACCGAATGGGCCGCGCCGGTTGATGACGTCGGCCTCGTCCCCTTCGGCCGGGGCTTCGAGCGCGGACTCGACGCACGATCGCTGTGCACTCGCGGGGTTCAGCTCGAGACCCTCGCGGGCCTGGGCCTGCCTGTGGGTGCAGGGCTGACCATCCCGGTCCCGAACGTCCCGGGCTTCACGTCGCCCGATCGGGCGAAGGCCGCGATGAACCTGCTGGAGACGATCTCCGGCCGCCAGATCAGCAGCACCACGGACACCGGCGGCCTGGTCCTCCTGCGCCTGAGCGCCAGCGCCCCGGTCGAGGCCGCCGGGCTGCCACCGGATCTGGTCTGCCTGGGCCTCAAGCGGAGCGTGATCCCCGACGGTCTGGGCGCTCGCGCCCGAACGTCGCTCGGTGCCGCGTGGTGGAAGGCCGCCTCCTTCATCGCCGAGCACGCGCTCGGCGTGCCCGGCGATGAGCTCGGCATGCTCGACATCGACCACCCCGACCCGGTCGAGCGCATCGAGCCGTTCAAGCGCCTGTGCGAGGAGCATGGCTCGGCGCCGTTCCCGACCAAGCGGTCGCAGCAGGTCGCCGCCGGCGCCCAGGCGATGATCGAGCGCTGGAACTCCCCGCGCGCCGCGCGGGCACGCCGCAAGCAGAACCTCCCCGCCGACCTGCCCCTGGCCCTGCATCTCGAGACGGTGATCGTCACCGAGCACGACGACGAAGGGCACGGCTACGCCACCTCGCGCAATGCGGAGACCGGGGCATTCGAGCCGAACGGCCGATTCCGCCACGGTTTCCGGCTCTCCGGCGAGCGCCAGCTGGAAGGGCATCCGCTGGACGCACTGCCCGGCGGCGTCGAGATGCTCACCGGCGTGCTCGCCGAGCTCGAGGGGCGCCTCGGCAGCGTGGTCACCGTCGATTTCGAGTTCGGTCCCGATGGCCTGGCCCTCGTCGGGCTCGAGGAGCAGCGTCGCCCGAGTGCCCGCGTCGCCACGAGCCTCGCGGTCGACCTCGTCATCCGGGGCATCAACGATGAGCAGCGGGCCGTGGCGTCCACCGACCCGGTGCACGTCGTCGAGCTGCTCCACCCGCAGCCGCGGCTGAGCGGCGATGAGGTCGCACTGGTCAGCGGGCTCGGCGCGTCCCCGGGAGCGGCCGTGGGCCGCATCGCGCTCGACAGCGAGACCGCGGTCGAGATGGCCGAGCGGGGCGACCCGGTGATCCTCGTCATGAGCGAGACGACCCCCGGTGACCTGCCCGGCATGATGGCCGCCGCCGGGATCCTCACCGCCAACGGCGGCTCCGCTTCGCACGCGGCCGTGGTCGCACGCGGCATGGGCCGTCCCGCGATCTGCGGCGCATCCGGCCTGCGCATGGACACCCAGGCGCGCACGCTCGCCGCCGGCACGCACGTGCTGTCCGAGGGCGACGTCATCTCTATCGACGGGGCCTCGGGCGTCGCCTACGTCGGCGAGCTCACCATCGCCCGACCGAGCCCGTCGCCCAGCCTGACGACGCTGCTCAGCTGGGCCGACGACGGCCGTCGGCTCGGCGTGCGCGCGAATGCGGACAACGCTGTCGACGCGACCGCCGCCGTCGACAACGGCGCCGAGGGCATCGGCCTGTGCCGGACCGAGCACATGTTCCTCGGCGATCGCCTGCCGTTCGTCCGCGCCGTCCTCCTCTCGCATGATGGGGACGCGGAGGAGAGGGCGCTGGCCGAGCTCGCGCGCGCTCAGCGCGAGGACTTCCGCGAGCTCCTCGCCGCGATCGGAGACCGCCCGGTCACCGTGCGCCTGCTCGATGCCCCGATGCACGAGTTCCTCCCAACCTCCGCCGACGAGCTCGATGACGAGCACCAGGCCCGCATGCTCGAGCATCTCCACGAGGAGAACCCCATGCTGGGCGTGCGCGGCGTGCGGCTCGCACTGATGCACGAGGGCCTGTACCCCGCGCAGGTCGAGGGCCTGTTCCAGGCGTGGGTCGACGTCGTGTCCGCCGACGAGGGCCGGCCGCAGCTGGAGGTCATGGTCCCCCTCGTCTCCATCCCCGATGAGCTGGTGATGACCCTGCGCCTGATCCGCCGCGTCAACCAGGAGGTCTCTTCGCGCACCGGGATGCTCATCCCGTTCTCGATCGGCACCATGGTCGAGACCCCACGTGCGGCGTTGATGGCCGATCGGCTGGCCCAGTGGGCGGAGTTCCTGTCCTTCGGCACCAACGACCTCACGCAACTGACCTACGGGTTCTCGCGCGACGATGTCGAGCGCCGGATGCTCGGCACCTACCTGGAGAAGGGCCTGCTCACCGCCAGCCCGTTCGCCGAGCTCGACCCGGACGGCGTCGGCGCCCTGATCGAGACAGCGGTCGCGCGCGGTCGCAGCGTCCGGCCGGACATCAAGCTCGGCATCTGCGGCGAGCACGGGGGCGACCCCTCCTCGATCGCCCTGTGCGAGCGACTCGGCCTGGACTACGTCTCCGCGTCACCCAGCCGGATCCCGGTCGCCCGGCTCGCGGCAGCGCATGCCCGCACGGGGCGCTCGCCGGCCGAGGCCGTATCGTGACGCGAAAGTACTAGGAAGGCCTTGCATTTGAGTCGGGCGCCGATAGGGTTCGGACGATCGTGAGGGAGACACGACGATCGTGAGGGAGACACCATGACGACGGCACTGACGGTGCGCAGCGCGACGAAGATCTTCGGCGCTCAGGTCGCGCTGGACGACGTCAGCATCGACGTCGAGCCTGGAGAGGTGCGCGCGCTCGTCGGCCAGAACGGCTGTGGCAAGTCGACCCTGATCAAGATCCTCGCTGGCTTCCACATCCCCGAGCCCGGGACCGCTGCCAGCATCGCTGGCCGGGACCTCGACTTCGGCGATCCGGTCGCGAGCGAGGCGGTGGGGCTGCGGTTCGTCCACCAGGACCTCGGCCTCGTCGCGAACCTCGACGCGGTCGACAACCTGGCCCTCGGGCAGGGGTACATCACCAATCCCACGAAGACCATCCGCTGGCGCAAGGAGCGCGCTGCGGCCCGCGAGGCCCTCGCAGCGCTCGGTTACGACATCAACGTGCGCGTGCCGGTCGCCACGCTCCAGATGTCCGAGCGCACGGCGGTCGCCATCGCCCGCGCGATGTCCGACCGCGGAAGCCCGGTCACGATGCTCATCCTCGACGAGCCCACGGCCAACCTCCCCAATGCCGAGGCGCAGCGGCTCTACCAGCTGGTGCGCCGCGTCGCGGACTCCGGCGTCGCCGTCCTGTTCGTCTCGCACCACTTCGACGAGGTCTTCGAGATGGCGGACTCCGTGACCGTGCTGCGCGACGGCAAGCACATCGTCACGCGGCCGGTCGAGGGGCTCACCGAGGACGAGCTCATCGAGCTGGTCGTCGGCCGCAAGCTCGAGGAGCACAACAAGGACAGCGCGGATGCGCGGGAGCACGACGAGGAGGTCCTCGTCGCCAAGGAGATCGCGGGCGCCTCCGTCCTCGGCATGGACCTGACGCTGCACCGCGGGGAGGTCGTGGGCGTCGCGGGCATCACTGGATCCGGGCGCGAGTCGGTGGCGGGCCTGATCTTCGGCGGCATGGAGCGCGGCGGCGTCATCACCGTGAACGGGCAGGAGCTGCCGGAGAACCGTCCGGACATCTCTGTGGACCGTGGTGTCGCACTGGTGCCGGCCGAGCGCCACGCGAACGCGTCCCTCATCGACCAGACCCTGCGCGAGAACATCACCCTCGTCGATCCGGGTCGCCACATGACCATGGGGATCCTGCGCCGACGCCCGGAGCGGGCCGACGTGCGGATCTGGCTCGACAAGCTCACCGTCAAGCCGGGTGGCCAGACCGAGTACACGATGGCTCAGCTCTCCGGTGGCAACCAGCAGAAGGTCATCGTCGCGCGCTGGCTGCGGCAGGAGCCCAAGGTCCTCATCCTCGACGAGCCGACCCAGGGCGTCGACGTCGGGGCGAAGGCCGACATCCATCGCATGGTGGACGAGGCGGCAGCGCAGGGGACTTCGGTGCTGGTGTGCTCCACCGACCACGAGGAGCTGGTGCGGGTGTGCGACCGAGTCGTCATCATGCGCCGAGGGCGCGTCGCCGAGGTGCTGCGTGGTGGCGAGATCACCGTCGACAACATCACCGCCGCGACCATCGGTCGCGACGCCCATGACTCGACCGAGCCCGCAGCCTGACGGCCCGCCCAGCGAAGAAGAACCGGAGTCCAGACATGACTGACGTGCAGACCGCCCCCGCCCCCGGGTCCGCGAAGCCGAAGCGCCGCATCAACCTCGGCTTCGACAAGTACAGCGGCCTCTACGTGTGGGCCGTCCTCATCATCATCTTCTCGCTGTGGATCCCCGACCTGTTCCTGCAGGTCAGCACCCTCAAGCAGGTGCTGATCTTCCAGGCGATCGCGGCCATCGTGGCCCTCGGGCTGATCATCCCGGTCGCTGCCGGAGCCTTCGACCTCACCGTCGCCGGAACCCTGACGGTCTCCGTCTGCTTCACCGCCTGGGCGCTGCTCAACCACCGCGGGGTGGTCTTCGCGGCGGGTGGCGCGCTTCTCATCGGCATCATCGTCGGGTTGGCGAACGCCTTCGTGGTCGTCAAACTCAAAGTCGACTCCTTCATTGGCACACTGGGTATGAGCAGCATCCTCATCGCCGTCGCCTACATGATCACCGACAGTTCGCAGATCGTGCTGAGCACCGAGGGCTACGCGCCGTTCTTCGAGTTCGCTCGCGAGGAGATCCTCGGCCTTCCGCGATCCGTCTACTACGCAGCGGCCATCGCGGCGCTGTTCTGGTGGATCCTCGAGTACACGCCCGGTGGTCGCTACCTCTACGCGGTCGGCGGCAACCCCGTCGCCTCCCGCCTCGCGGGCGTGCGCGTCGGTCGCATCATCACCCTGTCGTTCGTGGCGTCCGCTGTCACGTCGGCGTTCGCCGGCATCGTGTACCTGTCCACCATCGGCACGGCGACACCGGACTCCGGCAGTGGGTACCTCCTGCCGGCGTTCTCGGCAGTGTTCCTCGGTGCCACCCAGATCCGGCCCGGTCGCGTCAACGTGCTCGGCACCCTGGTGGCGATCTTCCTGCTCGCCACGGGTGTCACCGGGCTCCAGCTGGCAGGTGCACCGTCCTACGTGACCGAGCTGTTCAACGGAGCGGCGCTCATCATCGCCGTCGCGCTCGCTGCACGCACGGCTCGTCGTCGCGCGTAGGGCCGTCGCGCGTAACCTCGCCGCCGCTACGGCAGCGGGATCTCCACGGGTGCGGCCTGCGCCTGCTCGTGCGCGTCGTCACTGCTGACCCACGCGAGCGCGTTGCCGAGCAGGCGTCGGAACATCGGGTGCTCGAAGGTGCTCGGCCCGTCACCCATGAGCAGCGTCGCGACCGGTGAGCGCCCCGCGACCGACACCCACCCCTGGAGTCGACTTCCGCCGTGCAGGCCGCCGTCGGCGGGACGTCCCGCGCAGGTGACGCCG
Organism: Actinomycetota bacterium; assembly: GCA_017856385.1. GTDB lineage: Bacteria > Actinomycetota > Actinomycetes > S36-B12 > S36-B12 > UBA10649. The sequence goes on from JAFMFD010000041.1 coordinate 6,425, forward strand.
GTGGAGACGCCGTTGGTGACCTCGTCCCAGGTGTCCTGGAACAGCGCCGGGTCCATGTCGGCGTCCTGCTCCAGCAGCGGGGTGATCCGGTCGTTGAGCACGGGGATGAAGTACAGCTCGTCGTCGATCTCGAAGGGTTCGACCCCCGCGGTGACGGGATGCTGGGCGGTGGGCGCGACGACGAAGCGGTCCAGGCGGTAGCCGGACGAGGGGAGGTCCACGCCACGCAGCGTCCCCGGGCGGTAGAGGAAGCGGGCCCCGGTCACCTCGGCCCAGCCCTCCCAGCCCGGCCAGCCCGAGATCGCGTGGTGGAGCACGACCAGCCCCTGCCCCGCGTCGAGCAGGTTGACGATTCCCTCGGCGACCTCCTGCGGGGGCCCCTCGACGATCGGCTCGGTGCCGCGCTTGAGCCGCAGCCCGGGGATGTCGTGCAGCAGGATCGCGTCCCACTGCCCCGCGAGCTCGTCGGTGAGCCAGGCCTGTGCGGTGGGCTGGGTCGCATGCGCCCACACCCAGCCGCGCTCGGTGCACACCGCCGCGACGGCGCCGAGGAACTCATCGAGGGCGACGCGGTGGCCGCCGGTGATGACGAGGATGCGGCGGACGGTCATGGCGACTCCCGGGCATATGCGTGGACGTCCTAGTTACTATAGTCTGCGTGCCGAAAGTGCGTCGGCCATCACACTTCCCGGGAGCCCTGCAGATGACCACATCCACGGACGTCGAGGTGACCCCGGCGACGCGCGAGCTCGTGCTGGACCTGCACCGGCGCATGGTCCGGATCCGCCGCTTCGAGGAGTCCTCCGGCAAGCTCGTGGAGACCGGGGAGATGCCGGGCTTCCTGCACCTGTACGTCGGGCAGGAGGCCGTCGCCGCCGGCGTCATGTCGGTCCTCACCGACGCAGACCAGATCACCTCGACCCACCGGGGCCACGGGCACGCGATCGCGAAGGGTGCGGAGTTCCGCCCGATGTTCGCCGAGCTGTACGCGAAGACGACGGGCTACTGCAAGGGCCGCGGCGGGAGCATGCACATCGTCGACACCAGCCGCGGGATGCTCGGGGCCAACGCCATCGTCGGCGGCGGCATCCCGATCGCCATCGGCGCCGCCTTCGCCTCGCAGTACCGCGATGACGGCACCGTCGCGGTGTCCTTCTTCGGCGACGGAGCGACCAACATCGGCGCCTTCCACGAGTCCGTGAACATGGCCGCCGTCTGGAACCTGCCGTGCATCTTCGTGATCGAGAACAACGGCTATGCCGAGTTCACGTCGCAGGAGCGCCACATGAAGCTCACCGACATCGCTGAGCGGGCGTCGTCGTACGGGATCCCCGGCGTGATCGTCGACGGCATGGATGCCCTGGCCGTGCGCCAGGTCGCCCTCGAGGCCGTCGAGCGGGCCAAGCGTGGCGAGGGCCCCACCCTGATCGAGGCCAAGACGTACCGCTTCTTCGATCACCAGGGCATCAAGGGAATGCGCATCCCCTACCGCGATGCCGCCGAGGTCGAGGCCTGGAAGTCGCGAGACGCGATACGGCTCATCGAGACGATCGGTGTCGAGCGCGGTCTTGCGACCGCTGAGGAATTCGCGGCCATCTGGGCCGAGGTCGAGGCCGACATCCAGGACGGCATCGACTTCGCGCGCACGAGCCCGGACCCGGATCCGGCCGACATTCTCGACGACGTCTACACGGCCTGACGGCCGAGCGAAGGACTCCCCGTGACCACCCGCGAACTGACCTACGTCAAGGCCTTCAACGAGGGCATGCACCAGATCATGGCCGAGGATCCTGACGTGTTCCTCATCGGTGAGGACGTCGCCGGCTATGGCGGGGTGTTCCACATGTTCGACGGGCTCCTCGACGAGTTCGGCGAGCGGCGGGTCAAGGACACCCCCATCGCCGAGCAGGCGATCATCGGCCTGGGTGTCGGTGCTGCTGCCCGCGGGCTGCGCCCGGTGTGCGACCTGATGTTCATGGACTTCGTGGGCGTCGCGATGGACCAGATCTTCAACCAGGCCGCCAAGATGAAGTACATGTTCGGCGGCGCCGTGTCGGTGCCCCTGACCATCACGACGGCCGGCGGTGCGGGCATGTCGGCCGCAGCGCAGCACAGCCAGAGCCTCGAGGCGTGGCTGGCGCATGTGCCGGGCCTGAAGGTCGCCCTGCCGGCGACCCCACACGATGCCAAGGGCCTGATCGTCGGCGCCATCCGCGATGACAACCCGACCATCGTCGTCCTGCAGAAGAAGATGCTCGGCGTCAAGGGGCCAGTCCCGGAGGAGCTGTACTCGATCCCCTTCGGGCAGGCCACCATCGCGCGGGAGGGGTCGGACGCCACCATCGTCGCGATCGCCCGCATGCTGCCCGAGGCGCTCAAGGCGGCGGACGCCCTTGCGGCCGACGGCATCTCGGTGGAGGTCATCGACCCTCGTACCGTGCAGCCGCTGGACACCGACACCATCGTCACGTCCGTGCGCAAGACCAATCGGGTGCTGATCGTGCATGAGGCGGTGCAGTTCGGCGGCATCGGTGCCGAGATCTCCGCGCAGGTGCAGGAGCAGGCGTTCGACTACCTCGATGCCCCGGTGGCGCGCCTCGCGGCGCCGTTCGCCCCGGTTCCCTACGCTCCCGTGCTGGAGAACGCCTACGTGCCCGATGCCGCGCGCATCGAGCAGGCGGTGCGGCGCCTCCTCGAGAGGGGGTAGTCGTGGCCATCGAGATCCGGCTGCCCAAGCTCGGCCTCACGATGGAGGAGGGCACCGTTGACGAGTGGCTCCTCGAGGACGGTGCGGTCGTGACGGTCGGCACTCCGTTGCTTCGGCTGGCCACCGACAAGATCGACGTCGACGTCGAGGCCGAGGGAGATGGCGTCCTGCACCGTGCGGTGCCGAGCGGCACGACCCTCGCCCCGGGTGCGGTGCTCGGCTGGCTCCTCGCCGCGGGGGAGGTGCCGCCCACCGGAGTCGTGGTCACGGGGGCCTCGGCAGCCGTGCCCGTCGACATCGTCGAGGAGGTCTCCGTCATCACGACGATGCCCGCCCCCGATGACGTCGCGGTGACGTCCGCGAACGGCCGGGCATTCGTCTCGCCCAATGCCCGACGGGTCGCCGGCGAACTCGGGGTCGACCTCGGCACCGTGCGAGGCACCGGCCCCGGTGGGCGGATCCTGTCGGAGGACGTCGAGGAGGCGGCCGCAGCAGCGCCTGCGGCCACGGTGGCCGGACGTGTCGCCTCGCCGCTGGCCCGCCGTGATGCCCGCGAGGCCGGCATCGACCCCACCTCGATCCCGACGACGACCGGCATCGTCTCGCGGAGCGACATCCGGGCCGCGGCTTCGAGTCCTCAGGCGACGGCCGCCGCAGCGGTGGTCGTCCCGGTCACGGCGTCCGCGACCGCAGCAGGCCAGGAGACCGCGGCGATCATCCCAATGAAGGGGATGCGCGGCACCATCGCGGCACGCATGCAGCAGAGCCTCACCGAGATGGCCCAGCTCACCCACGGGTTCGAGGTGTGCATGGACGCCGTCGTCGCCCTGCGCGCGGAGATGAAGGAGCAGTACGCGGCGCTGGGCGTGCCGGTGCCCAGCCTCAATGACTTCGTCGTCCGGGCGGCGGCGTTGGCCCTGCGCCAGCATCCGATCCTCAACGCCACGATCGTCGATCGCGAGATCCACCTGCTGCGGCACATCCACATGGGCCTGGCGGTGGCCGTCCCCGGCGGCCTGATGGTGCCCGTGATCCGCGATGCCGACCTGCTCTCACTGCCCGAGCTCGCGCGCACCACGCGCGACCTGGCCGAGCGCTGCCGCGAGGGCACGATCACCCTGGACGAGCTCGAGGGCGGCACGTTCGCGGTCACGTCGCTGGGCACCTACGGCGTCGACATGTTCACGCCGGTCGTCAACCCCGGCAACGTCGGCATCCTCGGCGTGGGTCGCCTCCGCGACTCGGGCCGGTGGGACGACGACGCATGGGTGCGCACGCAGGTGCTCACGCTCAGCCTCACGTTCGACCATCGAGCCGTCGACGGCGCCCCGGCCGCCGAGTACCTCCAGACGATCGCCGAGCTCCTCGCGCGACCGCTGGTGCTGGTGTCCTGACCGCCGCCCATGCCGGTCATCGCACTGCTTCGGCACGGTCAGGCGAGCTTCGGCACGGATGACTACGACGTCCTGTCCGACCTGGGTCGGGAGCAGGCTCGTGTTGCCGGCGAGGCACTGGCCGCGCGCGGGCTGCGCTCACCGGTGATGGTGAGCGGATCGCTGCGCCGCCAGCGGGACACCGCGCGCATCGCGGCGGACGTCCTCGGCATCGACGACGTGGCCGCGGATGCGCGGTTCGACGAGTTCGACGCGCACGCAGCGGTCGAGGCCCACCTCGGTGCGCCAGGTGCGACGCAGGGCATGAGCTCGCGCGAGTTCCAGAGCCACCTCGATCAGGCCATGGAGACGTGGATGCGCGAGGGCGACCCGCGGTGGCGCGCCTTCGTCGACGGTGCGCTCGCGGGCCTGTCGGATCTCGCAGCGTCGCTGCCGTCGGGCTGCGATGCGATCGTCACGACCTCCGCAGGCGTCACCGCGGCGATCACCGGGTCGCTCCTGTCCTGCGCCCCGGAGGGTGTCATCGCGCTCAACCGGGTGAGTGTGAACGCCTCCATCACCACGGTCGTTCATGGTTCGCGGGGACTGTCCCTCGTCACCTTCAACGACCACGCCCACCTCCTGCGCGATCGACGTCTCCTCACCAACCGCTGAGATCGGACGGCTGGGCCGTCACCTTTCCACGACAGCCCACCAGGAGGCCGCATGACTGGTTGAATGCGGTCTCGGTTCCCGCCTCGGCAGTCAGGAGACGTCATGCGAGCCCTCACCGGAGCAGTGGCCGGCGCCGTCGTCGCAGCCGGCCTGATCATCTTCCCATCGCAGACGTCCTCGGCCGCCACGATCGATCAGGTCTGCGCCCACGTCTTCGTCTCACCTCTCGATGCGCAGGCGGCGGCGACTGTGAGGACGGTCAATGCCGCGGGGCGTCCCACCACGGTCGGCCGGGCCGCCGCAGATCGCGTGATCAGTCGACTCGTGTCCGGAGTGCCCGGCAGCACCTGCACCAAGCCCCGCTCCGACTCTGCGCAGGGGATCGCTGAGGCCGTCGAATTCGACATCGCCGATGGAAACCGCGAGGCCGCCATCGCCTACCTGCGTGAGTCGATCGCGGGCCTGACCTTCACCCCGTCGACCCGATCGGTGGTCGGTCCCCGCGCCAAGCTGCCCAACCCCGACGCGGCCAAGTGCGAGGAGTTCGCCGCCTCGACGCTCCTGCCACCCGAGGCGTACGAGGACGCCATCGCCCTGGCGCTCCTCGCCCAGACCGTCGGCGACGCGGCTGTTGCCGCCGAGGGTGCAGACAAGGCGCGATCCATCGTCGAGTCATGGGCAGAGAGCAACGCTGACGGCCAGGCGACCACGGTGGCGGACTGGATGACGGTGCTGGCCTACCTGCAGGAGGCCGGTGCATCGCAGTTCCACCTCGACCTGGCCATGACGCAGGCGCGGGCCATCGCCCAGGACGGCTTCGCCCGCTACAACCGGTCGGAGTGCCGCACGACGGCCAAGGACATCGAGTGCCTGCTCAAGGCTGTGATGGTGCTCAAGGCCCTGGGCGCGGAGCCCGCGGGAGCGAACGCTGCGGTGGTCAATGGCCTGCGTGCGTGGCGCGAGGGCGTGGGCAAGGGCAAGCGCGCGAAGTGCCCGCTCGAGCGCTACGAGTTCCGGATGACGTACACGGAGCAGGGCGGCCAGCGCGGATTCTCCAAGTTCGACACCGGACTCGTCACGTTCGAGGTCGCCAACGGGCGCATCACCAGCAAGGACAAGGGGCCCCTGATCATCACAGGAGGCACCGGTGGCTGCTGGGTCCAGGACGACAACGGCACCTGGCAGCGGGTCGGCGACGGCACCATCAAGGGCGGCAGCTACCCCTATCGGGTCTCCGGCGTCGACCGCGGCGAGGACTTCCTGCTCCGCCTGCGTCCTCCAGCGCAGGTGACGGGGACCTTCACGGGCGCACCCGAGTGCCAGGCGTTGGGTGAACTCGGCCTCTCGTTTGCGAACAGCGTGCTCGGCACCTTCGGAACGCCGGGCTTCGAGCTACCCGCCGGCGCTTTCAACATCGATGACTCGATCGTCAGTCGCGAGGTGTTCGAGCCGACCGGCGAGGTGGTCGTCGGCACGCTCTCGTACACCTACCGGATGGTGTATCCGCGTCGCTGATGTCCGGCGACGACGACCCGAGGCGCGTTCAGGACGCGTCGATCCAGCGAACCACGTCCGAGCCGTCCCATCCATCGGCGAGTGCGGCGACCTTGTCGTAGAAGCCCTGCAGGTGCGGGGTGCCGACGTAGAGCTCGAGAACGCCGCCGACCGCGTGACGCGCGTCGTGGAAGTGCACGCGCATGCCGGACGACGACGTGAGCGCCATGGTCAAGGGCATGCCCTGCTGCTCGAGCGCGGCGCTGGCCTCGTCGAGGTCATCCACGAAGCAGGCGAAGTGGTTGGGCTGGCCCCCGCGATCGTGCTCGAGCACGTCGCGCATCGCCGCGGGCTCGCACTCGTGGAGCTCGATCAGCTCGAGCATCACCGGGCCCCACTGCCCGAAGGCGGCGCTGTGGTCGTAGATCGCGGGTTCGCCGTCGTGCGTGGCCGTCACCGGCAGATGGCGGCGGCACAGGAACGGCCCGGCACCTACGTTCGCCGCCCACTCATGGCACGCGGCCTCGAGGTCAGGGACGCGGTAGGCGATCTGCACCAGGCGTGACGGGAGGGCATCGTGCCGGGTCTGGTCGGTGCTGGGCATGAGGCCGCTCCAGGGTCGGGGACACCGGGAAAGTTACTGTATGCCGGATCAAGTTGTGTAGTCTTGCCCGGTCGCGAATATGTGCGAGCGTCCAAGGAGTTCCGATGGCCAAGACGTACCGTCACCCGATAACCAAGTATGTGTACTCGGTCAATGAGGTCGGCCTCGTGCGGGTCGACGATCCGGCCACCGGGCGCTACGGCGTGTTCGACGACAACGGCGTCTGGTACGAGGGCGAGATCATCGACGTCGACCGCCAGGCGGCCGGCTGGGTCGGGCGGACGCCTGAGGCGCGCGCACTGCGCGAGGCGAACGCATGAGGTCGACGACGGCAGTCGTGCTGGCGCGTCGGCCGCAGGGCACCAAGGTCGCCGAGGCGCTCGAGCTCGGCACGATCGATCTGCCGGAGCTCACGCCGGGCACCGCACTCGTCCGCAACCAGTACATGAGCGTTGACCCCTCGACCCGCGGGCGCATGGACCCGGGCGAGAAGCAGTACACGACCAACTTCGAGATCGGCGGTCCGCTCGACGGATCGGCGATCGGGATCGTCGAGGAGTCCGCGTCGGACCAGCTCCCGGTGGGTGCGACTGTGCGTCATCGGATGGGCTGGCGCGAGTACGCCGTCGTCGACGATTCCGCGTCCACCGTCTGCGACCTCGGCAAGGCGCCGGCGACGTCATGGCTGAGCTCTATGGGCCAGACCGGCTTCACGGCCTACGCCGGACTGCTCCCGGTCGGCGCCCTCGCGGCCGGCGAGACGGTGTTCGTGACGGGCGCGGGCGGGGCCGTCGGCAGCATGGCCGGACAGTTCGCGCGGCTGCTCGGAGCCTCGAAGGTCGTCGGCAGCGCAGGCGGAGCGGAGAAGTGCGCCTGGCTCGTCGATGAGTGCGGCTTCGACGAGGCGATCGACTATCGCACCGCAGATGTCCGGGCGTCGCTCGTGGCAGCGTTTCCCGAGGGCATCGACCTGTTCTTCGACAACGTCGGCGGATGGCAGATGGTCCACGCGCTCCACGCCATGCGCATCCACGGGCGCATCAGCATGTGCGGTGCTGTCTCGAACTTCGGCACGGCCGATCAGCCGTCGCTCGCCGAGCTCATCGAGGTCGTGCTCCGGCGAGTCACGATCCGCGGATTCATCGTGCGGGACTTCGAGGCGCTGCGTCCGGAGTTCGAGGCCCGCGTCAGCGCATGGCTGGCCAGTGGCGAGCTGGTCGACCGTGCGACGATCGTCCAGGGCATAGAGAATGCGGGGGCGGGGCTGGAGGGGCTGCTCAACGGCGCGAACCTCGGCAAGGCCCTCATCCGGCTCTCATAGCAGTCGTCCGTCGCGAGAGAGGAGGGGTCATGGCGGTGCGCATCGTCGACGAGACCCTCTTCGCCTCGACCGATCCCCCCACACTGCGGGGATCGCGATGCGAGGCGTGCGGTGCCCACGTCTTCCCCGCCATAGGCTCGTGCCCGATGTGCGCGGGCGTGGACGTCGCGCCCGTGGCCCTGCCCGACCACGGGGTCGTGTGGTCCTGGACGACGCAGCACTTCGCGCCCAAGCCCCCCTTCCGCACCGACGGGTTCGAGCCGTTCAGCATCGGATACGTCGACCTCGGCCCTGTGATCGTCGAGGGCTGGCTCGTCGGGCGCACGCAGTGGACGATCGGTGAGCCCGTCCGCCTGGTCCTTGCGCACGCGTGGACCGATGATGGCGAGGCAGTCCACACCTTCGCCTTCGAACCCGGAGACGCGCAGTGACCGGCCACGAGGATGTCTACGTCGTCGGCGCAGCGCGCACCGTGTTCGGCCGCTTCGACGGCGAGGACAACGACCTGGCCGAGGAGGCGGTCCGCGGTGCCCTCGCCGACGCCGGCATCACCTGGTCCGACGTGCAGTTCGCGGTGGGTGGCACGAACGGGGAGACCAAGCCCGACAACCTCGTTGCGCGACTGGGCCTGACGGGGCTGCCCTTCGTCACGGTCAAGAACGGATGCGCCACCGGAGGCGTCGCCCTCATGACGGCGCGCAACGGGCTGATCGCGGATGGCGCCGAGATCGCCTGCGTCGTCGGATACGACAACCACGCACGTGGCGCCTTCAACGCCTCGCCTAGCCGCTACGGCATCGGCGACTGGTACGGCGAGACGGGGATGATGGTCACCACGTCGTACTTCGCGCTGAAGATCCAGCGCTACCTGCACGAGCACGGCATCGACCCGCGCACTCTCGGCTACGCGGCCGAGAAGGCCTTCTCCTACGCGTCGGATCATCCGTACGCCTGGCGACGCAAGCCGGTGACCGTGGACGAGGCGATGGACGCCGACCTCATCAACGACCCGCTCACGCGGTTCATGTTCTGCTCGCCCGACGCCGGTGCGGTGTCGCTCGTGCTGGCACGGGGCCCGCGGGCATTCGACATGTGCGATCGGCCGGTCCGGCTCGCGTCGGTCGCCCTGCGCGGCCGACGCCCTGGCTCGTTCGAGGTCTTCTCGACGTGGCTGTCGCCGGGTGAGCGCACGAGCCCGTCGATCGATGCGGCGAAGGCGGCGTTCTCGGCCGCCGGCATCTCGCCCGCTGATGTTCAGGTGGCGCAGCTGCAGGACACCGACAGCGGCGCCGAGATCATGCACCTCGCGGAGACCGGGCTGGTCGAGCACGGCGCCCAGACAGCCGGCTACCTCGATGGCGACTACCTCGTCGACGGACGCCTGCCGGTCAACACGGATGGCGGCCTGCTGGCCAACGGCGAGCCGGTGGGTGCGTCCGGACTGCGCCAGGTGCACGAGGTCGTTCGGCAGCTGCAGGGACGCGCGGACGGGCAGCAGGTTCCGGGAGGACCGACGGTCGGGTTCACGCATGTCTACGGTGCGCCGGGCATCAGTGCCTGCACCGTGCTCACGACGGAAGGACGATGACCGTGGCCGACCACGATCCCGACCACCTGGCCGCCTGGCGGGCCGATGTCCGCGCCTGGCTGGCGACCGTTGCACCGCCGAAGGCCGAGGAGGTCTTCGAGTGGGGTGTGGGTGATCCGCAGCTGCACATCTTCGTCTCCATGTCCCACGACGAGGAGGTCGCGTACCTCGATCGCGTACGCGCCTACCGGCGTCAGCGGTTCGACGCCGGCTATGGCGCGATCTCCCTGCCGGAGGAGTACGGCGGCGCGGGCCTGCCCAGCGTCTACTCGGTGGCCTTCGCCGACGAGGAGCGCGAGTTCGCGGTGCCACCGTCGTCCGAGATCATCTCGGTGACCACCGGCCTCGTCGGGGCGGCGGTGAGCGTCTTCGGCACCGATGAGCAGCGTGAGCAGTTCGCCCGCGCATTCCTGCGCACCGACCTGCTGTGCGCGCAGCTGTTCAGCGAGCCCGGCGCGGGCTCGGACCTCGCCGGGCTGTCGACCAAGGCCGTGCGCGACGGCGATGACTGGCTCATCACCGGGCAGAAGATCTGGAGCTCGAACGCGCAGTTCGCCGAGTACGGGTTCCTGCTCGCCCGCACGAATCCTGACGCGGTGAAGCAGGCCGGTATCACCGCCTTCCTGGTGCCGCTCGACGGCCCGGGCGTGGAGATCCGGCCCATCCGCCAGATGAGTGGGCCGTCGTCGTTCAACGAGGTCTGGTTCGACCAGCTGCGCGTGCCGGACTCCCTGCGTATCGGGGATGTCGATGCCGGGTGGCAGGTCGCGCAGGCGACGCTGGGCTTCGAGCGCACATCGTCGGGCTCTGGCCATCGCCGCAAGGGCGGCACGTCGGCTGATCTCGTCGAGCTGGCGCGTCACCTCGGTGTCAGTGGCGATCCCGTCGTCCGTCAGCAGCTCGCCGACGTCTACATCCGCACGCGACTGCATGCGGCGATGGTGGCCAAGGTCGCGCGCGCCACGGCGTCCGGTGACAAGCCCGGGCCGGCCGGCTCGCTGGGCAAGCTGCTGGCTTCGGACAACCTCGTGCGTATCGGCGATGCGGCGGCGTCGATGCTTGGGACGGCCCTGGTGGCCGATACCGGCGAGTGGGGTGAGTTCGCGTGGACGGAGCATGTGCTGGGGGCACCGGGCTACCGCCTGGCCGGCGGCACCGATGAGGTCCAGCGCAACATCATCGCCGAGCGCGTGCTCGGACTGCCGGCCGAGCATCGGATGGACCGGGCGCCCTTCAAGGACCTCAGCCGCAACTAGCGGGACGAGATGATCGACGTCTCACGCGAGGAGTTCGAGGTGCTCGTCGCCGAGGCCCTCGACACCATCCCGGCCGAGCTTGCCGGTCTGCTCGACAACGTCGTCGTGGTGGTCGAGGACGATGCCCCGACGGATGACCCCGATCTGCTCGGCCTGTACTCGGGGGTGCCGCTCACCGAGCGGGGATCGTGGTACGCCGGCGTGCTGCCTGATCGCATCACGGTCTACCGGAACCCGACGCTGGCCATCTGCGACACCCGCGAGGACGTGGTCGAGGAGGTGCAGATCACCGTCGTCCACGAGATCGCGCATCACTTCGGCATCGACGACGATCGCCTGCACGACCTCGGCTACGACTAGCCCCACCCGTTTCTCCCGCGACGCGGGACAAGTGATCTACAACCCCCAAAATTGAGCCCCTTTAGCTCGTTTCTCCCGCGACGCGGGACAAACGAGCTAGAACCCCTGAAATTGCGCCCGTTTGGCTCACTTGTCCCGCGTCGCGGGAGAAACGTGCAGGGGGGGGTTACCAGGAGAGGCGGCGGGCGATCCGCTCGCGGTGCACGGCGGCATCGCCGAGGAATGCCGCGTCGTAGCGCGCGCGCCGGAAGTACAGGTGGGCGTCGTGCTCCCAGGTGAAGCCAATGCCGCCGTGCAGCTGGATCGCCTCGGCGGCCAGCGCGTTGTACGAGTCGGACCCCCACGCCTTGATCACCGACGCCTCGACGCCGATGTCGTCGACCGGGCCCCAGGTGACCTTCTCCAGTCCCGAGCGCGCCATCTCGACGAGCATCAGGGCGTCAGCCATGCGGTGCTTGATCGCCTGGAAGCTGCCGATCTCCCGGTTGAACTGCTTGCGCACCTTGATGTACTCGAGCGTCATGTCAAAGCAGTGCTGGGCGCCGCCGAGCTGGTCGGCGCCGACGGCGAGCAGGGCGATGTCGACGCCGTCCTCGATCGCGACGGCACCTGCGCCCTCGTGGGTGAGGACGACGGCGGGTGAGGCGTCGAATGTCACCGAGGCCGACGGACGCGAGAAGTCCAGCGACGGCAGCGGCCTGACCACCGCGTCCGAAGTTTCAACGACGGCGACCTCGATGCCGGAGGCTGACCGGGCGGCGACGACGAAGAACGATGCCGAGGCACCGAAGGGCACGAACGGGACGGTGCCGGTGATGGCGCTCCCGTCGAGCATGCAGGAGACAGCCTCGGGGGACCAGGCCCCGCGGGCGTCGGTGACGGCCGGCCCCGCGATCTCGCCCGCGGCGATGCGCTCGAGGTAGGGGACCCCCGAGCACCCGGCGAGGATCTGCCCCGCGAGCACCGTGCTGCTGATGAACGGCACCGGGGCCAGCGTGGCGCCGAGCTCCTCGGCGACGGCCAGGAGCTCGGCCAGGCCCCCGAGGCCGCCGATCTCCTCGGGCAGGCCGACCCCGGCGAGCCCGATGTCCTCGGCGAGCAGGCGCCAAAGGTCGGAATCCAGCCCGGTGGGCGAGTCCTCCAGGCCCCGCACCGCCCCGGGATAGCCCGACTCGGTGGCCGCGTCGCGCACGGTCTCCCGCAGCTCCCGCACCTCGGACGCATCGAGGGTGGTCAGCGCGAGTTCGCGGGGCATGGCTCTCCGGGCGGGCGGTCGAGGGGGTGGCTTTCCTTAGGCGACGCCCAGTAACTCTACCGCCGGCCCGCGGGAAGTGGGCTCCACCGTGATCGAAGGGTGATGTTCCCGGGGGCCACAGAACTAGGACGTTCATGTAGATTGCGGTCCCACGTGTTCTGGACGTCGGAGGGTGCTCGCATGCGCAGGTCCATCGTCATGGTTGCCGTCACGGCCGCCGCCCTGGCTCTGGCGTCGTGCGCCATGCCTGCCGACGACCCGAACTGGAATGCCTCGGAGGCGGCGGAGGCGGTGTTCGAGGAGGATGCGGCCGAGGAGGCCGCAGTTGAGGACGAGGCCCTCGCCGGCGTCGATGCCGCCCTTGCGGCTCCGACGACCATTGGAGTGGACGCGCCCCTTACGGCAGCCCCCCAGTCCGGCGCCCTGATCGTCAGCGTGCTTGACGGCTCGGAGGGCGACACCGTGATGAGCGCCGCGATGGCCGAGGCCGCCGAGACGGTGGGCTGGACCTACCAGGAGGTCACCGGCGTCGACCCGGCCGACACCTTCACGACGGCACCGCTCGCCTTCCAGGAGGCCCTCGACCTCAAGCCGGCCGGCATCCGCATCTCCGGCGCCTACCTCGATGCGATCACCGAGGGCCTCGCGGCCGCCGAGGCGGCCGGCATCCCGGTGATCTGCACCGGGTGCGCTGGTGCGCCGACGGGCGCCATCGTCGACACGAGCCTGGACGGCGACGCGCAGAACACCGCATGGGCCCAGACCCTTGCGGCGTACGTGTACGCCAACAAGGCTCCGGACGAGGACGCAGCGGTCGAGATGTTCACCCTCCCGGTACCGGCGCTGAACACCTTCGGCATCGAGTTCATCGGGACCCTGGCGACCCTCTGCCGTGAGTGCTCGGTGCTCGAGCAGCCGGTTGACGTGACCCTGCTGGCTGACGCACCCCTGTTCGTGGCCGACACGATGAGCATCAGCCTGGGCCGATGGGCCCTGCTGCAGTCCGGAAACATCTCCGCCGGGGTGAGCGATGCGCTCGCCACCGCGGTCCTGTTCGAGCCGACCGTCGTCCTCGGCCGTGGCGCGAGCGCCGCCGACATCGCCGCACTGCAGGCGACACCTCCGGTGGAGCTCCCGGCGGCCGCGGGCGATGCCGCCGCCGAGGAGGGCGCCGACCCGGCCGCCGCCGAGGACGCGGCGGCGGACGCCACGCTCGCCACTCCGGAGCAGGCGGCGGCGCTGCAGGCCTGGACGGGACTGCCCCTGCCGGTCCTCGGCTGGCGGGTCATTGACCAGTTCGCCCGCGTGCTCGGCGGTGAGGCGCTCGCCGACGGACCGCTGCCCAGCCAGTTGATCACCGTAGCCAACGCGGCGGACGTCGCGCTGGACGAGAACGGCAACTACATCGGTGTCGCGGACTACAAGGAGCAGTTCGCCGCCCTGTGGGGCCTGCAGTAGCAGTCGCGCGCGGTCCCGCCGACCACGACGGGCTAACTGGACACGGAGTCCAGTTTCCCAGGTTTGTCGCAGGAATTGCGGGGTGATTTAACCCTTTTGCCCCAGTACTGGCGGACCAGATTCCTCGGGAAATCACTTCCCATTCATAGGACGTACATGTACTTTAGGACGGCTCGGGTTCAACTGACCCTCAACTGGAAGAGAGATCCATGCGCAAGTCCATTGCAGCTGTCGCGCTGGTCGCGGCAGGCTCCCTCGCACTGCTCGGCCTTGCGCCGGCAGCGAATTCGGTTCCCGCTGCGGCACCCGCCGCCGACGGTGTCGCGGTCGCCAACAAGATCGTGGCGAAGTACAGCCCCACGCCCAAGAAGATCGGGCCGACCACGCCCCTGACCGCGGTCCCGCCGAAGGGCAAGTACGTCGTCGTGCTGTCCAACGGTGGCGACGAGAACAAGGTCCTCGACGAGAGCATCGCTGCTGCCGCCAAGGTCCTGGGCTGGAAGTACAAGGAGCTCGTGGGCGCCGTTGACCCGGAGACGCAGCGCAAGCTGTACGACCAGGCCATCTCGCTCAAGCCCAACTACATCCATATCTCCGGCATCGAGCCGTCAACGCTCTCCGACCTGCTGGTGAAGGCCAAGAAGGCCGGCATCGTCACCATCTGCTCGGCCTGCATGAGCAAGCCGGTGGCGTCCCTCGAGGACACCCACATCGCGGGGCCGCGTCAGCTGGACCTCTGGGGCCAGATGATCGCCGCCTACACCGTGGCCAACACCAAGGGCAAGGCGAACGTGCAGGGCATCACCGTGCCGCTGTA
>JAFMFD010000042.1 GCA_017856385.1 Actinomycetota bacterium
GTTGTCGCCCACAACATAGATTGTTGGCGCGTACAACAATCTATGCGGACCGCCCGACAGGTGTGGAGTGACAGGAGTTCGCATGGCCAAGGAGTTCGTTGCACGGCCCGAGGACCGCTTCTCCTTCGGCCTGTGGACCGTGGGCAATCCCGGCCGCGACCCGTTCGGCGAGGCCGTCCGCCCGCGCATGGCCCTGGACTCGATGCTCAAGGGCCTCGCCGACATCGGTGTCTACGGAGTCAGCTTCCATGATGACGACCTGATGACCTTCGGGGCCCCGGAGAGCCAGCGCCGCGCCGAGCTCGACACGTTCAAGGCCCTGCTCGACGAGACCGGCCTGCGCTGCACCATGGCCACGACCAACCTGTTCTTCCACCCCGTGTTCAAGGACGGTGCATTCACGTCCAACGACCGCGAGATCCGCCGCTACGCGATCGCCAAGTCGATGCGCAACATCGACGTCGCTGCCGAGCTGGGTGCGCCCACCTACGTTTTCTGGGGTGGCCGGGAGGGCGTGGAGTCCGCCGCGGCAAAGGACACCCGGGACGCACTGGCCCGCTACGCCGAGGCGCTCGACTTCCTCGCGGGGTACGTCAAGGAGAAGGGCTACGACATCCGCTTCGCGATCGAGCCGAAGCCCAACGAGCCCCGCGGCGATATCTTCCTGCCCACGGTCGGCCACGCCCTGGCCTTCATCGAGACCCTCGAGCACCGCGAGATGGTCGGGCTGAACCCCGAGGTCGCGCACGAGACGATGTCGGGCCTGTCGTTCTACCAGGGAGTCGCCCAGACCCTTTGGCAGGGCAAGCTCTTCCACATCGACCTGAACGACCAGCGCATCGGCCGCTTCGACCAGGACTTCCGCTTCGGATCCGAGGGCCTGAAGGACCACTTCTTCCTGGTGCGCCTCCTCGAGACCAGCGGCTACGCCGGGGTCAAGCACTTCGACGCCCACGCCTATCGCACGGAGGACGTGCAGGGGGTGTGGGACTTCGCGCGCGGGTGCATTCGCAACTACCTCGCATTCGCGGAGAAGGCCCGCGAGTTCGACAAAGACCCCCGCGTGATCGCGGCCATGTCCTACACGGGCGTGCCGGATCTCGCGGTGCCGTCCGTCGGTCCGTACTCCACGGAAGCGGCGGCCGGGCTCCTGGCCGAGAACTTCGATGTCCAGACCCTCGCCCAGCGCGGGTACGGCATCGAGGCGCTCGACCAACTCGTCGTCGACCACATCCTCGGGATCGCCTGATCCCGCGGATCGACGCGGACACCACCCACCACACACGCAGGGTCGCCCTGCGAGGAAGGGACACCACCGAATGTCCAAGAAACTGATCGGAGCAGTCGCCGGCCTCGCTGCCGCCTCACTGCTCGTCGCTGCGTGCAGCAGCTCCAGCGAGGAGTCCACGGACACCGCTGCGTCGGAGGCTCCCGCCGCCGAGGCCCCCGCAGAGGAGGCTGCCGCCGCTGGTGGCAAGGCCTGCGTCATCCTGCCGGACGCCGCCTCGTCGGCCCGCTGGGAGACCGCTGACCGTCCGTTCCTCGAGCAGGCGTTCACCGCTGCCGGCGTCGAGTACGACATCCAGAACGCGAACGGCGACAAGGCCAAGTTCCAGACCATCGCCGACGGCATGCTCGCCGGTGGCTGTGGCGTGCTGGCCATCGTCAACCTCGACAGCGAGACCGGCTCGGCCGTCATCGCCAAGGCGACCGCCGCGGGCGTGCCCGTCATCGACTACGACCGCCTCACCCTCGGTGGCGGCGCCCAGTACTACGTCTCCTTCGACAACGTGGCTGTCGGCACCGCGATCGGTGAGGGCCTGGTCAAGTGTCTCGGTGACGCCGGCGTGACCGAGGGCCCCGTCGCCCTGCTCAACGGGTCACCGACCGACAACAACGCCACCCTGTTCAAGCAGGGCTACCAGGCGGCTCTCGAGGGCGCCGGCTTCACGGTCGCTGCCGATCAGGCCGTTCCGGACTGGGACAACACCAAGGCCGGCACGATCTTCGAGCAGATGTACACGGACGCCAATGGTGACTTCGTCGCCGTCGCCGCCGCGAACGACGGTCTCGGTGGCGCTGCCATCGCAGTCCTCGACCGCAACGGCCAGGCGGGTGCCATCCCGGTCTCCGGCCAGGATGCGACCGATGAGGGTCTGCAGCGCGTGCTCATGGGCACGCAGTGCGTGACCGTCTACAAGGCCGTCGCCAAGGAGGCCGCTGCTGCAGCCGCCCTCGCGGTGGCGCTGCTGAACGGTGACCAGGCGGCCGCTGACGCGCTCGCCACGGGCACCACGACCGACAGCGAGGCCGGCACCGAGGTGCCGTCCGTGCTGCTCGAGCCGCAGCCGATCTACGCGGACACGGTCAAGGACGTCATCGCCGACGGCTTCACCACGGTGGAGAAGGTCTGCGCGACGGACGAGCTCAAGGCGAAGTGCGCCGAGCTCGGCGTGATGTAGCAGTCCCCCGCCGGTCCATGGCCGGCCTGCACGGAACCGGTGGGGGTGGGACCCGTGTCCCGCCCCCACCGGCGTGAACCGGCCAGGTACTCCCTACGTCGGAGTCCCGGTGATTTGCCCCGACCCGTCCATCCCTTACGCCAAGGTTGTCCCATGACCTCTGACACTCCGCTCCTGCAGCTCAAGGGCATCAACAAGAGCTTCGGTGCCGTGCACGTCCTGCATGACGTCGACCTCTCCGTATGGTCCGGCCAGGTGACCGCCCTCGTCGGCGACAACGGGGCCGGCAAGAGCACCCTCATCAAGGGTGTGGCCGGCATCTACTCCTTCGACAGCGGCGAGTACTACTTCGAGGGCAGGGCCGCGTCGGTCAGTGACCCGAAGGACGCGAACGCCCTGGGCATCGAGGTCGTCTACCAGGACCTCGCGCTCTGCGACAACCTCGACGTCGTACACAACATGTTCCTCGGGCGCGAGGAGACCAGGTTCGCCACGCTCGACGAGATCGAGATGGAGAAGCGCGCGACCGACACGCTCAAGAGCCTGTCGGTGCGTACGCTGAAGTCGGTGCGCCAGCAGGTGTCCAGCCTCTCCGGTGGCCAGCGTCAGACGGTCGCGATCGCCCGGGCCGTCCTGTGGAACTCCAAGATGGTGATCCTCGACGAGCCCACCGCGGCCCTCGGCGTGGCGCAGACGGAGCAGGTGCTGAACCTCGTCCGTCGCCTAGCCGACAGCGGCCTAGGGGTCATCCTGATCTCGCACAATATGAACGACGTCATGCAGGTGGCCGACAACGTTGCCTGCCTCTACCTCGGGCGCATGGCCGCCCAGGTCAGGATCGCCGACGTCAACCACAGCAGCATCGTCGAGCTCATCACCACAGGACGATCGGGGGAGATCGGCATACAGGCCGACGACGTCATGGCAGGAGGGGTCGCATGAGCGCCCATCAGACAACGGACGTCGACATCCCGGAGGCCGGTGATCGCGGCGGCATCGGCCGCGCTGTCGGGGACTACTTCACGCGGGTCAAGGGCGGGGACGTCGGCTCGCTGCCCGCCGTCCTCGGACTCATCGTCCTCTTCCTGCTCTTCACGGCGCTCAAGCCGGAGACGTTCTTCTCGTTCTTCAACTTCGCCAACCTGCTCAACCAGTCGGCCGCGATCATCGTGCTGGCGATGGGCCTGGTCTTCGTGCTGCTCCTCGGCGAGATCGACCTCTCCGCAGGATTCACGGCCGGCACGTCGGCCGCCGTGCTGGCCGTCGCACTGTCGTCCTGGGGGATGGCCTGGCCGGTGGCCCTCGTCATCGGGCTGCTCACCGGCACCGTCATCGGCCTGTTCATCGGCGTGCTCGTCGCCAGGCTGGGGATCCCGTCCTTCGTCGTGACGCTCGCCATGTTCCTCGCCCTGCAGGGCGTCATGCTGCTGATCATCGGCGAGGGCGGCACGATCCGCCTGCGCAGCGATGTCCTGCTCGCCATCATGAATCAGAACATGCCGCTGTGGGCGGGCTGGCTCATGTGGGCGGTCCTTGTTCTCGGCTATGCCCTCGTTTCGTGGCGGGCGATCAGCGGCCGGCGCAAGGCGGGCCTGAAGGCCACTGCGACCTCGGTCTGGCTGGCCAAGTCGCTGAGCCTGGCCGTCATGATGGGCGTGCTCGTGTACGTCCTGAACCAGCAGCGGCAGATCGTCCGCCCGGGCAAGGAGTCCTGCCCGGCGGTGGGCGACGCGCCGATCGGCTGCATCCCGGTCATCGAGGGCGTGCCGTGGGCCGTCCTCGTCGTGATCGTGCTCGTGGTCGGCCTGACCTTCGTCCTCGGGCGCACATCCTTCGGGCGGCACGTCTACTCCGTGGGCGGCAATGCCGAGGCATCACGGCGCGCGGGCATCAACGTGAAGCGCATCCGGATCTACTGCTTCATGATCGGCTCGACCCTCGCGGCCGTGGCCGGCGTGCTGCTGGCCTCGCGCGACAACTCCGTCTCGCCGACCACCGGTGGCGCGCAGACCCTGCTGTTCGCCGTCGGCGCGGCCGTCATCGGCGGCACGAGCCTGTTCGGTGGCAAGGGCCGGGTGCTGGATGCCGTCATCGGCGGTCTGGTCATCGCGGTCATCGCCAACGGCCTCCCGCTTATCACACAGCAGTCCGGCATCCAGTTCGTCGTCACCGGCCTCGTCCTGCTGGTCGCAGCGAGCGTCGACGCGATCTCACGCAAGCGCTCCGGCTCCGGCTAGACGCGATCGGACTTTGTGAATCATGGTCACCGGCACCGCCTCAACCCAGGACGACCTGCGTCGACTCAACCGTGCCCGCCTGCTGCGCCGCCTCCATGAGGCGGGGCCGGCCCGTCGCTCGGACCTGGTCGCCTTCACCGGGCTGAACCGGAGCACCGTCGGCGTGCTCGTCTCCGAGCTCGCCGATGCCGGGCTGGTCTGCGAGGTGGCCGGGATGCCGGGGCAGGTCGGTCGGCCCTCGCTGCGGGTCGAGCCCATTGCGGAGTCAGCTGTCGTGGTGGCGATCGATGTGCAGGTCGACTCGACGGTGATCGCCCTGCTCGGGCTCGGCGGCCGGGAGTTCTGGCGTCGGGACCTCGAGCACTCACGCGCGGACTACACCCCGAAGGTGGCGCTGAAGGACATCGTCAGCCTGACCCGCCAGGCCCTGCGACGCGCACCGGCTGGGGCCGTCCTCGTCGGGGTCGGCATCGGCGTGCCGGGCGTGGTCGACCATGCGGACGGCCTCGTGCGGTTCGCGCCCAACCTCGGGTGGTCGGACGTGCCCTTGGGCGACATGGTCCGATCGGCGCTCGCGTCGGA
Source organism: Actinomycetota bacterium (assembly GCA_017856385.1). Lineage (GTDB taxonomy): Bacteria > Actinomycetota > Actinomycetes > S36-B12 > S36-B12 > UBA10649. Next base: position 5,282 of record JAFMFD010000042.1, read on the forward strand.
GTTCGGCTCAGCCCCCTACGTGTCGGTGAGCAATGACGCCGACCTCGGCGCGCTGGCGGAGCACGTGCGCGGCGTGGGGGTCGACAGCCGCAACCTGATCTACCTCTCCGGCGAGGTGGGCATCGGCGGCGGCATCATCATGAACGATCGACCGATGGTCGGCGCCGGCGGCTTCGGCGGCGAGGTCGGGCATATGGTGGTGGACCCCGATGGAGCCCAGTGCCGCTGCGGGGCCACCGGCTGCTGGGAGACGCGTATCGGCAGGGACGCCCTGGTGCGCAACGGCGGGCCCGGCCTTGCGGCGGAAGACGTCATCGCTGCCGCTGCTGCCGGGGATGCGCGCGCCCGTGAGGCAGTCGACGAGGCCGGACGATGGCTCGGCATCGGCCTGGCGAACCTGGTCAACCTCTTCAACCCCGAGGTGATCGTCCTCGGCGGGCACCTGCGGCTCATGCTGCCGCTCGTCACCGGTGCCGTGTACCGCGAGGTGCACCACGCCCTGCCGGCGGCCCGGGAGCAGGTGCGCGTCGACGTGCCGGCGCTCAAGGGCGACAGCACGCTGATCGGCGCGGCCGAGGCGGCGTTCGAGGGGCTGCTGGCCGACCCGATCTCGGTCATCGCCGACCAGGCCTCGGCCTCCTGACCCGCCGGTGGTGTCGGACCCCGGCGTGCGGGAGCTCGCCGTCCCCGGCGCGCGACTGCTCATCGACACGACGCTCGGCGGCCGGGCGATCTCCTGGCATGCCGCCGGCCATGAGCTGCTGGCCCATCACGGGGACAACCCGGTGGAGCACGGGATGTACCCCATGGCGCCCTGGGTCGGCCGTGTGCGCGGCAACCGCGTGGCCTGCGCGACAGGGGACTTCCCGCTCGAGGTCAACTACCCGCCCTGGGCGATCCACGGCACCGCCCTCGACCAGTCCATGACGGTGCAGTCCGCCGAGACAGGCTCGCAGCGCGCGGAACTGCACCTGCGCATGGACCGGCGCGCAGCGGACGGTCGCTGGCCCTGGCCGATGACGGTCGACGTGGTCTGGATTCTCGAGCCCCGCACCCTCACCACGCGCATCACCGTGACGGCCGAGGACGAGGAGTTCCCGTGCGTGGTCGGCTGGCATCCGTGGTTCCGGCGCAGGATCTCAGGAGCGTCGGCGACGTGGTCGATCGACGCGGTGGGCATGCTCGAGCGCGACGAGCACGGGCTGCCTGCCGGCTGGGCCGAGGGCCGTCCCGAGGGATCGGTCGACGACGCCTTCCTCGTACCGTCCGGCCGCGCGACCATCACGTGGCCCTCGGTCGTGGAGGTGCAGGTGTCCGCGGACTCGGAGTGGTTCGTGGTCTATGACGCGCTGCCCAGCGCGCTGTGCGTCGAGCCGCAGACCGGGCCGCCGGACGGCCTCGTCGATCACCCTTGGGCCGCGTCCCACCGTGCGCGTCCGGGGGCCCCCGTGACGCAGCAGGTCACCTGGACCCTGCGTGACCTGCGGGAGGATCGAGCCTGACGGTGCCCACCATCTCGCCGGCCAGGCGCGCTGCGTCGAGGACCCGCAGTGACTCGATGACGTCATCGATGCTCACCGGCGCGGGCGCCTCGCCCCTGATCGCGGCCGCCACCTGCGCGTAGAAAGCGGGCCAGGCGCCCGGCTCGAGCGGGACGCGCTGCTCCGTCATGGTCGAGTCGTCCGAGAACGTGCGCAGGATCGCCTCCGAACCGGCGCGCTCGTGCCCCCAGTCGGCTCCCGGCAGCGCTCCGGTGCGCAGGACGTCCTCCTGCGTGTCGTAGTGGTCGATGCGCAGGGCGCCGCGGGTGCCGAGCAGGGTCATGCGGGGTTCGGCGAAGCCGGCGACCTGGCTCGTCGTCAGGACGCTGAGACCACCGGAGTCGTGAGTGAGCAGCACGACGACGTCGTCGTCCGTGGGGTCGGCGGGCCGGACCGACCGCACCGACGCGGACACGCCGACCACCGGGCCCATCAGCATCAGCGCCTGGTCGATCACGTGGGACCCCAGGTCGTACAGCATCCCCCCGAGGTCCGCGGGATCGGGGGAGCCCCGCCAGCCGGGCTTGGGGATGACGCGCATGCGTGAGATGCGGGACTCGAACCGGTGGATGAGCCCCAGGGTCCCGCTCTCGGCGACCGCGAGTGCCGTGCGGAAGTCACTGTCCCATCGGCGATTCTGGAAGGGCACCACGAGCAGACCGCGCTTACGCGCCAACTCCGCAAGGGCCATGGCCTGCTCGGCGTTCGCCGCCACCGGCTTGTCGACGACGACGTGCATGCCGGCCTCGAGGAGGGCCTGCGTGTAGGGCACGTGGGTGACGTTCGCGCCGGCGACCACCGCGAGGTCGTAGGCGCCGGATAGGGCGTCCTCGAGCGTTGGGAGCACCGTGGCGTCCGGCAGGTCCGTGCGCGCCTCCTCGGCCCGCTCGGCGTTCGACGTGACGACACCCGTGATGGCCATCCCCGGTGTCGTCCGGATGAAGGGGGCGTGGAAGTAGCGGCCGGCGAGGCCGTACCCGACCACGAGGACGTTCAGGTCACGACCGCTCATGGGGCAAGTCAATCAGGTTGGGGCCGAGCGGTTTGGTGCGAGCCGATACCGGGCATACCAAGGGTGTCCGACAGCGGACCTGAACAAGGAGCAGCCCCATGAATCCGACGAAGACAGCGATCGGCGCGCTCGCCGGCGCCACCGGCCTGGTGGCGATGAGCGTGATCGCTGCGTCGCCAGCAAGTGCCCACGGCTACGTCAACGCCCCCCAGAGTCGCGCCTACCTGTGCTCAACAGGGGTCAACCGTGACTGCGGCAGCGTGCAATACGAACCGCAGAGCCTGGAGTACCTGAAGGGCTTCCCTGCGGCGGGCCCGGCAGACGGGCTGATCGCCTCTGCGGGGGGACAGTTCGGCGGCAGGCTGGATGAGCAGAGCCCGACTCGCTGGGCCAAGACGGACGTCCGCCCGGGTCCGATGCTGTTCGACTGGACGTACACCGCTGCGCACAGCACCGCCAAGTGGCATTACTACATGACCAGACAGGGCTGGGACCAGAGCGCACCGCTGTCGAGATCTGCGCTCGAGCTGATCGGGACGGTGCAGCACGACGGCTCGCGCGCCAGCACGAATCCTGACCACGTGATCTCCATCCCGGCGGATCGCTCGGGCTACCACGTGATCCTCGCTGTGTGGGACGTCGCTGACACCGTGAACGCCTTCTACAACGTGATCGACGTGAACGTCGTCGGTGGTGGCGTGGCGGACACGACGGCGCCCACCGTCCCCAGCGGCCTGGCGTCAGCGGGGACGACTGCGAGCTCGGCGACCATCGCCTGGCAGGCGTCCTCCGACGCCAGCGGGAGCGTCAGTTACGTGGTGTACCGCGACGGAGTCCGCGTGGGGTCGACGAGTGGCCTGCGCTTCACGGACACCGGCCTTGCCGCGTCGACGCAGTACTCCTATCGCATCGTGGCGGTCGACGGCTCGGGCAATGCCTCAGCATCCAGCGCGGTGCTGGCCGTGCGCACGGACGTCGCCCCGGTGTCCGACACGATCGCCCCGTCGGTCCCGACGAACCTCCACACGATGGCCATCACTGAAACCTCGGTGGACCTGATGTGGACCGGGTCGACCGACAACGTTGCGGTGGCCGGGTATCGGGTCTACCGCGATGGCCGACTGGTGCACTCGACGGACCTGCGGATGGTCACCGACTCCGGGCTGGTCCCGGGCTCGACGTACCGGTACACGGTGCGTGCGGTGGATGCCGCGGGCAATGAGTCGCCGGACAGCGGCGCGCTCATCGTGAGGACGACGACGGCGACACCCACACCCACACCCACACCGACACCCACACCGACACCGACACCGACGGACACCTGGGATCCGCGTGGCACCTACCGGGTCGGTGACGTGGTGACGCACAACGGTGGCACGTACCGCGCGGTGCAGGCGCACACCGGCAATGGAGATCCGAACTGGATCCTGGCTCCCGCGCTGTGGGCACCGGTGGCGGACACTCCGGCGCCGTTGGGTATCTGGGATCCGCGTGGCACCTACCGGGTCGGTGACGTGGTGACGCACAACGGTGGCACGTACCGCGCCATGCAGGCGCACACTGGCAACGGTGACCCGAACTGGATCCTCGCGCCCTCGCTGTGGAGCCGGGTGTCCTAGTCCTCGAACCAGCGCGGCGAGGTCGTTCGCGGGGGGTGCAGGCGGTGACGCCACACCACCATGCGGGGCTCGCCGCGCTGGTTCGCCTCATGGGCCGTTACGAGTGCCGCGGCGATGCCGCGGACGTCGTCGACGTGCTCGACGGTGATCCCGAACGCCCGACCCAGGGACGCCCACTCGGGTGTCACGAGGTCGACACCACGCTCGGGATGGCCGAACACCTGCTGGTCGAAGCGGAGCATGCCGTAGCCGCCGTCGTCGTTGATGAGCAGCGTGATGGGCAGGGACTCCTGCGCGTAGGTGGCCAGCTCGCCGAGGGCGAACATCGGACCGCCATCGCCGACCACCGCAAGGGTGGGGATGCCGACGCTTGCCGGTCCGATGGCCGCAGGCAGTGCGTAGCCCAGGGTGCCCCAGCCGACGGGATACTGCAGTCGGCGCGGGCGGGGCTGGCTGCTGTACCCGCCGTACCAGTAGCCGCCGACCGCCATGTCGCAGACGACCACCCCGGACGCCGGCCAGCCGCTCTCGATCTGCTCGACCCACTCAACGCCTGTGACGGTGCGCGGATCGGCGCGCAGTCGCTCGAGGATCTCTGCGCGCACACCTGTGACGTCCATCCACGGGGGGCGCGGTGCGCACGTCTGCCCCAGCTCGTCGAGGAGTGCCTCGAGGGTCAGCCGGACCTCGCTGCGGATCAGGCAGTCCCAGTCGATCGTCTCCCTGATGGGGCCGCCGAGGGTGATCGCGGCGCGATGCTCGGGCAGGGACAGCCGCCAGTTCTTGGTGTTCATGCCGTCGAAGTCCGAGCCGAGCACGATCAGCAGGTCGGCATCGGCCATCACCGCGCCGACCTCGGGCTCATGCACGGGCGCGTCCACCAGGAGCGGATCGCCCGCGAGGAGCCCTCGTCCGGCGTAGCTCGTCACCACCGGAGCACCCAGGTGGTGCGCGAGTCGCCGCAGGGCGTCCTCGGCATCCGCAGCGACGACACCGCCACCGGCCCAGATCACCACGCGACCCGCAGCGCCAATGAGCTCGGCGAGCGTGGTCACGTCGTGCGGGTCGGGGGAGGGGACCGGCAGGCGGGGCAGGTGCGGGATCGCCGAGGTCCAGGGCTCGCCCAGGACGTCGGTCGGGATGCCGACGTAGCTGCCGACCCCGGGTGGGCCCCAGGCGTCGCGCAGGGCCAGGACGGTGGAGGCGATGGCCTCCTGACGCGTGCGAGCTCGTCGGGCCGGGGCGCCGAACGCCTCGAACAGCGCACCCTGGTCGGCCATCTCGTGCAGGATCCCGCGCGGGCCTCGCGGTGAGCGCAGCGACTGGTTCACCTCGCTGGCGAGGGCGAGCATCGGCGAACCGCTGACGAAGGCCTCCCCGAACGCGGTCACGACGTTCGCCGCGCCTGGACCGCTCGTGAGGAGTGCTGCCCCAACCTGCCCGGTCGCCCGATGCAGGCCGTCGCACGCGTACCCGGCAGCCTGTTCGTGCCGCACACCGATGATGCGCGGCACTTCGTCGCCGTCGGCATCCCAGTACGCGAGGTTGTGTACGCCCGGTATGCCGAAGGCCCGGGTGACGCCGTGGCGGCCAAGCAGCCTCAGGATCGCGGCGGCGACGGTCTGCTCGTCGGCCACGATCAGGCCCGTCGATCGAACATGCCGAGCAGGGCGGCGAAGCCGAGCACGCTGCGGGGGGCATACGCGGCGCGCCACAGCCCGCCGTGATTCGCGGCCTGCGCGAACAGGTCCATCGGGTTCGCCAGCGAGGTCGCCGGGTTGGCTGCAGCGGCTGGGTTGCGCAGGTCGTGCACGAGGAGGGCGGCCATGAGGGTGGTCGTGGTGGGCGGGTCGAACACCTCGACGCCGAACCGGCCTGCTCCCGCGTACGCGGCGGCAAGCGCTCGGTTCTTGACGACCGAGTTGGTGCGTGTCGCAGGTGCGAGGTTCAACGACACGGGGATGCCGTCCGCTCGGGCGACGAGGGCGCGCCACCGCTGCAGCCGCTTGGCCAGCGCGTAGTTGGGTCCCTGCTGCGGCACGAGGGAGTCATTGATGCCGAACTCGGTGCCGTCGATCGAGGAGTACGTCTCCGGGTAGTTCGGCTCGAACTGCCGCAGGAGTCGCAGTGGCGTCTGCAGCAGCCCACCGAGCCCGCGCGACTCCCACCGGCGTCGGGACTCCTCCACTGCAGCGATGGGGACCATGAAGCAGTCGGTCGGCGTCGCGAGGACGGCGAGGGTGAGGTCGTCACGTGCGGCGGTGAGCTCAGTGACGATCGCGTCGGCCGCCATCGAGAGCAGCACGTGGGCCGCTCCGTCGGCGTAGGCATACATGCCAAGCACGAAGGGCTGCTCGACCTCGCTCACCCACGTGAGCACCTCGGGCGTCTGGCGCAGCAGGTCGGTGCCGGCGTGCAGGGCGACGGTGGCGTCATCGTCGGGATGGAGCGCGCCGCCGACGACGAACGGCGGTATGCCCTCGGCATCGAGCGGGATCGGCACCCGAAGGCTCCCGGCCGTGTTGCGGGTGATGGCGATGAGCCGGTTCCAGATGTCCGGGCGCGGCAAGTCGACCGCGTGCACGCGAGCCCCCCAGCGCAGGAGCGAGCGGGTAGGCGCGAGCTCGGCCCCGGCCCCGAGGACGGTGATGTCGACGTCGCTGAGGTCCATCCAGCCCGGGTTCGCGACCAGCAGGTCGATGGCCTCGGCGAGGCCGGGCTCGGCAATCCCCGAGGTGACCCAGGCGTCGACCTGGCGGCGCAGGTCGTCGCCGAAGAGTCGGCGCCCGCGGTACGGCAGGCTCAGGCTCGTCTCGCGGGGGATCGTGCCGCGCACGGTGACCGACGCGAAGCGGGGAGCCGTCCAGCGGCGCATGGCCTCCCACAGCGGGAGCTGCTCGCCCTCGCGGACGAAGACGAATCGCCGGTGGGCGGACTCGAGGCCGTGACGGGAGACCGAGAGTGCGGCCTGGGGATCCATCGCGGATGCCAGTGAGATGTCGCGCAAGGGGCCCATGTAGCCACCGCGCCAGTCGGAGGTGTGCTCGATCCGTGCGGCCACCTGCGGGTCGACATCGCGGATGCAGTCGGCGAAGATCGCCCGCCCCGTCGCGCTCGTGCTGCGGCGTCCATCGCCCCCGGCAGGGAAAGCGACGCCGTCAGCGGCATTGGGAGCGGAGTCGGCCATGACGGGAGATTAGCCAACATGGAGGAGCGTCTTTTCGCCGCTCTCTGATGCGCCAAGGGCGCACAGGGCTTCTGCTACTCGATCGCGATCGCCTGCATGGGGCAGGAGTCCGCGGCCCGCTCGGCATCCTCACGTCGACTCTCATCGACCTCTGCGGGGTGGGTCACCGGAGGGTCGTCGAGTCGGAACAGGTCGGGGGCCTCGTAGCAGCACTGGCCGTATCCGCGGCACTCATCGGGGTCGACACTGATCCGCACCATGATGGCCCTCCTCTGTGATCGGGACTATCGTTAGGACCCTAATGGCAGTGAGCGCCGGGGTCCACCCGCGACGCGTGACGAGCAGGGAACGGTGATGACGCGGCCTCGGATCGCCATCCTCGGCAGGTTCACGGAGTCGGCGTCGGCGCTGCGCTATCGGGGCGTCGTCTCCTCGCGCGCGCTCCTCGACGTCGTCTGGGCTGCGGGGGGCGATCCGGTCACGCTGCTTCCCGGCGACGACCCAGAGGCACTCGACTGGACTGCGCGGCTGTCCGGATTCGCGGGCGTGCTCCTCGCCGGAGGCGGTGACCTGGACCCTCGTCTGTACGGCGGCGACCCGGACCATGAGTCGGTCTATGACGTCGACGCCGTGCAGGACGCGGCGGACCTCTCGCTAGCCTCGTACTGCCTTGCCAACGCGGTGCCCACACTCGCCGTGTGCCGTGGCCTGCACGTCGTCAACGTCGTCCGCGGTGGCACCCTGGTCGTGGACATGCCCGTGCACCATCGACATGTCCAGCAGGAGGTTGCGCTGGACGACGGCGGTGATGCCCTGGGCGTACCGGCGCCCACCGTGGTGATCTCCTGCTATCACCACCAGGCGATCGATCGCCTCGGCGACGGCATGCACGTGGTGGCACGCGCGCAGGACGGGACAGTGGAGGCCGTGGCGATCGACGCGCCGGGGTGGGCCGCGGGAGTCCAGTGGCACCCGGAGGACACCTGGCGCGACGACCCCAGCCAGGTGGCCGTCCTCGCCAGGCTCGTGGCGGAGGCGTCGGCGCGTCGCTGATCCGGGTGCCCTCGGGCGCGTCAGGTCTGGACGGCGATGGACAGTTGGCGCAGCGCCTGAGCGGCGCTGCCGCGCTCACCGCGGGGGATCGAGGCCACCACGACCCGCTCCTGGTCGTTGAACTCCGGGAAGAGCTTCTTCATCAGGCGTCGGCCGTTGGGGGTCAGTCGTACCAGCACGAGGCGTCGGTCCTGCTTGCTTCGCTCGCGGGTGACGAGCCCCCGCCCTTCCAGCGTGGTCAGAACGCCGGACAGCGTGGCCTTGGAGAAGCCGCCCTCCTCAGCCACCTGCCGGGTCTCGATCGGCTCCCAGATCCACGTCACCCAGAGCACGACGAAGGCGGTCCACGTCAGGTCATGGGGCTGCAGGACGGTGCGCTCGAGGTGATTGCGCACGGCATTCGCGGCCCGGAACAGATTCGAGACGACGGCCATCGCCTCGAAGTCCAGTGTCAGGTCCGCAAGGCGCGACTGCACTGCACGCTCGGTCTCCGCGAGGGTGTGCTGTCCGGCCACGGGGACTCCCTTCGATCGTCCGTGTCCGAACGATAGCGGGAGCCACGATGACGGTGGCCTACTCGGGTCGGGCGACCTTGTCGAGGAAGGCGTCGACGAGGCGATGTGCGCGGTCGGAGGCAGCCTCGGCTTCGGCGAGGGTGTGCTGGTAGAGCACTTCAGGATCCTGGTCGTCCGCCACGACGAGATCCCACCCGTCGTTGCCGTACCAGCCCTTCAGTCCGGCGGGACTCAGCTCGGGGTGGAACTGCACCGCGAGGTTTCGGCGCAGCACGAACGCCTGCGATGCGCGGGAGTCCCTCGCGATCTCCCGTGCACCCGGTGGCACCTGCCAGCGGTCGTAGTGCCACTGGAACCACGGGCCTGGCCCGACAAGGTCGGGCTCGTCGCTCCAGATGGCGGTCCAGCCGATCTCGGCACGAGGCGCACGGGCGACGGACCCTCCGTGAGCACGGGCGAGCAGTTGGCCGCCGAAGCAGATGCCGAACACGGGGACCTCCTGCTGGTCCGCCTGCCGCAGCCACTCGAGCTCGGGGAGGAGCCACTGCCCGATCGTCTCGTCGTCCCAGGCCCCCCACGGCGCTCCCATGACGACGAGCACGTCGTAGTCCTGCGGGTCGGGGAAGTCGAAGGGCTGATTGGGTTGGTAGTAGTTCTCCGGCGTCACGACCACTCGCTCGTCGACCTGGTAGCCGCGCGAGGCGAAGCGCTCGGCCACCGGCCCGGGCGGGCTCAGGTGGTCATGCTGCAGGAACAGCACTCGCCGCATGGGGACTCCCGATCACAGGTCAAGGGTGATGATTGCCGATCGACATCGTGACACGCAGATCATCATGGTCTCGTTCGCCGCCTGCTCGTCGGCGTTCAGGACCGAGTCGCGGTGGTCCGCCTCTCCCTCGATGATCACGGTCTCGCAGGTGCCGCAGATGCCCTCATGGCAGGAGCCGAGGACAGTCACGCCGTTGTCCTGTGCTGCCTCGAAGATCGAGCGCCCGACTGGCACAGTGATCGTGATGCCGGAGCGAGCGAGGACGGCGGTGAACTCGGTGTCGACAGCGTCGTCGATCGCCTTCGCCGTGAAGCGCTCGAGGTGGAGGGAGCCCGCGGGCCAGGTCGCGCAGCGTCCCTCGACCGCGGCGAGCAGGCCCTCGGGACCGCAGGCGTACACCAGGGTGCCCGGGCGGGGCGTGCCGAGGCGCTCGTCGAGAGCGGCAGCCATCGGCGCGATGTCGGTGCCGGGCATCAGGGTGACTCGATCGCCGTACGCGGCGAGGGCGTCGGTGAACGCCATCGATGCCGGGCTGCGGCCTCCGTACAGCAGGGTCCAGGTGGCACCCTGCTGCTCGGCCTGCGTGATCATGGGCAGGATCGGTGTGATGCCGATGCCCCCGGCGATGAACACGTAGTCGGCCGATGGCACCAGTGCGAAGTGGTTGCGCGGGCCGCGCACCCGCACCGCGCTGCCTGCCTGCAGCGTGTCGTGGATCATCTGGGAGCCACCGCGGCCAGACGGCTCTCGAAGGACGCCGACGGTGAAGGCCGACCGATCGCCCGGTGATCCGCACAGCGAGTACTGACGTGTGAGATCCGGTCCGAGGACAAGGTCGATGTGGGCACCAGGATCCCAGGCAGGCAGCTCCGCACCGGACGGGTCGGACAGCGTGAGTCGGATGACGTCATCGGCGACGGCGTCACGCGCGGCGACGACGAGGTCGGCCTCGTACTCGTCAGCGGGCACCGAGGCCATGGCTACTTCGCCTTCACGCGCACGGGGAAGCGCTTGACGCCATTGACGAAGTTGCTGCGCACCCGCTCGATCTCGCCGGTCTGCTCGATCGACGCCAGTCGGGGCAGCAGCTCCTCGAACAGGATCCGCACCTCCATGCGGGCGAGGTTCGCGCCGAGGCAGCTGTGCGGACCCTTGCCGAAGGTCATGTGGTCGTTGGGGAAGCGCGTGAGGTCGACGCCGTACGGATTGCTGAACTTCTCGGGGTCGCGGTTGCCCGCGGCCAGCCACATGACGACCTTGTCGCCTTCCTTGATGGTCTTGCCGTGCATCTCGACGTCGCGGGTGGCCGTCCGACGGAAGTGGTAGACCGGCGAGGCGTAGCGGATCAGCTCCTCTGTCATCTGCTGAGCCTTGTCCATGTTCTCGACGAAGTACTGCATCTGGTCCGGGTTGTCCATCAGGGCCTTCATCGACAGTGTCATCGCCTGGCGCGTCGTCTCGTTGCCGGCCACCACGAGGAGCAGGAAGTAGTTGTCGAAGTCGGTGTCCGTCAATGGGATCCCGTCCTCGGGGATCCGGTTGACCAGCTTGCTGACGAGGTCGTCGCCCTCGCCACCACGCCGTTCCCTGGCGAGCTGGCGTCCGTACTCGAAGACCTCGAGCGACACCGGATTGCGGAAGGGCAGGTGCTTCCACTTCATGGCCTCGTCGCTGTCGACCAGCACCTCCGAGAGCTCCGGATCGGAGAATCCCACGATGGCGTTGCCCCAGGTGATGAGCGAGGGCGTCATGTCGTCGGGCACATCGAGCAGTCGGGCGAGGACATTGATCGGGAAGTCGGCGGCGATCGCGTCGACGAAGTCGATGTCCTCCATCTCCAGAGCCTGGTCGATCGAGGTGCGGGCAAGGCCGCGCAGGAAGTCCTCGTAGCGGCGCAGCTGGGCGACGCTGAAGTCACGGGCCAGCAGCTTGCGGAGGGCCTGGTGCCGCGTGCCATCGCTCTCGAGCATCGAACGACGGAGATCCTGGTACTCCGCTGGGGGCTCCTCGAGGTTCACGAACTTCGTCGACGTGAAGGTCTCGCCGTCCTTGTTCACGCGCTCGATGTCGTCGTAGCGGACGACGGACCAGAATCCATGGCCGTCGCCGACCGTCTCGTCCTGCCAGTGCAGAGGGTCCTCGTTGCGCAGTGTCTCGAACATGCCCCACGCCTCGTGGTGCTCGAACGCGGTGAGGTTCGTGAGGTCGACATCCGCGAGGGGTACCGGTGCCGGTGGGGTCATCGTCGCTCCTTCTTCACCGCGATCAGAGATCGTTCGGGGCCAAACGGAAGGCTAGGTCCAGTGGGGCGTGCAGTCAAGAGTGGGCGCGGTTGTCAGACCGGCCGGGATGCATCGGCGAGGAGCGTGCCGCCGTTGAAGGTCGTGCCCACCTCGCAGAAGTAGCCGCCGATGATCTCCTCGACGGGCAGCAGGCTGGCCGGCTCGTCCCAGGGCGAGTCGAAGAGGTCGAGCTCGGCATCGCCGCGCCACGGCTGCCCGAGGTCGACGTCGACGCCCCCCATCGTCACCAGCTGGTCCATCGACATCCCTGCGCCTGGAACGAGGGAGGGCATCTGACGGTTGTGCAGCATCCGGTGGCCGTTGACGAAGCCGTTGCTCGACACGGGCTCGCGCAGCGTCACCCGGGCGGAGGCGAGCCGGTGGTCGTAGGCGGCAAGCGAAGCGCCGAATGTGCCGCCCTCCGCAATGCGCGGGGCCGCCTTGCCGCGACCGTAGGGGCGGGTCACGAAGATGCTGCCGAGCTTCTTCGGGTAGCCCTGGAACCAGCCGCGCCCGATGGCGAAGTCCGTGGTGACCCAGATCAGCACGCACCGGCTGTAGGTCGCGCCCTCGTAGGTCGCGCGCACCACCACGAAGGCCTCGAGGTACTGCGACCGTGCAGGATCGAGCAGCTCCTCCCCGCCGGCGGAGCAGGACTGCCAGTCGGCCCAGATGAACGCGACGGCGCCGGGATCCTCCTCCGCCAGGCCGAGCTCAGGGGGCAGGATCGCGCGCACGTTGGCCGGATCGGTCCGGTACTCGACGGTCAGCAGGTTGCCCGAGTAGTGCCAGGGCATCTCGGGGACGAGGGCCGTGCGGCCCGATGGCGTGTACGGCGGGAGGAAGCCGGGGGAGCTCGTCATGACGGGTCCTTCTCCTCGACGGTGGACGGGTACAGGTCCTTGGACGGCGTGCGGATCCCGCGGAACTCCCAGTCGCCGCCCATCGCCGTCGAGATGACCTCCTCGCTCTCGGACGGCTGCGCACCGCAGTCCTCGCGCACGGGGACCGGCCCCTGCACGATCGTGTTCGACAGCGTGCCGAGGCCCTCGACCTCGACCTCGACGACGTCGCCCGGGTGGACGGTGCGCGAGAACGCGGGGGTGCCCGAGAACAGCAGGTCACCGGGGACCAGCGTGATCGTGCGGGCGATGTCCGCGACGAGGTAGTGCATGTCCCACTCCATCTCCGCGGTCGTCGAGTCCTGCTTGACGACGCCGTTCACGCGGGTCTGGATGCCCTTGTCGTGGAAGTCCCAGTCGGTCACCAGGCCGGGCCCGATCGGGGCAAGGGTGTCGGAGCCCTTGACGCGCAGCATCGATCCGGCATCCGTGTCGCGGAAGTCATGCAGCCCGTAGTCGTTGCCCACGGTGTAGCCGGCGATGTAGTCGCGGGCCTGGTCGGGGCTGACGTTGCGGCAGACCCGACCGATCACGATGACGATCTCGCCCTCGTAGTTCAGCCACTTGCAGCGCTCGGGCCGCACGACGGCTCCCTTGTGCGAGTTCAGGGCGGTGATGGGCTTGTGGAAGTAGGTCGGCGCCGGTGGCAGCCTCGTCATGAACTCCTCGGTGCGAGAGGCGTAGTTCAGGTGGACGGCGATGATCTTGGTCGGCTCGACCGGCGGCAGGTGGATGGCCTCGTCGACGCCCACTGAGCGGCCGTCGGCCGCGACGAGCTCATCACCGTGCCGGACGACCTGAACAGGAGCGCCCTCGAGCAGGACGCGGCGGAATTCAGTCATGCTGCGGCTCCCTTGCGCGTCCATCCTGACTCCGGTCGGTCGAACCACACGTGCACCTGACTGGTCCCGATCGAGTTCTCGTAGTCGGAGATCTGCCGACCGGGGGCGGTGAGCTCCCGCTCGCCGAGGGCGCCGGCCATCATCAGGTAGTGGGCGAACTTGCCCTCGGGACGCACTGTGAGGAACTCGTCCATGGTGTCCAGGACGAGGTCGTGTCGGCCTTCCGCGAACCAGGCGAGGCGCTGCATGTCCATCTCACGGGCGCGGTCGCTGAACAGGTAGCGAGGATCGGAGCGCTCGACCTCGGGCTGCTGACGAATCGTGCGCAGCGGGTAGAACGTGTGGGAGAGGGATCCGGTCGCGAGGACAATGACCTTGCGATCGACGTCCGCGATCGCCTTGCCAATGGCCCGTCCGACGCGCAGGAAGTCCTCGGTGTCGGCGGTCTGGCACACGCTCATCGACAGCCACTGCTTGTCGAGCCCCTTGCCGAGGTAGCTCCAGAGGTTGATCGAGGGGTAGTAGAGCGGCAGGTACTCGTCGTCGACCGGCGTGATCCAGGTGCCCACCTCGTCGGCGTGCGAGGCAATGGCCTCGGCGAATTCAGGATCGCCACGCCACTCGAACGGGATGCGGCACATGCCGCGCGGAAGCTCCTCGGCGGTGAAGAGCCCGGCTCGACGCGCGTGGGACGTGACGACGAACTCCACGGTGGTGAACCAGTGTGAGTCGAGGACCAGCACGGTGTCGTAGTCGAGGGTCTCGAAGACGTCTGTGCGCAGTTCGCGCAGGCCGGTCACGAGGGACAGATCCTTGCCCTCGTTCAGGCTCCGCCTAGTCGCCTCGGGCAGCATGATCGTGGGCACGTGCGAGAGCAGGCCGGCAGCGACGAACTCGCCCATGGCTACTCCTTCCATCCATGCGGGCTGTATACGGTGTTCTTGACGTCGGCGTAGAAGTCGAACGACCACAGGCCCCCCTCGCGGCCGATGCCGGACTTCTTGGAGCCGCCGAAGGGGGCGGAGAGATCACGCACGAAGAAGCAGTTCACCCAGATCGTGCCCGCCACCAGGAAGCGGCAGAACTCCTCGGCCCGCCGTCGGTTGCCGGAGACGACGCATGCGGCCAGCCCGAACTCCGTCGCGTTGGCGAGCGCAAGGCCCTCCTCGTCGCTGCCGAAGGTCTGCATGGTGAGGACCGGGCCGAACACCTCCTCCGTGAGGATCTCGCTGCCGGCGGGCGCGTCCACGACGAGCGTCGGCTGGAAGTAGTGGGCGCCGAGGTCGGTGTTGACGCCACCGCCGTAGGCGACCGTGGCGCCGTCGGCCTTCGCCCGATCGACGAAGCCCTGCACGCGGGCGATGTGCGCAGTGTGGATGTTGGGGCCGATCTGGGTGTCCTCGTCGCGCGGATCCCCCTGCCGGATCTGGGCGGCGCGCTCGCGGAACCGCGCAATGAAGGCGTCGGCGATGCCCTCCTGGACGAGCAGCCGTGTGCCAGCGAGGCAGACCTGCCCTGCGTTGTCGTACTGCTCGACCGCGAGATCGACGGCGAGGTCGAGATCCGCGTCGTCGAGGATGACGGTCGGGCTCTTGCCACCTAGCTCGAACGAGCACGGCACGAGGTTCTCGGCCGCCGCCCGGGCGATCACCTTGGCGGTGGGCACCGACCCCGTGAAGCAGATGCGGGCGATGTCGGGGCTCTCGGTCAGCGGGGCCCCCGCCTCGGGGCCGAGGCCTTGCACGACGTTGAAGACGCCGGGCGGCAGGCCCGCCTGCGCGGTGAGGTCCGCGAAGTACGACGCGGTGAGCGGTGCCCACTCAGGTGGCTTCAGCACGACGGTGTCGCCCGCGGCGAGCGCTGGCCCGATGCGCCAGGTGGCGAGCATGAGAGGGGCATTCCAGGGCGTGATGATTACGGTGACACCGGACGGGTCCCAGGAGACGTGGTTGGTGTGGCCCCGGGTCTCGAACTCCGGGTGGTGCAGGCGCGAGATCGCGTACTCGGCGAAGAAGCGGATGTTCATGGCCACCCGGGGCATGACCCCGCGGCGGTGTGAGCGGAGCAGCGAGCCGTTGTCCGTCGTCTCGAGCTGGGCGAGCTCCTCGACATGGGCCTCGATCAGGTCGGCGAGGCGGAAGAGGAATACGCCGCGCTCCTCGGGCGACATCCGCGACCAGGCCGGGAAGGCGGCCTTGGCCGCCGCGACGGCGGCATCGGCCTCGGCCTGTCCTCCGCGGGCCACCTGCCCGAGGAGCCGCCCGTCGACGGGCGAGACGTCCTCGAAG
>JAFMFD010000115.1 GCA_017856385.1 Actinomycetota bacterium
CGAACCTCCGTTGACGGATTCAAAGTCCGCTGTCCTGCCACTAGACGACCGGGGAACGCGAGCCGAACTCTCGGCGGCGTGGGAGCATTCAACTTGACGTCGTTACCTACGCCACCGTAACCTACGGAACCGTAGGTATATCGCCTGCGCAACCGAGGGAGACCCATGACCGCCACCCCCGAGCTCACCTCCACCACCCGGCCGGAGGAGCTGCAACTCCAGGGCGTGGGCATGCGGGTGACCATCGGGGTGTTCATCGTGATCCCGCTCCTCGCCGTCGTCGCCGCGATCCCTGTCGCGTGGGGCGGCTGGCTGTCCTGGGTCGATGTGCTGCTGCTTGTCGGGTTCTACGCCCTCACCGCGATCGGCATCACGATCGGATACCACCGCTACTTCACGCATGGCAGCTTCAAGGCCGGTCGCGCGACGAAGATCGCCCTCGCCATCACCGGCTCGATGGCGCTGCAGGGCTCGATCCGCCAGTGGGTGGCCGATCACCGCAAGCACCACAAGTACTCCGACGAGGTCGGCGACCCCCACTCCCCGTGGCGGTTCGGCACCACACCGCGCGCCGTGGCGAAGGGCCTGTACTACGCCCACGTGGGCTGGCTGTTCGACGAGCAGCAGAGCACCATCGAGAAGTGGGCCCCCGACATCAAGGCTGACAAGGACCTTGAGGCCGTGTCCCGCTGGTTCCCGGCGATCGTTGCCGCCTCTCTGCTGCTGCCTGCCGTGCTCGGCGGGCTCATCACGTGGTCCTGGGTCGGCGCGCTCACCGCGTTCTTCTGGGCCGGACTCCTGCGCATCGCGCTGGTCCACCACATCACGTGGTCGATCAACTCCATCTGCCACGTGTTCGGCAAGCGTCCCTTCAACTCCCGCGACATGTCGAGCAACGTGTGGTGGCTTTCGGTTCCGTCGCTCGGTGAGTCATGGCACAACCTGCACCACGCAGAGCCCACGGCCGCGCGCCACGGCGTGTTCAAGGGCCAGATCGACCCGAGCGCAGTGATCATCCGCGGCATGGAGCGCGCCCGGCTGGTGCACGACGTCCGCTGGCCGAAGCCGGAGCGCATCGTCGGCAAGCTCGTCGATCCCTCGATGGCCCACCGTGTCCGGGGCTACCGGGCTCCGGTGGATACCGCCAGCTGAACGGCCCGAGCACTTCCATGACGTCGCTGCCCGCGGATCTCGAGGAGTCGGACGAGACCTCCAACGTCAGCCAGCTGACCCCCCGCACCCCGCGGCGCGCGGAGGCGCGTGAGCGCACGCGCATGAGCGGCCAGGAGCGCCGCGAGCAGCTGCTCGACGTGGGGCGCCGCCTCTTCGCACGCAAGGGCTTCGAGGCGGTGAGCGTCGAGGAGATCGCCGCGAAGGCCAACGTCTCCAAGCCCGTCGTCTACGAGCACTTCGGCGGCAAGGAGGGCCTTTACGCCGTCGTCGTCGACCGCGAGATGGGCTACCTCCTCGACTCCATCACGCAGGCCCTGGCGATTCCGGCGAAGGGCGAGACCCCCGTGCACCCGCGCACGCTGCTCGAGCGGGCCGGCATGGCCCTGTTCGACTTCATCGACCGTGACCCCGACGGTTTCCGGATCCTCGTGCGTGACACCCCGGTGGTCCGCACGCCCGGGTCGGAGGGGCGCGGCACGTTCGCTGGACTTCTCGTCGACGTGGCGGAGCAGGTGGACGACCTGCTGGCCCGGCAGTTCAAGCAGCACGGCCTGTCGACCAAGTGGGCGCCGATGTACTCGCAGATGCTCGTCGGCATGGTGGCCCAGACGGGCATGTGGTGGCTCGATGTGCGCAAGCCGAAGAAGGAGGAGGTCGTGGCCCATCTGGTCAACCTCGCCTGGAACGGCCTGCAGACCCTGGAGCCCAGGCCCCGCAGCGTGACGATCCCGCGCGACTGACGCCTGCAGGGCCGGCTCGTCGCCGATCCTCTCGACGACGTGAATCTCGACATCAAGATTCTCGCCTACCATGAGGCCGTGCCCGACGACGTCGACCTGATCATCGAGGCCTGGCAGCGCGAGCGCCCGGACCTCGATGTCACCCCTCTGCATGCCCTGTCGCGGCTCACGCGCTTCGCCCAGCGGCTGGACCGCGAGCGTCGACGCTCCTTCGCCCTCCATGGCCTGGCGACGTGGGAGTTCGACGTGCTCGCTGCTCTGCGCCGTGCCGGGGAGCCCTACGCCCTGTCGCCCGGCAGCCTGGGAGCGCTGACCCACGTGACGAGCGGGACCATGACCAACCGGATCGACCGACTGCAGGAGCGAGGGCTCGTGGACCGCCAGCCCGATCCGAGCGATCGACGCGGCGTCCGGGTCGTGCTGACGGCGTCCGGGCTCGCCGCGGTCGACTCCGCACTCCAGGATCTCGTCGGCAAGGAGCGCGAGATCCTCGCACCGCTCACCGCAGCGGAGCGTGACGAGCTCGCCGACCTCCTGCGCCGTCTCATGGACAACCCCGGTCAGGACCTGGAGAAGTAGCGCTCCAGCCCAGCGAGGAGCCACTGCGCGTACTGGCGCTGGCCGGCAGCCGACTCCATGCGACGCGCATCGACCCGATCGCGCATGTTCCCCAGCTCCACGGTGACCGTCGGCACGTCGCTGAAGTTCAGCCCTGTGGTGTTGGTGGAGACCATCAGCTGGTCGCGGATGTAGTTCGACCGGGGTGCGCCGGCATCCGCCATCCCCGAGATCATGGCCCGCGCCAGTCGACGACCGGGCCGGACGACGTCCTCCGTCCACCCCTTCACCAGCCCCGGGGCGAGCACGAAGAAGCCGCGATTGCCCGAGGAGGAGCCATCGGCATGGATGCTGACCATCGCGTCAGCGCCGATGCGGTTCGCGTGCCCGGCACGGTCCCAGACGCATGGACCCCACGCCTCGCGCGAGTTGGTCTTCCGGGTCAGTTCGACCCGGGCACCCGCCGCCTCCAGCATCCCCTTCAGCTGCTTCGCGACGCGCCAGTTGAACGTGGCCTCGGGCAGGCCGTTGGCGGTCGCCGTACCCGTCGTGTTGCACCCCTTGACGGTGGTGCCGTTCCACTTCGTCTGCGCCATCTGCTTCGCGAAGCGCGGGTTGGCGTTGCCGAGCTGGTGGCCTGGATCGAGCAGGATGAGCCGCCCTTCGAGCGGACTCTCCGGCTGCGCCTGGGCGGGAGCACCGTGCAGGAGCAGGGCCGCCGACGCAGCTAGCGCTGCGGCGATGCCCACGACCCTCACAGCGTGGCCAGCATCCGGGAGTTGCCAAGGGTGTTCGGCTTGACGCGCTCGAGGCCGAGGAACTCAGCGACACCCTCGTCGTAGGACTGCAGCAGCTGCTCGTAGACGCCGGGGTCGACGGGTGCGTCCTCGATGAGTTCGAAGCCGTGCCGCTCGAAGAAGGGGACGGCGAATGTCAGGCAGAACACCCGACGGACCCCGACCTCGCGGGCCCGGTCCATCAGCGCGGTGAGCAGCAGCGAGCCGAGCCCTTGGCCCGCATGCTCCGGGTCGACCGCGAGGGTGCGCACCTCTGCGAGGTCCTCCCACATCACGTGCAGGGCTCCGCACCCGACAACCTGGCCGTCCTCCTCAGCCACGAGGAACTCCTGGATGTCCTCGAACAGCGTGACGGTCGCCTTGGACAGCAGTCGCCCGTCCGGGGAGTAGAAGTCGACGAGGGAGCGGATGGCGCGCACGTCGCCGGTGCGGGCCGGACGGACGGTGGTCATGCCTGCCCCGGCTTGACGAGCGGGAACAGGATCGTCTCGCGGATGCCGAGACCGGTGAAGGCCATGAGCATGCGGTCGATGCCCACGCCGACGCCACCCATCGGAGGCATGCCGTGCTCCATGGCACGCAGGAAGTCCTCGTCGAGGTGCATCGCCTCGGCGTCACCTCGATCGGCGAGGGCCGCCTGCTCGATCAGCCGCTCCCGCTGGATCACCGGGTCGACGAGCTCGGAGTAGCCGGTACCGGACTCCATGCCGTTGATGTACAGGTCCCACTTCTCGACGACACCCGGCTTGGTGCGATGACCACGCACCAGCGGCGAGGTGTCGACCGGGTAGTCCATGACGAACACCGGGTTGACGAGCGTCGACACCACGTGGTGCTCGAACAGCTCCTCCGCGAGCTTGCCCGGCACGGCCGTCGGGTGGAAGCCGATGTCGTCCTTCTCGCACAGCGTGACGAGGCGGTCGCGCGGCGTCGCGGGCGAAACCTCCTCACCGATGGCCTCCGACAGCGAGGAGTAGAGGTCGATCTCGGGCCATTCACCCGAGAGGTCGAGCACGGTGCCATCCGGGTGCTCGACGACGCACGAGCCAGTGGCCGCCACTGCCGCCTCCTGGTACACCTCGCGGGTGATCCGGGCGACCTCGCGGTAGTCGAGGTACTGGGCGTAGAACTCCAGCATCGTGAACTCCGGCGAGTGTGTGCGATCGGCGCCCTCGTTGCGGAAGTTGCGGTTGACCTCGAACACCCTCTCGAGTCCGCCGACGACGGCGCGCTTGAGGAACAGCTCGGGGGCGATGCGCAGGTAGAGGTCGATGTCGAACGCGTTGGAGTGGGTGACGAAGGGCCGGGCCGCCGCGCCGCCGTGGAGCGTCTGAAGCATGGGGGTCTCGATCTCCAGGAAGCCGCGCTCCGCCAGGCTGCGCCGCACCGAGGCGAGGACCTCCACCCGCGTCCGTGCGACCTGCTGGGCCTCCGGGCGGACGATGAGGTCCACGTAGCGCTGGCGCACCCGCGTCTCCTCGTTGAGGGCCTTGTGGGCGACGGGCAGCGGGCGCAGGGCCTTGGCCGCCATCCGCCACTCGTCGGCGAGCACCGACAGCTCGCCCCGCTTGCTGGAGATCACCTCGCCGGCGACGAAAACGTGGTCGCCGATGTCGACGAGGTCCTTCCAGTCCGCGAGCGACTCCTCGCCGACATTGGCCAGCGAGAGCATCGCCTGCAGCTCGGTACCGTCGCCCGCCCGCAGAGTCGCGAAGCACAGCTTGCCGGTGTTGCGCTGGAAGATGACCCGGCCCGCGACGC
>JAFMFD010000116.1 GCA_017856385.1 Actinomycetota bacterium
CGACGTCGAGGGGTTCGCCTACAAGGAGATCGCGGAGATCATGGGCACGCCCGTGGGCACAGTGATGTCGCGCCTGCACCGGGGCCGACGCCAGCTCCGCGAGCTGCTCGCCGAGTACGCGGTCGAGCGCGGCTTTCTGGCGCCGGACGCACTCGAGGCCGACGCCGATACCGACGCCGATGCCGAGGTCGACGAGGGGGTCGGGCCATGAGCTGCGGGCGCCCGCACACGACTCCGTGCACCACCGTCCTGTCCGTCATCCATGCCTACAGCGATGGCGAGACCACCCAGGTCGAGCGCATCGACATCGTCCAGCACCTGCAGGAGTGCCCGCCCTGCGAGCAGCAGTTCGCCGTGGTGCGTGCCATGAAGGTCCTCGTGCACCGGTCGTGCGCGGCAGCGGCCCCGCAGCAGCTCCGGGCGCAGATCGTCACGCGCATCCGCGATGTGTCGGCCGTCGACGAGGCCGGCGGCGAGTAGCCTGCGCGCAGGCGCAATCGACGGGAGTGCACGTGGAGCAGATCATCCGGGCCGAGATGGTGGCCTCGGTGCATTCCGTGGTGTCCGAGGTGGGCGCGGAGGTCGCCGTGGGCGACACCCTGATGATCCTGGAGTCCATGAAGATGGAGATTCCCGTCGTTGTCGAGGCCGCGGGGACGGTGCGGGAGATCAGCGTCCAGCCCGGTGACGTCGTCCGGGAGGGCGACGTCCTGGTGATCCTTGACTGAGGTCGCCTCACTCGGGTGAGACTGGCCAGGTCAGACGGGCCGGCTCAGCGCCAGCAGATCGACTCCGGGCAGCGGCGACCAGTCGCGCTCTGGCATCCGCGTGAATCCGCGTCGTGCGTACATCGCGGCTGCACCGGCGTTGGTGTCGCGCACGCAGATGGCGAGGTGGGTTGCTCCCTGCGCACGTGCCCGGGCATCGCACTCGGCGACGAGGGCGTCGGCGACCCCGGTGCCCCAGACAGGCGGGTCAACGGCGAGGAAGCGGAACTCCAGTTCGCCCGGCCGGCCGATCTCGGCGAAGGGCGAGCCATTCGGGCAGATGGTCACCGTGCCGACCACTCGACCATCCCGCTCGGCCACGAGCAGGACGGCCTCCCGGTGGCGAGCCGGGGTGTCGATGAGTGTCCTGCCGTAGGCGCTGGCCTCCTCCAGCTGGCCCGCTGCGGCGTAGGCCGCCACACTGATCCGCGCGGCCTCGTCGAGATCCGCGGGCAGCGCAGGGCGCACGATCACGGGCGGCGGCACGGCATGACCCTTGCACACGAGTCCTGACACGGCAGCACCCCCGGCAGGGCGTATCGTCCCGGGACGTGGGCACCCTCGCACGCATCGTCGGTGAGCGCACCGACCTGACGTCGGCGGAGGCTGACCACCTCGCGCGCCTCGTCGAGGAGTGGTCGACGATCGCCGACCTCGCGCTGAGCGACCTGGTGCTGTGGGTCCCGACCTGGAACGAGGCGGGCCACGTGGCGGCCGCGCACGTGCGCCCGACCACGGCCCCGACCGCCGTGCCGGACGACCTCGTCGGCTCGTTCATGCCGCGCGGACGCAGGCCGGAGCTCGACCAGGCAGCTGTCTACGGCAAGCCGGTGGTGCCCCGGGATCCGGGTCGGCCCGGCGCACCGGCAGCGCTCGAGGCGTACCCGGTGGTCTGGGCCGGTCGGCCGATCGGGATCGTGGGCCGCTATGCGTCGGTGGCGCCGCGCGTGGTCGGCCACCTGGAGGAGGTCTATCTGGAGTCGGCGGACGACCTGCTCGGCATGGTCGTGGCGGGGGCCTTCCCGGTGACCGACGGTGACGGGGATCCGCGTCAGGCGCCTCGGGTCGGGGACGGCATGCTGCGGCTCACCGCTGCGGGCGAGGTGGAGTACGCCTCGCCGAACGCGACGACGGCCATAAGGCGTCTGGGCCTGGCCCGCGACCTGGTCGGAGCTCGGTTCGCCGATCTCGTCGCGCGACTCGTGCATCGGCCCGGACCGGTCGACACGGCCCTCGCCTCCGTGGCAGCGGGCCGTACGGCTGGCTCGGTGGACCTGGAGAACGGGACCGCGACCGTGATCCTGCAGGGCATCCCGCTGATGCGCGAAGGCGCCCGAGTGGGTGCGCTCCTGTTCTGCCGTGACGTGACGGACCTGCGCCGCCGCGAGCGGGCGCTGGTCAGCAAGGACGCGACGATCCGCGAGATCCACCACCGTGTGAAGAACAACCTGCAGACCGTTGCGGCGATGCTCCGCCTGCAGGGCCGTCGAGCGGCGAGCCACGAGACGCGCCAGGCCCTGTCCGAGGCGGAGCTGCGCGTCGCGGCCATCGCCACCGTGCACGAATCGCTCTCGGGGATGACCGGGGAGGCGGTGGACTTCGATGGCATCGTTGACCGCATCATCAGCCTCGTCCGCGACCTCGCGCCCGCCTACCCGGCTGAGTCCGGCTCGGTGCGCATCGTGCGCGCGGGATCGTGGGGCGAATTGTCGTCCGACCTGGCCACGCCGCTGGCCATGGTGGTGTCCGAGTTGGTGCACAACGCGGTCGAGCACGGTCGTCCATCCGAGGTCGAGGTGCGGCTGGAACAGCAGCCCGACGGTCTCGTCCTCGCCGTGCGCGACGACGGTCGAGGGCTGCCGGAGGGATTCACCTGGGACGACGCCGGCCTGGGGCTGAGCATCGTGCAGTCGCTGGTGTCTGGCGACCTGCATGGGGAGTGCTCCGCCGAGGGGGCCGATCCGGGGACTGCGGTGACCGTGCGGATCCCGCTCGCGACGCGCTAGCCGAGGGGCGTCAGGCCGAGCTGCGGGCCCGCATCCGGGCATTGCGCCGCTTGAGGGCACGGCGCTCGTCCTCGCTCAGGCCGCCCCAGACGCCGGCATCCTGGCCGGTGTCGAGGGCCCAGCGGAGGCACTCGTCCACGACGGGGCAGCGACGGCAGACCGCCTTCGCCTCCTCGATCTGGACAAGGGCGGGACCGGTGTTGCCGATCGGGAAGAACAACTCCGGATCCTCGTCACGGCAGGCCGCCTCG
The DNA here is from genome assembly GCA_017856385.1 of Actinomycetota bacterium. Lineage (GTDB taxonomy): Bacteria > Actinomycetota > Actinomycetes > S36-B12 > S36-B12 > UBA10649. The sequence goes on from JAFMFD010000116.1 coordinate 3,025, forward strand.
TGGCGCCAGTCCATGCGTATCACTCCACTGGGGAAGGCACCGGGGTCTCCGGTGCTCGTGATTGCCTTCACGAACCGGCTCGCTGTCGCGGCTTCCGGGGGTCACCCGGAGGACGCGGGGAGGAAGTCAGCCGACTCGGTCGGGCAATGGGCACTCCAAGGGTCGCAGACACGGGGCGGGGTCACAAGGGGGAACGGGCGTTTCGGGCGTGTCGGCCCTGTCGTTTTGGTCACAGAATGGACACGATGGCGGGACGTGACGAGCTCAATCGGCCGATTATCGGACGCCACCAGACCGATCATCCCACCGGACTGGCCGATGAGCCAGTCAGCAGACCACCCGCAGGGCCTCCGGATGGGCGGTGAAGCGCACCCCGGTCGTGGTCCCCATGCCCTCCCCGTCAATCTGCAGGGCCATGGGCCGGTCGGCGGTGACGGCAAACGCATCCTGGTCGTGCCAGGTCACGAGTGCGCCCCGGGCGGTGCTGCGCCCCGTGCCCCGCAGCATCCGGGAGGCCGCGACCAGGGCGGTGGGCACCTTCAGGCCGCGCAGGGCGAAGACGTCCAGGCCGGTGTCGAAGGAGGCGTCGGGGCACGGGTTGATGGGCAGCGAGCCGAGGTACGTCCACGGGGCAGCGTTCTGCACCACGGCGAAGAACACCCCTTCCGTCACGCCGTCGCCGATACCCGACTGCCGGTGCAGGGTGAGCGCCGGGTGACGCCGGTCGGTGCGCCGGAAGTAGGCGGCGAGGGTCGTCGTCACGTACCGCAGCGGCGTCGCAGCGCGTCCCGCCGACCGATGCTCCTCCATCGAGGCGATGATCTCCGCATCGATGCCGATGCCCGCGTTCGCGAGGAACCACCGATCGCCGGCGCGGCCGACACCGATGGATCGCGCGCGCCCGTCGCGCAGGCTCTCGAGCAGCACACCGGTGGCCTCGACGGCGTCATTGGGCAGGCCGAGGGCGCGCGCGAACACGTTGGCGCTCCCGCCTGGCACCGCAGCAAGCATCGGCACGCGGTCCTGAGCGGGACTCCCGGGCGTGGCCTCGTCATCCGGTGAGCCCTGGCCCAGCAGTCCGTTGACGACCTCGTTCACGATGCCGTCGCCACCGAGCGTGACCACCACATCCATGCCCTCACTGCGTGCCCGCTCGCCGAGGGCGATCCCGTGCCCGCGATGCGTCGTGACGGTGACATCGAGGTCGAGCTCGGCCGAGAAGGCGTGCACGATCACGTCGACCACGCGCGGGGAGGTGGTGGTCGCCCGCGGGTTCACGACCAGCAGCCCTCGCACGCCTCGAGCGTAGTGCGGTGGTCCGAGTGGTCCGACGGGTGTGCGATCACTACGTTGGTGTGGTGCCTGCACCCTCGCTGGTCGTGCTCGCGGCCATCTCGGCGCTTCAGGGACTGTTCTTCGTCGGGTATGCGGTCTACGACGTCGTGCAGGCGTTCCGCGTCGGCCTCACCGGACCCGCCGAGGTCTCCAATCCCGCCGCCCTCCTCGGGTTGATCGCGATCACGGCGGCCATCGGCGTTGCCCTGCTGTGGGTGGCCCGCGGCTGGTGGCGGGTCCGCGAGTGGGCCCGGGCGCCCTTCCTGGTCGCCCAGCTGGTCCTCGGCCTGATCGGCTACGACCTTTCGCAGAGCCAGTCCAGCGGCCCGCGCTTGCTCGGGCAGGTGCTCATCGTGGTCGCGGTGGTCGGTGTCGTGACGTGCTTCCTGCCCTCGGTCCGCCGTGCGCTGGACGTCGCCGAGGGTCGCTAGACCCCGGGTCCCTCCGCGAGCCCGGCGCGCAGCGTCGCCAGCGAGCGCGCGAGCAGTCGCGAGACATGCATCTGCGAGACGCCGACCTCTTCGGCGATCTGCGTCTGGCTCATGCCGCGGAAGAACCGCAGGGTGACGATCGTGCGCTCGCGCTCGGGCAGGGAGGCCAGCAGGATGCGCAGGGTCTCGCGGTCGTCGATCTCGGCCAGCG
>JAFMFD010000117.1 GCA_017856385.1 Actinomycetota bacterium
GCAAGGGCATCACCGACCCGCTCTTCATCGACCCGCGACGGCTCAGGTACGACGCCTGACGGCGTCAGCCTGCCGCGAACTTCTGGCCAGACTTGACGAGCTTTCTGGCCAGACTCTAGCCTGACCCCATGAGTGTGCTGAGCCCCGAAGGTGCCATCGGCGTCTACGATCTCAAGAACCGCCTGTCCGCGGTGCTAGAGGAGGTGCTCAGCGGCACCGAGGTCACCGTCACCCGGCATGGCCGTCCGATCGCCCGGATCTCACCCGTCACCGCGCCGCGGCCGGAGGATCGTGCCGCCGCGATCGCAGCGATCCATGCCCTCGGGGATCGCGTGCGCCGAGGACCGACGGAGAAGTCGGCCCGCGAACTCATAGACGAGGGCCGCAGGTCGTGAGTTCTCAGGGGGGCGTGGTGCTCGACGCATCGGCTGCCGTGACGTGGGCGCTGCGCGACGCAGACCCCGAGGACGAAGCACGGATCGACGCGCTTGTCTCCACCGGCTTTGTCCTCGTGCCGGAGCTGTGGCACGCCGAGGTGGCGAATGCCTTTCGCTCTGCATTGCGCAACGGTCGGGTGGACGAGTCATTCGTGATCGGCGTGTGCGAGCAGTTCGAGCAACTCGATGTCCGGACCGACGTGGTGGGTGCCCCTGTGCAGCGGCTGGCGCTCAAGGCTCACGAGCACGGCCTGACCGCGTATGACACCGCCTACCTCCTGCTCGCGCAGGATCGAGGATTGCCCCTCGCGACCCTGGACCGGGGTCTGGCGAAGGCAGCGGCGGGGGCGCGGGTGGAACTGGCCCTGTGACGGCGTACCGCGATGGGCAGCAGGGTCGGTTGCCCGTCCGTCGTCTCAGGGGTGCCAGAGCCTGTCGCAAATACCGAACATAGGTCAGACTCGGGGCAGGAGTCGTCGAGATAGTTCGGAGCGTGACGGTGGTCCCACGGCCTGCACGGGGGGTGCTGCTGGTCGAGGACCAGACACCCATCCGGACGCTGCTCGCTGAAGCCCTCGAGCGGGCGGGCTTCGAGGTCACCGCGTGCGCTTCGTCCAAGGCGGCGTTGGCGGCGTTCCCGAAGATCGACCCTGACCTCCTGGTCGCCGACATCGACCTCGGGTCGCGGCCGAACGGTGTCGAGCTGGCGACCATCCTGCGCACCAAGGCTCCCTACCTGGGGCTGGTCTTCATCACGAACTATCCGTCGATCCGGGCGTTCGAGCGCACGATCACGCCGCCCGAGCGGTACGCGTTCCTGCAGAAGGACAAGTTGGACTCGACTGACCGTCTCATCGCGGTGGTGGAGTCGGCGCTGACGGACGCGGTCGAGCCCAAGCAGGACGTCACCGTTGTCGGGGATGGTCCGATCTTCTCCTTGACTCCGGCGCAGCTGGAGATCCTGCGGGCGATCGCTGCGGGGCTGACCAACAACGAGATCGCGCAGCGCCGGGGCAGCTCGCTGCGCGCGGTGGAGAAGATGGTGACGCGCACCTTCGAGGCGCTGGGCCTGAGTGACGACGCCGGGACGAACCCGCGGGTCATCGCCACGAACCTCTACACCCGCACGTACGGCTACCCCGATCGGGACGACGCGACGTGACCACCGCGCGCCGGTGGCTTGACCAGATCGGCGGACCGAACGCCCTGAGCATCTGGTCGTGGATCATCACGCTGCCGCTGGCCCTCATGGTCGGAAACATCTTCCCGGGAGCGCCTGCGCAGGGTTTCAATGCCCTCGCCTGGTCAGTGACCTTGGTCGCGATCCATGTGCTTCTGGGAGTGGTCATGTGGGTCGCTGCGGTGACGCTGCTACCACATCGCCCGCGTCCATCTCGGCCCGGTGTCGCCATTGGCTTGTTCGTCAGCCTGGGTGCGGCACGCGTTGGCCTGCTCGAGTGGTGTGATCCATTCTTCGGGCCTGGGGCGACAACACTCGAATCGCGTCTGCTCACGAACCTCGTTGGCGGCACGATCGTGCTCGCCCTTATTGCCGTCCTGGTCGACGACTACCGGACCCATGCGGCCATCGAGAAACAGCTGCGGCAGGCCCAAGCCTCGCTGCAATGGCTCGCCGAGCAAGGGCCGCAAGCGCTGCGCGCCGCCGACCTTGATGAAATCGCACGTGTTCGAGATCAGGTCCAACGCGAGCTCAGCGGTGGTGCTTCCGGATCTCAGCACATCCGTCAGATCTCGGAGACTGTCGTGCGGGCCCAGAGCCACTACCTGGCCGAGGGCACCGGTCCCGATCTCATCCGCCCTGAGCCCGAACGACGCTCAAGTGGCGAGGTGACCGAGAGCATCCTGCGAGGCCTTGATTGGCCGAACCCGCTGGTGCTGGCCGTTGTCGTCGAACTCGTGGTGTTCCCGTCGGTGCTCACGGGCTGGTCCTGGCAGATCGCCATCGCGAACCTGCTCATCGCCGGAAGTTTCGTCGCCCTCGCCGCGGCTGCTGCGCGCCGGTTCATCCCGCTGCCGAACGCGGGGTGGGCCCGGCCGATCGTCATCGTCGGAGTCTTTGCGGCATTTGCGCTCGGACTGTCGAGCGTGGCATCGGTGCTAGTGACGGCAATCGCGGGGCCGTTTCCGCTGGCGACAGGCCCGGCTGTCGTGCTGCTCGTGGTTTTCGGGCTTGGCCTGTCAACCTGGAACTCTGTAACGCGTGATCGCCAGCAGCGCAGGGAGGCCATGCTCGTCGCGGTCGCCGAGGAGGCGCAGGCTCTTGAGCGCGTGCACGGTGAGGTCGCCCGACGTCGAGCGGCTGCCGCCGAGTTCCTCCACGGCCCGATCCAGAGCCAGCTCGTGGCATCGGCCCTGAAGGGCGAGAGCAATGAGGATGCTCTGCAGGCTATCGAAAAGCGCTTCGCCGAGTACTCGGCCGCCACGACGACCTGGGACGTGCAGGAGCAGGTGAACGAGCTGCTGAGTGCGTGGGCTGGCGTCATCACCATCACCGTCACCTGCTCGGATGAGACATGGCAGCGTGTGCGCCGTGATCCGCTCACCTCACGACTCCTCGTCGACGCCCTCTCCGAGGCCGTCACCAATGCGGTGCGGCACGGCGACATCGCCGATATCGAGGTGACCATCGACACCACCGACGGCGATACACGAGTACGCCTCACCGTCCGATCTCGGGGAACGCTGACCGACGGGATCGGCAACGGCACCGGGCTTGCTCGGTTGGTCGACCGGGGAGCCGAGATCACGCTCGAGCAGGTGGATGAGCGCGTGGTCATGCAGGCCCTCCTCTGAGAAGTCGCAAACACCGAACTTCCCTCAGGGTGAGTCGGGTGTGCTGTGCGAGTCTCGCACTGTCTCCACCTGAATCGTCAAGGGAGTTTCCGTGGTGAGACACCACCGTAGGACTGCTCGCGCACTGGCGAGTACCGGCGCAGTAGTGGCTCTTGTAGCTGCTTACGCGGGTGTAAGCGCGCCACCAGCTTCGGCAACCGAATCCGCTCCTACCGTGACGATTGGCATCGCGTCGTCGGTTACTGGGACGTCAGCAAGTGTGCGAGCCACCGTCACGGCAAATAATTCAACCACCACTGCGTTATCGATCAACTATGGCACCGTTTACAGCACGGTAAATGGTGGCGGAGGTACCTCGGCTTCCATTAGTCCCACAAGTGTTTCTGGAAGCACGGCGACGGCGGTGATAGCAACCCTGACTGGACTGACGCCAGGGACGGAATACTTCTATAAGGCGAGCGCTACCAATGGTGTGGGAACAACCAATAGCTCTACTGCTTCGTTCACGACAGCTCTGGCGCCTACAGCGACCACTAACGCGGCAGCAAGTGTTACTTCCACGAGCGCGACACTTAATGCGACCGTGAATGCGAACAACGGTACGACCTCGGCGCTTTCAATTAAATATGGAACAGACTCGACAGTAATCTCCTCCGGCGGCGGCACGGCCGCCTCCATCAGCCCGACGAGCGTCCTAGGCACTGCGGGAAGCCGCGCCATAACGGGTTCAGTCACTGGCCTGTCCCCTGGAACCACGTACTACTACCGAGTTTCTGCCACGAATTCTGAGGGCACGTCCAATGGTTCCATTGTCAGTTTCACTACCGCTGCTGCATCGGCGCCAACCGTGACGACGAACGCTGCAACGAACGTCACAACGACATCGGCCACGCTGAATGCCACCGTGAATGCGAACGGCTCGAATACGTCGTTCATTGGGTTCAGCTACAGCACGGTCGTGTTCGACGCGGAGACTTTGACGGGCACCCCTGTGACTGCTGCGACGAGTGCCGCCGGGTCATCGAACACCGCGGTTACCGCGAACATCACGGGATTGAGTCCCAGCACGACTTACTACTACCGAGCCGAGGCGACTAACGCTGGTGGAAATACCAGGGGAACACTTCCCGTCGTCTCGTTCACCACGCTGGCAAGTGGCGGTGGTAGCGGTGGTGGATCCGCTGCGGACCCGACGCCCACGCCGACGCCGAGCGCGTCGGCTTCTACGGGGTCGTCAGGTGGATCCACGGGTTCGACGTCCACGCCCACGGTTCCGACATCCACGCCCACGGTTCCGACGTCACCGTTGATCCCGACGGGCGCCCCGAGGGCTCCGCCGGTCGTGCCGCCGATCACGTGGCCGAGCACGCCCAGTGGCGACCCGAGCCTGGCGCCGGGTGCTGCGGAGTGCTTCTGCGCTGGGTCGCCGACGCCGGCGGATGCCGATAGTTCCGATGGTGACGTGCAGGTGAGTGCGAATGGGACGACCACGACTCTCGCGCCGACGACATCGACTGGTGGATCCACGGGAACCTCGGGCGGCTCTGGTCCTGCGGTGATCCAGCCGGGCGGATCGATGGGCGTCTCCGGGTCCGGCTATCAGCCAGGTTCCCTGGTGACGGTGTATGCGCAGCCGGGCAAGGTGAACCTGGGGACCTTGACGGTCGGCCCTGACGGCAAGGTGCAGGGCAGTGTCTACATTCCTCCGACCT
>JAFMFD010000118.1 GCA_017856385.1 Actinomycetota bacterium
GACACCGTCATGAACGAGCGCACCGACCGCTTCCTCGTCGACGGCCGATGGATCGAGATCTCCATCGCGGCCGTGTTCGTGGTTCGCGAGGGCAGGGTCGCGCTGTGGCGGGACTACTTCGACCTGGAGACCTACCGCCGACAGCGTGGCTGACCACATGCGCTTCTCCTACGGCGCGGGCTATGGCACTGAATAGCCACCGTCGAGGGTGAGGATCGCGCCGGTCATGAAAGACGAGGCATCGCTCGCGAGGTAGACGAATGAGGGACCCAGCTCGTCCGGCAGCGCGTAGCGTCGCTGAGGAGCGAGATCGACCCACCATGGAGCGTAGTGCGGGTCATCGATCGGCGCTATGCCCGTCTTCACATAGCCCGGGGCGATCGCGTTGACGCGGATGCCGTGGTCAGCCCACTCGACAGCCAGGCTTCGCGTCAGCTGGTGCACCGCCGCTTTGGCAGCGTTGTAGGACGCCTGCTCCTGCGGTCGGTTGACGATGAACCCCGAGATCGACCCGACATTGATGATCACGCCGCCTCCCCGGGGGATCATCCGCCTGGCAGCCGCCTGACTCATCTGAAGCAGCACGGAGACGTTGGTGTGCAGGACCTCATGGAGGTCCTCCGGCGTGATCTCCAGGGCCGGCTTCCAGCGGCAGATGCCTGCGTTGTTGACGACGATGTCCACGGAGCCCAGTCCCTGCTCCGCCTCTGCGACCACGTGCTCGGCAGCGCCCTCCTCAGTGAGGTCGACCAGAACCGTATGGGCCCGCCGGCCGCGAGCCGCGACCGCTGCTGCAACCTCGTGCGCCGCAGCAGCATCGCGTCCGGTGACGAGGACGTCCGCCCCCGCTTCAGCGAGGGCCAGGGCTGCCGAGCGCCCGATACCCCGGGTCGAGCCGGTGACGACCGCCACGCGGCCGTCGATGCGGAATGCCTCCATGGTCGACATGAGGCGAGTGTAGGAGCGGGACGTCGCAGAGGAGCCCGCACGAGGCGGCGAGACTGCTAGGACGTCCGATGCGGTTGGATCGCGTCGGCGGGGATCGTCCCGAGCCGACCGGCCTGATAGTCCTCGAACGCCTCGACCAGCTCTGCCTTCGAGCACATGACGAACGGGCCGTACGCCGCGACCGGTTCGCGCAGCGGGACACCGCCGAGCAGGAACACCTCGAGGTTGGGCGAGCGCGACTCCTGCTGATCAGCGGCGCGCAGCACGATCGAGTCGCCCTGCTCGAGCACCGCAAGCTGGCCGGCGCTGAACGGACGACGCTCGGCGCCGACACTCCCCGAGCCCGCGAGCGCGTAAGCCAGGGCGTTGTACTCGCGAGGCCACGGCACGACCACCTGCGCACCGGGCGCGATGGTGATGTGGGTGATGGCGAGCGGGGTGTGGGAGATGCCCGGCCCGGCGTGATCGCCGACGCTGCCCGCGAGGACGCGCACGAGAGCACCGCCATCGGCCGACGAGAGGAGGGAGAAGTCCGCCCCCTGCAGGTCCTGGTACTGAGGCGCGATGCGCTTCTTCGCCCGCGGCAGGTTGATCCACAACTGCAGGCCGTGGAAGAGCCCGCCGGACTTCACCAGCTCCTCCGGCGGGGTCTCGATATGCAGGATGCCGTCGCCGGCCGTCATGTACTGCGTGCCTCCCGGCCGGATGCGTCCGCCGCCGCCGTTGGAGTCCTGGTGGATGAACTCCCCGTCGATCAGGTAGGTGAACGTCTCGAACCCCCGGTGCGGGTGCCACGGGGTGCCCTTCGGCTCGCCCGCGGCGTACTCGACCTCGCCCATCTGATCCATGTGGATGAAGGGGTCGAGCATCTCCAGAGGGACCCCGGCGAAGGCCCGCTGGACGGGAAAGCCCTCACCCTCGAAGGCGCGGGGGGCCGTGGTCAGAGAGGTGACCGACCGGCCCGTCTCGGCGGGCAGGTCCGCCAGGCGCGGCAGGGTCAGGGTGTCGGCGGTGACAGCGGGCATGGACGCCTCCTTGGTCTGAGCAATTACTTTACCCTTCAACTATCTATTTGGCCACCGCATTCCCGGTCCGCCGCAGATCGCTACTGTGCCGAGGTCGAAGGAGGGGCCATGCGCCGTCACCGTCCGGCGCGCACCCTCGCGATCCTCGCGGCGGCGGCCGCCCTGATCCCCGCGCCCGGCGCGTGGGCCGCCGATACCTTCACCGCCCCCGCCTACATCGACCCGGGCTGCGAGGTCACTTTCGGCGCGGACACGATGGGCCTGACCCCCGACATGATCGCCTCCGTCGTCGGGCTCCCCATCCCGCTTCCCGCCGCCCCGGCCCCGCAGACCATGGTGATCGTCGAGCTCGGCCAGAGCGTCTACCAGTCGACAGTCGCAACCTTTCTGCAGGACTGCGGGATGACGCCCGTGCCGTGGACCGATGTCCTGTGGGCGGGAGACACCAATCCGGCGGCGGGTGGCGAGGCCATGCTCGACATGACGGTGGTCGCCGGCATCCTCCCGGCGAACACGACCCTCAAGACGGCCACGATCGCCGACGGCCTGGACTTCTACACCGCACTGATCAACGCCGGCAATGCCTGCGGTCTCGACGGCACGAACGCGTCGCTGTGGCGTCGCTCGCAACTCGATACGCCGACCGGTGGCTGCATTGTGAGCATGAGCTACGCAATCTTCGAGCAGTCCCTGCGCTACTTCCTCACGCTCGAGGGACTCACCACCGTGGCCGCGCAGGACGCGTGGATCGCGAGCGTCGAGGACGTCCTCGCGGCCCTAGCCTCGTCCGGCGTCATCACTCTCGTCTCGAGCGGTGACGAGGGATCCGGCGGCTGCCAGCCCTGGTCGCGTGGCGTCCGCGACGTCATGGCACCTCAATGGCCATCGACGAGCGCCCATGTGCTCTCCGTCGGCGGCACGATGTGGGCGCCGACGAACTGGAACGGCGCGCCCATCGCACCGATGGACTACGTGCCCGGGCAAACCCTGATGCCGGTGACGTGGCGCAACTGGAACCTCAACAGCGACTGCTACTGGGACTCTGGCGCAGGCACCGAATGGCCCGGTATCGGCACCACCGGCGGCATCAGCTCGTTCGTCACCCGACCCGCCTACCAGAACGGCGTCGCCTCCGTCGCCCCCAGCAGCACTGGCCGGCTCTCGCCTGATCTCGCCGCACTCGCCGGCTGGCCGACCTGGCTGATCCCGACAACCACCAGCACCTTCACCGGTGTCACCTACTCGATGGGCACCAGCGCCGCGGCACCGCTCACGGCCGTCGGCCTCGCGCACGTGAACGCCGCGCTCACCTCGCGCGGCATGACACCGCTGGACAACTCCGGCGGTGCCCTCGACATCCACGAGGTGATCTACAGCCCAGCCTTCGCCAGCGCGTTCAACGACGTGACGCAGGGCTCCAACAACCTGTGGTCATCGGACATCTGGAGCGGGCCGACGGCGATCACCACACAGTCCGCCGTCGACACCGCCGTGCCCGGCTTCTTCACCGGGTCGACGCCCAACGGCAACACGTCGGCCAGCATCACGGGCTACTCCGCGGCCACGGGCTACGACCTGACGACCGGCCTCGGCGTGCCGAACTTCTCGACCCTCGCGACCCTGCTCATCGCCGCGCAGACTCCCGCACCGGGCGGCCCCCCGCCCGTGCTGCAGCAGCTGCCCGCCCCGGAGTCCGGATCGTGCGACCAGACGATCACGGCCTACGACTGGGGAGGCGCCTCCGCCGGAGGGTGGAGCCGATCGTGGGCCCAATGGACGAACGGGGGTCAGGGCGGGCCAGTGTGCACGCGGACGCTGGTCTACAGCAGCGCCCTGCGGCACTGGCTCGTGCAGCGCTGAGGCGCTGCAGCAACAGCGCGTGCAGCCGTAGGGCTGCAGCAACAGCTCGTGCAGAGCTACATCGGCAGCCTGCGGAACAGCGGTCGCGGGACGGTCTTCAGCCCGGCCATCACGAAGCGCAGAGGTCCGGGCGCGTACACCGTCTCCTTGCCCTTGCGCAGCGCCTTGATGATGATCGCGGCCACGTCCTGAGGGTCGATCGTCATGGGTGCCTCGTCCAGGCCCTCGGTCATCCGCGTGCGGACGAAGCCGGGCCGGACGACGAGCACGCGGGCCCCCGTCCCGTGCAGCGCATCGCCGAGGCCCTGCGCGAACGCGTCGAGTCCCGCCTTGGTCGAGCCGTACACGAAGTTCGACCGACGAGCGCGGTCCCCCGCGACGCTGGACAGCACGACGAGCGTGCCGTGACCCTGCTGCCGAAGGCGTGCTGCGACGCGAAGTCCTGCGCTGACCGCCCCCGTGTAGTTGACGGTTGCGACCGCGACGGCGGCATCGGGGTCAGCCTCAGCCTCGGCCTGGTCGCCCAGCACGCCGAAGGCGAGCAGTGCGATGTCCACGTCGCCGGCGTCGAAGACCGCATTGATGGCGGCGGCGTGCTGCGAGGTGTCGGCAGCATCGAAGTCGACGGCCTCGACGCCCTGGATCCCCTCCGCCGTGAGCGCCGCAACGGCAGCATCACGCGCAGCCGAGGGCCGACCCGCAAGCACGACGCGGCGCAGGCGCGCACGCGGGAGCGCTCGCACGGTCGCGAGCGCGATCTCGCTGGTGCCACCGAGGACGAGTACGCCCTGGGGTTCGCCGAGTGCATCCATCACAGTCCCAGTCTCCTTGCCAGGTCGGAGGTGAAGACACCATCAGGGTCGAGGCTGCTACGGGCCCGCTGCCACTCCGCCAGCCGAGGGTAGGTCGCGGCCATCATGGCCGGTGACATGCGCGAGTCCTTGGCGAGGTAGAGACGGCCGCCT
>JAFMFD010000119.1 GCA_017856385.1 Actinomycetota bacterium
ACGCTGTCGAACACCGGCTCCTTGTCCTCCTGCAGGTCGCGGTTGTAGCCGAAGGGCAGGCCCTTGGCGGTGGCCAGCAGCCCGGTGAGGTTGCCGATGAGCCGGCCGGACTTGCCGCGCGCAAGTTCGGCGACGTCCGGGTTCTTCTTCTGCGGCATGATCGAGGACCCCGTCGACCACGAGTCGTCCAGACGCGCCCAGCCGAACTCGCGGGACGCCATGAGAATGACCTCCTCGCCGATCCGGGACAGGTGCACGCCGATCATCGCTGCGACGAACAGGAACTCCGCAACCCAGTCGCGGTCGCTCGTGGCATCGATCGAGTTGGCCAGGGCCTCGTCGAAGCCCAACTCCGCCGCGACCGCCTGCGGGTCCAGGCCCAGGCTCGAGCCGGCCAGCGCTCCGGCGCCGAGCGGCGAGCGGGCCGCGCGACGATCCCAGTCGGCGAGCCGCTCGATGTCGCGGCCGAGCGCATGGACGTGCTTGGCGAGCTCGTGGCCGAACGACACCGGCTGGGCGTGCTGCAGGTGGGTGAAGCCCGGCGAGTACGTGTCGACGTGGGCCGCGGCCTGGTCCAGCAGGGCCTGCTGCAGGTCCGTCACGGCAAGCGCGATGACGCGCGCGCGGTCGCGCAGGTAGAGCCGGAAGTCGGTCGACACCTGGTCGTTGCGGCTGCGCCCCGCGCGGAGCTTGCCGCCGAGCTCGCCGAGCCGCTCGATGAGGGTGCGCTCGATGGCCGTGTGGACGTCCTCGTCCGAGGGATCGGGGACGACCCGGCCGGCTGCGACGTCGGCGGCGAGCACGTCGAGGGCCGCGACCACGGCCGCAATCTCATCGTCGGTGAGCAGGCCTGCGGAGTGCAGCACCCGGGCGTGCGCGCGAGTCTGCTGGATGTCGAAGGGGGCAAGCCGCCAGTCGAAGTGCGTGGACAGGCTCAGTGCGGCCATCGCATCGGATGGCCCGTCGGCGAATCGCCCGCCCCACAGTCGAGTCGGCTGGGGGTCGCTCACGGCGTTCTCCTCTGCTCCGCCATGCGCAGCATCGTCCGGCACAGCTCCTCGGCGTCCTCGGGGGTGCGCATGACGATGATGATGGTGTCGTCCCCGGCGACCGTGCCGACCGTATCGAATCCGGTGCTGCGGTCCAGGTGCCCGGCGAGGAACTGCGCGCCCCCCGGCGGCGTGTGCAGGACGGCGATGTTGCCAGCCGGCTCGGCCCGCACCAGCAGCTCCCCCGCGAGCCGGGCGAGCGTGACCTCCTGGCCGGTCAGCGGCAGCGAGGTGTCCAGCCCCGCGGCGGCGTCGACCACGTAGTGGCCGTCGGCATCCTTGAGGGCGCCGAGTGCCAGCAGGTCGCGCGACAAGGTGGCCTGCGTGACGTGGACCCCCTCGGCGTCGAGCAGGTGGCCGAGCTCCTCCTGCGAGGTGACCGCATGCGTCGACAGCAGGGTCGCGATGCGTGCCCTGCGGGCCGTGACCGTGCGCGGAGTGCTGTGCATGATCGTCATGCCTCCGCCCGGGCGGCCACCACGCTGGCGCAGGCCGCGTCCCAGCGCTCCAGCGTCTCGGCAACGTCGGCGTCCGACAGCACCAGCGGTGGTGCAAGACGGATCGCGTCGCTGGCCACCGCATTGACCAGTAGGCCGTGCTCCCGGCAGGCGCGCTCGAGGTCGGCGGCCGGCGGGTCCGCCAGCGCCGCCGCCATCAGCAGCCCCCGCCCGCGCACGTGGGTGACCAGCCCGTGCCCTCGTGCCACGAGCCCTTCGGCGAGCACCTCGTGCAGCTCGCGCGCGCGGGCGATGAGCCCATCGGACTCGATCGCGTCGAGCACGGCGAGCGCCGCCGCGCACGACACCGGATTGCCGCCGAACGTCGACCCGTGCGAACCGGGCGTGAACAGCGAGGCGGCACGCCCGAAGCCGATGACGGCACCGATGGGCAGGCCGCCACCCAGACCCTTCGCCAGGGTCATCACGTCAGGAGCCACACCCTCGTGCTGGTGCGCGAACCATGCGCCGGTGCGACCGATGCCGGTCTGCACCTCGTCGAGGATGAGCAGGGCCCCGTGCGCGTCGGCGAGCGCACGCGCGGCCGCCAGGTAGCCGGGCGGGGGCACGATCACGCCGCCCTCGCCCTGGATGGGCTCGAGCAGGATCGCCGCTGTCGAGGAGTCCACCGCGGCAGCCAGCGATTCCACATCGCCGTAGGGCACGACGGTGACGTCGCCGGGCAGCGGCCGGAACGGGTCCTGCTTCGCGGGCTGCGCGGTCAGAGCGAGCGCGCCCATGGTGCGGCCGTGGAACGAGCCCTGCGCAACGACCATGCCGGGCCGCCCGGTCAGGCGCGCGAGCTTGAATGCCGCCTCGTTCGCCTCGGCCCCCGAATTGCACAGGAACACGCGGCATGTGGGATCACCGACCAGCCGCTGCAGCCGCTCAGCCAGCGCGATCGCCGGCTCGGTGGCGTGCAGGTTGCTCGTGTGGCCGATGGTCGACAGCTGCGTCGCGACGGCTTCGATCAGGCGGGGGTCGGCATGCCCGAGGGCGTTGACCGCGATGCCGGCCAGCAGGTCGATGTACTCGGTGCCGTCCGCATCCCACACGCGGGCGCCACTACCCCGCACGAGGGCCAGGGCGGGGGTGCCGTAGTTGTCCATCAGCGCGCCACGCCAGCGCTCCTGCTCCAGCGCCGTGGCCGTCGCGGTCTCGCTGGTCGTCATACGGGCTCCTTCGGCAGCACCATCGTCCCGATCCCGGAGTCGGTGAACACCTCGAGCAGGACGCTGTGCGGGACACGTCCGTCGATCACCGTGGCCCTCGGGACGCCCCCCTCGACAGCGCGCAGGCAGGCCTCCATCTTCGGCACCATGCCGCTCTCGAGCGACGGGAGCATCCCGCGCAGCCGCTCGGTCCCGATCGCGGCGATGAGCGAGGAGCGGTCCGGCCACTCGGCATACAGGCCCTCGATGTCGGTGAGCACCACGAGCTTCTGCGCCCCCAGCGCGATCGCCAGGGCGGCGGCTGCGGTGTCGGCGTTGACGTTGTACGACGTGCCGTCCTCACCCCGGGCCACGGTCGAGACGACCGGGATGAGTCCGCTGTCGAGCAGCTCCTCGACGAAGTCCGGGCGCACAGCGACGACATCGCCGACCTGCCCGATGTCGACCTCCTCGCCGTCGACCAGAGCGCCCCGGCGCTCAGCGGTGAACAGTTGGGCGTCCTCCCCGGACAGGCCCACGGCGTAGGGGCCGTGCTCGTTGATCAGGCCCACGAGTTCTCTCTGCACCTGGCCCACGAGCACCATGCCGACGACGTCCATGACGTCAGGGGTGGTGACCCGCAGGCCGCCCGTGAACTGCGACTCGATGCCGAGCTTTGCGAGCATCGCGCTGATCTGCGGGCCCCCGCCATGGACGACGACGGGACGCAGGCCCGCCAGGCGCAGGAACAGGATGTCCTCGGCGAAGCCGGCCTTGAGGGCGTCATCGGTCATGGCGTTGCCGCCGTACTTCACGACGACGGTGGCGCCGTGCCAGCGCTCGAGCCACGGCAGCGCCTCGGCCAGCACAGCGGCCTTCGCCGCGGCGGCGTTCGTGTCAGTCATGACTCACCTCAGGTGGAGTAGGCGGAGTTCTCGTGGACGTAGTCGGCGGTGAGGTCGTTGGTGAGCACGCTGGCCGTGGCAGAGCCCGCCCCCAGGTCGACGGTGATCCGGACCAGCCGTCCGCTCATGTCGACGAGGTCGCGGGAGTCGCCGACACCCCCTGATCGGCACACCCAGACATCGTTGATGGCTACGTTCACGTGCTCGGGCGCGAAGGCTGCGCTCGTGGTGCCGACCGCGGACAGGATCCGTCCCCAGTTCGGGTCCTCGCCGTGGATCGCGCACTTGAGCAGGTTGCTGCGCGAGACCGCTCTCGCCGCCTCGAGGGCGTCGGACTCCGACACGGCGTTCACCACGGTGATCTCGATGTCCTTCGATGCTCCCTCGGCATCGCCGATGAGCTGCCGGGCCAGGTCCGAGCACACCTCGGTCAGCGCGTCGGTGAACGACGCCGGGTCCGGTGCCACGCCCGACACCCCGGAGGCCAGGAGCAGCACGGTGTCGTTGGTCGACATGCAGCCGTCGGAGTCGATCCGGTCGAAGGTCAGCGAGGTCGCGATGCGCAAAGCGGAGTCGGCGAGGTCGGCGTCGATGACGGCATCCGTCGTGACGACGACGAGCATGGTGGCCAGCGCCGGGGCGAGCATGCCCGCGCCCTTGGCCATCCCGCCGACCGTGTAGCCGCCGGTGGCCACGGACGACGTCTTGGGCACGGTGTCGGTGGTCATGATCGACAAGGCCGCCTCCGGGCCGCCGTCAGGCGACAGGGCGACCACGGCTGCATCGACGCCCGCAAGCAGCTTCTCCATCGGCAGGCGCTCCCCGATCAGGCCCGTCGAGCACACCGCCACGTCACCCGCACCGACCTCGACGCCGGCGGCAGCCAGGGCTGCCGCCACGTGCTCGGCGGTCCGGTGGGTGTCGGCGAAGCCCTCCGGCCCGGTGCACGCATTCGCGCCGCCGGAGTTGAGGATGACCGCGCGCACCTCGCCATCGGCGACGACCTGCCTCGACCACAGCACAGGGGCCGCGGCGAAGCGG
The DNA here is from genome assembly GCA_017856385.1 of Actinomycetota bacterium. GTDB lineage: Bacteria > Actinomycetota > Actinomycetes > S36-B12 > S36-B12 > UBA10649. Next base: position 4,644 of record JAFMFD010000119.1, read on the forward strand.
TTGGACGTGAAGACTCCCGCGGCGACCGCCAGCGGCCCGTCATTCACGACCAGGGCGAGGTCGGGGCGGCCGGACGCCTTGAGACCGGCGGTGACGCCGGCTGCGCGGAAGCCGGCGGGGGACGTGACGCTCACGGGGCGACTCCGTTCAC
>JAFMFD010000120.1 GCA_017856385.1 Actinomycetota bacterium
GGCGAGCGGTTCGCGGGGCGCTGGAAGGCGGCGCGTGCGCCGTTGCTGGACGACCCGTAGATGGATCCCCCGGGTGCGCGCGTGGATCGCTCGAGATCCGCAGGGGTGCGGAGCTCGCGCCACACGATGCGCTCGCGGATGTCGGTGCCGCGCTCGGCAAGGCGCGAGAGGATGCGTTCCGCGTAGCCCTCGGCGCGCCCGGGAGCGTCCCAGTCGACCGTCCCGGCCCGTCCGTCGCCGTGACGGGGCGTGTTCACGAGGATGAACCAGGCCTCGCTGTCGGGATCCGGGCGCATGAGCGGGTCGTCAGGAACGCACGCGTAGATCGCCGGGTCGTCCGGCGGTTGCGCCTGCCGACCGAAGATCGCATCGAACTCCGCGTCGTACTCCTGCGGGAACCAGACGTTGTGATGGTGCACCCCCGGCGTTCGCCCGCGCACGGCCAGCAGGATGACGAAGCCCGACAGGGCGGGAGCCGCCTTCGCGAGGCTGCGGGCCGGACCCTTCGCGCGCGGATCGCGCAGCAGGTCGGCGTAGAGGTGCTGCGCATCGGCATTCGCCACGACGATCTCCGCATCCAGCCCTGACCCGTCCAGCAGGCGCACACCGGCGGCACGTCCGTCGCGCACGACGACCTCGGTGACGTCGGAACCGAGGCGGACATCGACCCCGCGCTCGCGGCAGCGCCGCTGCAGCGCATCGGCGAGCGTGCCGACGCCGCCGCCGAGGTGCCAGGCGCCGAACGTCTGCTCCATGTACGGCACTGTCGCGAACACCGCCGGTGCCTGCCGCGGATCCGATCCCGAGTAGGTCGCGTACCTGTCGAGCACCTGCCGCAGGCGCCAGTCTGCGAGGTACTGCCTGCCCAGGTCGCGGAGCGACGTTCGCGGGGCGATGGTGCGCACCGCGGACGGCGTCGCGACCTTCAGCAGCGTGCGCCAGCCGTCGAGCGGGGACTGCAGGAAGGGCTCGCGGGTCAGCTGCCACATCTGGCCGCCTCGTGCGATGAGGTTGCGCCAGTCCTGTGCGGAGCTTCCGCCGAGGGCATCTCCGAAGGCCCGCGCCGCCCGGCCCGGATCCACCCCCGGCACGCTCACCGAGCTGCCGTCGGCGAAGTGGTACCCGAAGCCGGGCTCGACGGGCTGCAGGTCGACGGCCTCCTCCAGCGGGCCACCGGTCTTCAGGAACAGGTCGCGGTACACCGCCGGCAGGGTGAACAGGCTCGGGCCGGTGTCGAAGGCGTAGCCGTCACGTCGGTAGGTGAAGAGCTTGCCGCCCACGCGATCGGCCTGCTCGACGATGGTGACCTCGTGCCCGCGGACGGCCAGGCGTGCGGCGACGGCCAGCCCGCCGACCCCGGCGCCGATGACGACGGCCCGGCTCATGAGACCGGTCGACCCTTCCACGAGTTCGTCCCCCGCAGGTGGCGGGTCCAGGACACGGCATTGAGCACGCCGAAGGCGAGGATCGAGGCGGGGTGGGCCAGCGCATCGGGCATGACGGGCTCGCCCGTTCGCCGGGCCACGAGGGCACGGCTCGTCACACCGGCCGCGTAGCCGAGCAGGCCGAGGGCACGCGTCGAGCGGCGCGGGGCGAGGACGACGGCGGCGGGTGGCACCACATAGGCGGTCAGCAGGAGCGTGTTGACGGCGACGGAGCCCGCGGGTCCGTTGAAGGCCGCCCACAGCGACTTGCCGTAGCCGTCGACGACGGCACCGGAGGACTCGTACATACGGCAGGTGGCCAGATGCGAGCCGTCCACCGTCGCCGTGCGGAACCCGGCCCGCTTGAAGGCGCGCATGAGGCCGACGTCCTCCAGCACGTCGCCGGCGACCGCACCATGCCCGCCCGCGGCTCGGTAGGCGTCGGCATCCATGGCGATCAGCTGGCCGTTGGCCGCGGACAGCGAGGGTCGACGCGTGCGCTCGGCCCACGCCAGTGGCATCGTCGCCACCCAGGCCCATGTGACGAGCGGCTGCACGATTCGCTCGAGCGGGCCCACTGCCTGCTGGAACGGGTAGGGCGCGACCATCTGCAGTCCGGACGAGCGCATCTCGTCGACGAGCGACGCCACGGCGTGGGGGTCGAGCACCACGTCGGCGTCCACGAACACCAGGATCGACCCGGTCGCCTCACGTGCCAGCCGAGCACAGGCCCAGGGCTTGCCGAGCCAGCCCGGTGGCGGCGGCTCGTCGGGTGCGCGCAGCACGCGCACGCGCGGGTCGCCCGCGGCGGCCCGCTCGGCGAGGTCGCCGGTGCTGTCCTGCGAGCCGTCGTCGAGGACGACGATCTCCAGATCCCAGTGCACCTCGCCCGCGCTGTCGTCCTGGGCGAGTGCCGAGGCCACGGCCGCAGCGATGGTGCCGGCCTCATCGCGTGCCGGGATCAGGAGGCTGACGCGTTCACGCACGGCCGCTTGGGCGTCGCCTGTGCCGGGGACCGCGCTCGGGGTCCTCGGCGCCGGTCGTCGCAGGCTGCGCAGGTTCCATGCGGTGTGTGCGGCCACGGCGATGGCCGTCACGGTGCCGACCGACACGAGTCCGCGTCCGAGTGCCCCTGCGGCGCGCACGCCCGTCACCACTGCGGCTGGCTCCAGACCCGCCACAGGAACGGGACGACCACGATGCCCATGGCGACGGCGCCCCACAGGGCCACGCCCGGACGGTCGAAGAACACCGCGTTGGCCAGCACGTTGGACAGGTAGATCCACACCAGCATCACGGTGGGAACGCCGTCGCCGGCGACCTTGCGCGGCAGCAGGTCCAGGATCCACATCAAGACGATGCTCGCCAGCAGCCAGCCGAGGAAGTTCTGCAGGGGGATGCCGTCGATGCCGGGCAGCTCCCAGCCGGTCTGGGACCACGTCCAGTACCCCTCGCCAACCATCTGCGGGTCGAGGAACAGGTCCCAGGCGGCGAGGACGAGACCACCGATGAGGGCCACTCCGACGCGGGTGGTCGACAGTCGCTGGGCCGCGAGGAGGCAGGGGTAGGCCATCATCGACCATGCCAGCGGGATCACGATCGGGACGCCGAACAGGGTCGGCCCGAGGGTGCCTGCGTACTCGTACAGCCCGAACGGGAAGGACGTCGTCAGGCCGATGCGCTCGATCGCCCAGCCGAAGGCGAGGGTGATCGCCAGGTAGCCGATGGCCCAGCCTGCGCCGCGGCTGATGAATGCATGCGTCGCGCTCGCGAGGAAGAACGTGACGACCGTGAGGATCGTCAGCGCGGTGCGCGCTCCATCCGAGGTGAGGACCCAGACGATCTGCCCCACGATCGTGAGCGCGACGAGGGCCCACGGCAGGTACGCGATCCACCCGGCGGGTCCGCGTCCGCGATCGGAGTGCGGGCCGGTGTAGATCCTCACGCTCACGAGGGGAGTCTAGGCAGGGCAGTGGCGTAGGGTCCTGGGGTGCGCAGCCGCCTGGTCCCGTCCGTCGTCACCATCGTCGTGATCGCCCTCGTCGGCGCCCTCGCCCCGTCCATCGCGGTTGCCGCCCCCGCAGGTCCGCGCGCCGTGCCCGCCAGGCCGCATGCCGTACCGGCAGCGCGTGCCCCGATCACGATGACCGTCCCGGAATCCGTGCCGGCCCTGACGCAGTTCGCCCTCTCCGTCGCGGTGCCTGCCGCCGCAACGACCGCGGCGCGCACGGCCGTGCTCAGCGCCTCGCGCGACGGCTCCGCGTTCACGCAGCTGTCGACCTGGCGGGTGCGCGCCCGCGGGGGCACGAAGCCGTTCGCTGTCGATGCGGGGGAGTCCTACGGGAGGCTGTGGCTGCGCACCGAGGTGAAGGGTCCCGGTCTCGCGCCGCAGGTCAAGACCATCGTCACCCGCGTCGTGAATCCCTATCGACCGAGCCAGCCCGACAACGCCGCGATCCCCGAGGCCGGTGTCCCGGTGACCGGCACGCTGTTCGGCAACCACCCGATCGTCGGCACGCCGGAGTACGCGGGCACCGTGCGCCTGTGGGACGTGAGCACGTCCTGGAACCAGATCGAGCGCAGGCAGGGCCAGTTCTCGTGGGGAGCGCTCGACCGCGAGGTCGCCAAGGCCGAGGCGGCGGGGCAGCAGGTGCTTCTCGTGCTCGGTGGCACCCCGGAGTGGGCCGCCGTGGGACCCGCGCCGGGAGCGGAGTTCGCGGGAACCGGGTCGTCGATGCCGATGGCCGACCCGAAGGCCTTCGAGGACTACGTCCGCGCGGTCGTGCGCCGCTACGGCGGGCGCATCTCGGCGTACCAGATCTGGAACGAGGCCAACATCCCGCAGTTCTGGCGCGGCACCCCGGAGCTGATGGCGGACCTGACGGCGCGCGCCAACGCGATCATCAAGGCCGAGGTCCCCGGCGCCATCGTCGTCGCCGCGTCCACCGGATCGCGATGGGTCAAGGGATTCACCGAGTTCTACCCGGAGTACCTCGCGGCACTGCGCGGCTACAACTGGCCGATCGACGCGTTCTCGGTGCACCTGTACCCGCTGCCCGACGGCACCCCGCGCGAGCGGTCGTTCCTGCTGGGCATGATGAAGACGGCCCTGCGCATCGCGCAGGCTCCGCCGCTGCCGATCTGGGAGACCGAGATCAACTACGGGATCACCAACCCGGGCACGGGCGACGCCGCGCGGACGATCCCGAATGCAGAGATTCCCGCGTACGTCGCGCGCACCTACCTGGACTCACTGCGGTACGGGATCGCCCGGTCCTACTGGTACGCGTGGACCCCGGAGTACCGCCTGCT
>JAFMFD010000121.1 GCA_017856385.1 Actinomycetota bacterium
CGATGAGCCACTTCGACAAGGACGACGTCGAGGAGATGGGCCTGCTCAAGCTCGATGTGCTCGGCGTGCGGATGCAGTCCTCGATGGCGCACGCGGTGGCGGAGGTCGCACGGGTCACCGGCGAGGCGCTCGACCTCGATGCGCAGCCGCTCGACGATCCGGCGACGTTCGCGCTCATCCAGTCGACGCAGACCCTCGGCTGCTTCCAGATCGAGTCACCCGGGCAGCGCGAGCTGATCGGCAGGTTCGCCCCGGAGACCTTCGCCGACCTGATCATTGACATCTCCCTGTTCCGGCCCGGCCCGGTCAAGTCCGACATGGTCACGCCCTTCCTGCGCGCCCGGCAGGGCTGGAGCGAGCCTGCCTACCTGCACGAGGACCTGCGACCGGCGCTGGAGGAGACCTACGGTGTGGTCGTCTTCCACGAGCAGGTGCTGCGCATTGTCGCGGTGATGACCGGCTGCTCCCTGGCCGAGGCCGACGAGACGCGGCGTGCGCTGGGCACCCCGGAGGGTCAGGACGACGTGCGCGCGTGGTTCTACCCCGCGGCGCTGCGCCGCGGCTACCGGCTCGAGGTCGTTGAGCGGGTGTGGGAGGTGCTGCGCGCCTTCGCCTCGTTCGGGTTCTGCAAGGCCCATGCTGCGGCGTTCGCACTGCCGACCTACCAGTCGGCATGGCTGAAGGCGCATCACCCGGCGGCGTTCTACGCCGGCATCCTCACCCACGACCCGGGCATGTATCCCAAGCGGCTGATCCTCGACGATGCGCGCCATCGCGGGATCGGCATCCTCGGCCTGGACATCAACCTGTCCGAGGATGTGTACCGCGTGGAGCACGCGCCGGCAGATCGCGTGGAGCACGCGCCGGCAGATCGCGTGGAGCACGCTGCCTCCGCGATCCCCGGCATCCGGCTGCCCCTCACCGAGGTCAGCGGGATCAGCGAGGCCGAGGTCGCCGGCATCCTCGCCGGTCGGCCCTACTCCTCGCTGTCGGATGCCTGGCAGCGCAGCGGGATGTCGCGCCCGACGGCGGAGCGGCTCGTCGTCGCGGGTGCCTTCGATGCGATGTACCGGCTCGATGTGCCTGAGGCCGTGCGGCCTCGCGGCCATCTGACCCGACGCGACCTACTGCTGCAGGTGGCCGATCTCGATCGCTGGTCGAGGGGTAGCCGTCGGCGCGGGCGCGCGAGGGGTGGGGGCGCAAGCAGTGGGGGCGCAAGCGGTGCGGGTATGGCTGCGCAGCTGCCGCTGTCGTTCGACGACTTCCTCGCGGTTGACGCCTCGCCGTCCTCCGGACTGGCCGAGATGACCTCGGGGGAGCGGGTGCAGGCCGAGTTGGAGGTCCTCGGCATGGACGTCAGCCGCCATGTGGTCGACTTCCACGCGCCGATGCTCGAGCAGCTGCGCAGCGCCGGGATGTCCCTCGTGCGCAGTCGTGACCTGCTGCGTCAGCGCTCGCGCAGCGAGCTCTTCGTGGTCGGGGTCAAGGTCGCGGTGCAGACCCCGCCGGTGCGCAGCGGCCGCCGCGTCATCTTCCTCACCCTCGACGATGCCACCGGCCCGGTCGATGCCGCGTTCTTCGACGACGTGCAGGGCGCGTGCGCGAGCACGGTGTTCTCGTCCTGGCTGCTGCTGGTGCGCGGCGTGCTGCGTCGCACCGGCCCGCGCGGGGTGTCGATCCGTGCGACCGGCTGCTGGGACCTAGGCCTGGTGCGCCGGGCGTGGCAGGCCGACGGTCCCACGGGGGTGGCCGCGCTGGTGGCCGGGTCGACCGACGGGGAGCCCGGGTCGCGCCGCCGGGTGCTCGTGCATCCGAGCGGGTTCCGCCAGTCCCCGTACGCCGATGTCCGGCCGCCCGGCACCGATCGGCTGCCGTCCTCCGGGCTGTGGCACGCCAGCCCGGGCAGCAGCGGGAGAATGCCCGCATGAGCCGCAGCCAGGTGCGACGGCCGAGCGGGCGGGTGTCGTTCAGCGGTGACGACTCCGACTGCACGATCCTGCACGTCGACATGGATGCCTTCTACGCATCCGTCTCGCTGCGCGACCGACCCGACCTGCGCGGCACGCCCGTCATCGTCGGCGGCGGGGGCACGCGCGGCGTGGTGCTGTCGGCCACCTACGAGGCACGCGCCCTCGGCGTGCACTCGGCCATGCCCATGTCGCGGGCCCGGCGGCTGGCCCCGCAGGCCGTCATCCTCGAGCCCGACCACCGCGCCTATGCCGACGTCAGCCGCAACGTGATGGCCCTGTTCACCTCGGTCACCCCGCTGGTCGAGCCGCTGTCCCTGGACGAGGCCTTCCTCGACGTCTCCGGCGCCCGACGTCGACTTGGCGCCCCGGGCCGGATCGCCGACCTGATCCGCGCCCGCGTGCAGGACGAGCAGCAGATCACCTGCTCGGTGGGCGCGGCCACCACGAAGTTCGTCGCCAAGCTGGCCTCCACCCGCGCCAAGCCCGACGGCATGCTCGTCGTGCCGTCGGCCCGCGTCATCGACTTCCTGCACCCCCTGCCGGTGGGCAGCCTGTGGGGGGTGGGGGAGCGCACGGAGGAGCAGCTCACCCGTCTCGGCCTGCGCACCGTCGGCGACCTCGCCCACACCCCGGCGGCAACCCTGCAGCGGGCCCTCGGCCCGGCCCTGGGCCAGCACCTGCACGAGCTCTCGTGGGGCCGGGATCCCCGTCCGGTCCGACCCGATGAGTCGGAGAAGAGCATCGGCAACGAGGAGACCTTCGCGGTCGACGTCGACGATCCCCAGGTCATCGGCGCGCAGCTGCTCAAGCTGTCCGACCAGGTGGCCGGTCGCCTGCGGCGGGCCGGACTCGTGGGACGCACCGTGTCGATCAAGATCCGCTTCGCCGACTTCACCACCATCACCCGATCGCGGACCCTCGCCGCCCCGACCGACGTGGGCGCGGAGATCCACGCGGCCACCCGCCACCTGTACGACGCGCTCGGCCTCGAGCGGGTCCGGATCCGGCTGGTGGGCGTGCGCATGGAGGGGCTGCAGTCCGTGGACGACGCTCCACGGCAGCTGCTTCTCGGCGAGGAGGACCACGGGCGCCGGGAGGCCGAGGTCGCGGTCGATGGACTGCGGGCCCGCTTCGGGCCGGAGGCGGTGCGCCCGGCCCGGCTCCTGCCCGGGGGGAGCGACCGGGCCGGCGGGCGCGACCAGGACGGGCGGGCCGAATCGTGACCGGTCTCCCACGGGGTACGGGTTTCGCTCCGCCGACTTCATGCCTATCCTTGGGGCAGGTCCCGCGGGGGACTGCCGGCCAGAAAGGGGTGACTCATGCCGCTGTCCGAGCATGAGCAGCGTCTGCTGGAGCAGATGGAGCGAGCCCTCTACGCGGAGGACCCGAAGTTCGCCACCAGCCTGCGCTCCTCCCGTGGCGGCCGCGGATCCCGCGGTCGCGCCGCGCTCGGCGTCCTGGTCATCCTGGCCGGGCTCGGCCTGCTCGTCGGCGGTGTCGCCACGGCCTTCACCCCGCTCGGCATCTTCGGCTTCGCCGCCATGCTGATCGGCAGCGTGCTGGTGTACTCCGCCTTCACCGGCCGGGGCCCTGTCCCCGCCAGCGATGAGGCTCCCGAGGGCGCCGAAGACCCGACCCCCGGGCCGCCCGGCCCCTCGCGCTCCTCTGGCTTCATGGATCGCATGGAGGACCGCTGGCGCAAGCGCAACGAGGACGGCCAGTAGGCCGACGCGCCCCCACCCGGCCCCGTCCTGCGGACTCGGGCAGGATGCCCACATGAGCGATCAGAGCACTGGCCCCGTGGTCCCCGCGCAGCTCGGCCGATTCTTCGAGGACTTCGAGGTCGGCACCACGTACCAGCACCCCTTCGGGCGCACCATCAGCGAGGCGGACTCGACCTGGTTCACGCTGCTGACGTGCAACACCAACCAGAACCACTTCAACGCCGACCTTGCGCAGTCCAACCCGATCACGCAGGGCCGGATCATCGTCAACTCCGGGCTGACGGTGGCGCTGGTGCTCGGCCTGTCGGTCATCGACATGAGCCAGAACGCGGTCGCCAACCTCGGCTGGACCGACATCAAGCTCACCCATCCGGTCTACATCGGCGACACCATCTACGCCGAGAGCATCTGCCTCGACCGGCGCGAGTCCTCGTCCCGGCCGGAGATGGGCATCATCCGGATGAAGACCCGCGGCCTGAACCAGGACGGCGACGAGATCGTCTCGTGGTTCAGGTCGGTGATGATCCCCAAGCGCAGCAGCGGCATCGGCCAGGACTACTTCCCGCAGGCCAAGACCGGTCCCATGCAGGTCGAGAGCTGATCGGATCGTGGTGGAGCGGGGCGCGGAGTTCGGCGAGGTCATCCTCGTCGCGCGCCCGGCCGAGCCCACACCGCCCGATGCGATGCAGGCCGTGCGCGAGATCCTGACAAGTGGCGTGGGCCTGGCCACGTACACCGTCACGACGGTGGCGTCCATCGTCGAGCAGGCGGTGACGTCGACCGTCAATGCGGCGCTGGACCGACTCGTGCCCGTCATCGTCGATGCCGTCATCGACCGGATGGACCTCACGGGCCTGGTCCTGAGCCGGGTCGACCTCACCCGGGTGGTCGCGGCGACCCTCGACCAGATGGACCTGACCCAGTTGGTGCTCGACCGCGTCGAGATCGACCGGATCGTCGAGGCGGCGGACATCGAGTCCGTCATCGACCGCGTGCC
>JAFMFD010000122.1 GCA_017856385.1 Actinomycetota bacterium
AGGCTCCACGGCTGGGCCAGGCGCACGAGTGCGTCGTAGATCGCGCTGTCGCCGTGCGGGTGGTAGTTGCCCATGACGTCGCCGACGACGCGGGCGCTCTTGGAGAAGTTGCGATCGGGGCGGTAGCCGCCGTCGTACATCGCGTAGAGCACGCGGCGGTGCACCGGCTTCAGTCCGTCACGCACGTCCGGCAGCGCACGGGACACGATGACCGACATCGAGTAGTCCAGGTACGAGCGCTGCATCTCGGTCTGCAGGTCGACCGGGTCGATGCGTCCGTGCGGACCGGGATCGGTGTCATCGAGAGTCTCGATGTCGTCAGCCACGTGTCGTCTCCCTCAGTGCCGGATGGTGGTCGTCGTGGGCGTGCACTAGATGTCGAGGAAGCGCACGTCGCGGGCGTTCTGCTGGATGAAGGTGCGGCGGGACTCGACGTCCTCGCCCATCAGCACGCTGAACATCTCGTCGGCCTGCGCCGCGTCGTCGATCGTGACCTGCAGCAGGATGCGGCGCGCGGGATCCATCGTGGTCTCCCAGAGCTCGTCAGCATTCATCTCGCCGAGACCCTTGTAACGCTGGATGGCCTCCTCCTTCGGCAGGCGGCGACCCTCCGCGAGCCCGGCCTCGATGAGGGCCTCGCGCTCGCGCTCGGTGTACGCATAGTCGGCCAGCTCACGCGACCACTTGATCTTGTAGAGCGGCGGCTGCGCCAGGAAGACGTGCCCCTGCTCGACCAGCGGACGCATGAAGCGGAACAGCAGGGTGAGCAGCAGCGTGCGGATGTGCTGGCCGTCGACGTCGGCATCGGCCATGAGCACGACCTTGTGGTACCGGAGCCGGTTGACGTCGAATTCGTCCTGGACACCGGTGCCCAGTGCAGATATCAGCGCCTGGACCTCGTTGTTCTGCAGCACCTTGTCGATCCGCGCCTTCTCGACGTTGATGATCTTGCCGCGAATGGGCAGGATCGCCTGAGTGCGGGGGTCGCGCCCCTGCCGTGCGGAGCCGCCCGCGGAGTCGCCCTCGACGATGAAGACCTCGCACTCCTCGGGCTCGCGGCTCGAGCAGTCGATCAGCTTTCCCGGCATTCCTGCGCCGCCGAGGAGTCCCTTGCGGTTCCGGGCGAGGTCGCGGGCCTTGCGCGCGGCGATGCGTGCCGTGGCAGCCTGCACCGCCTTGCGCGCGATCTCCTTGCCTTCCGTCGGGTTCTTCTCCAGCCATTCGCCGAACTGGTCGTTGACCACCTTCTGGACGAAGGTCTTCATCTCCGTGTTGCCCAGCTTGGCCTTCGTCTGTCCCTCGAACTGCGGCTCGACGAGCTTGACGCTGACGATCGCGGTGAGTCCCTCGCGGACGTCGTCGCCACTGAGGTTGGCGTCCCTCTCCTTCAGGATGCCCCACTCGCGCGCGAACTTGTTCATCAGCGACGTCAGCGCTGCACGGAACCCTTCCTCGTGCGTGCCACCCTCCGTGGTGTTGATCGTGTTCGCGAAGGTGTAGACCGACTCGGAGTAGGACGCATTCCACTGCAGGGCGATGTCGGCGCTCATCCTGCGGTCGTCAGCCTCGGACTCCAGCGTGATGATGGACGGGTTGGCCGCGCCCTTGCTCGCATTCAGGTGCGCCACGAAGTCGGCGATGCCGCCCTCGTAGTGGTACTCCACGCGCCGCACCTGCTCGACCTCGGTGTCGTCCTCGTCGGCGACCGGCGCCACGGCACGCTCATCGACAAGCTCCAGGGCCAGACCCCTGTTGAGGAAGGCCATCTCCTGGAACCGGCGGGCCAGGGTGGTGAAGTCGTAGCGCGTGGTCTCGAAGATGTCGCCGTCGGCCCAGAAGGTGACGGTGGTGCCGGTCCGCGATGTCGCCTCACCCCGCTCGAGCGGTGCCTGCGGGACACCATGGGCGTACGACTGGCGCCACACGTGACCGTCGCGGCACACCTCGACGTCAAGCCTGATGGACAGGGCATTGACGACGGAGACGCCGACGCCGTGCAGGCCGCCGGACACCGAGTAGCCACCGCCACCGAACTTGCCGCCCGCGTGCAGCACGGTCAGCACGACCTCGACCGCGGGCTTCTTCTCGACCGGGTGCTCATCGACCGGGATGCCGCGGCCGTCGTCCTCGACCCGCACCCCGCCGTCGGGCAGGAGGGTGACACGGATCCGCGTGGCGTAGCCCGCCATCGCCTCGTCGACCGAGTTGTCGACCACCTCGTAGACCAGGTGGTGCAGGCCCCGCTCACCGGTGGACCCGATGTACATTCCGGGCCGCTTGCGGACGGCGTCGAGGCCCTCGAGGACGGTGATCGCGCTGGCGTCGTAGGACACAGGCTTCCGGGTCCCTTCCGGCGCGGCGCGCCAGGGTCTGGGGGTGCGAGGTGGTGCCGCAAGTCTATCGGTTTCCGGTGACATCGAATGCCGCACCACGGCCCGTGGGGACGGTTGTCGCGCCGTGAACCCCCTGTGCACGAGCAGCCCTACGGCGACACCCTGCCACCGCCCCCATGGCCCCCTCACGGTCCGCGCGCAGGGGCTCCACGCCGTCAGCCGTAGGTGTCGCGGGGTCCTCGGCCCTTGACCCTCCTGGGCCCGGCGGACCAGCTCGGTGCCTGCGGGCCGACGACTCGGATCCCCCGGACCACGCCTCCGCCCACCGCCTCGTCGATTACCCGGTGCAGGTCGGCGGCCAGCAGTCGCACCTGGGTCGCCCAGGCCGTTGAGTCCGCCCGGAGCGTGAGGGAGCCGTCCTCGAATCCCTCGGGCGCCACGTGACCGGCGACCTCGTCGCCGACGACCTCCGACCAGCGGGTTCGCAGCACGGCTATCGCCGACTCCGCCGTCCAGCCGCGCTCGGAGAGCAGGTCCTGCATCGCCACGGACACCGGCGCCGGGTCGCGTCCGCCTGAGCGGGACGGGGAGGTGCGCCCTGACGTGGAACGCCGCGGCTGGGTCGACCGCGTCGCGCGCCGCAGTGCATCCGCGGCTGCCGCGGCAGCCTCGTCCGTGGCGTCGTCCGTGGCCTCATCCATCGTCATGCCTCCACGGCGTGACGCTTCCCCGCGTCACCTCGAACCGGGCGCCGTTCAGCACGGCAGGGACATCCTCCGGGACGGCAGCGGTGATGAGCACCTGATCGCAGGACACGAGCACCTCGGAGAGGCGAGAACGCCGCGCGGAGTCGAGCTCCGCGAACACGTCATCGAGCACGAGTACCGGCTCCTCACCGTCAGCGCGCAGGAGCTCGAAACTCGCCAGGCGCAGGGCGAGGGCGATCGACCATGACTCGCCGTGGGACGCATACCCCTTCGCCGGCAGGTCACCGAGGGTGAGCAGCAGGTCGTCGCGATGAGGTCCGACCAGCGTGATGCCTCGATCGAGTTCCTCCTTCTGCCGGCGCTCCATCGTCGCGAGGAGTGCGGCCCTCCAGTCCTCGATGGTGCTGTTCGACGGTGCTGGACCGTCGACGGAGGGCACGTAGTCCAGACGCACGACCGACTCGCTCACCGCAGCGGCTCCCCCCGAGATCAGTTCGTACGCCTGCACCAGATGCGGCTGCATCGCGTGGATGAGGGCAAGGCGCGCTGCCACGATCTCGGCACCGGTCGCTGCGAGCTGGTCGTTCCAGACCGCAAGTGTCTCGAGCATCGACTGCATGCCCGAACCACGCGTGGCGTAGGCCGACTTCAGGAGCGCATTGCGCTGCTTGAGCGTCCGCTCATAGTCCGAGCGCACGGCCTGGAGTCGTGGAGTGCTCTGGATCAGGAGTTCGTCGATGAAACGACGCCGCTCGGCCGGGTCTCCCTTGACCAGTGCCAGATCCTCCGGCGCGAACACGACGCAGGAGAGCATCCCCAGCACGTCCCTCGCCCTACTGGGTGAACCGCGATTGATGCGGGCGCGATTCGCGCGACCGGGATTGATCTCCAGTTCGACGAGTGCCTGACGTCCCTCCCGCTCAAGCTCCACCGACACGATGGCCCGCTCGGCACCTGATCGCACGAGCGGAGCATCCGTCGTGACACGGTGGCTGCCGAGGACGGAACAGTAGGCGATGGCCTCGACGAGGTTCGTCTTGCCCTGCCCGTTGGCACCGATGAGGATCGAGACGCCGGGCTGGAGGCTGACGTCGACCGACTCGTATGAACGGAAGTCGGTGAGCCGCACTGCACGGACTCTCAACGGATCAGCCGGTGAGGCGCACCGGCATCAGCAGGTACCTGTAGTCATCGGCGTGCTCCTCGGCCGTCAGCACGGCGGGGCGAGTGGCTTGCGTGAACGAGAATTGCGTGACAGCAGCGCTGACAGCACTGAGCCCGTCCAGCAGGTACGCAGGGTTGAAGGCGATGTCGATGCTGTCACCCTCGAGCCGGCACTCGATGGCCTCGACCGCCTGGGCATCATCCCCGGTGCCGGCACGCAGGGTGAGTTCGGACGCCTCGAAGGCCAGCCGCACGGGTGTGTTGCGCTCAGCGACGAGTGAGACCCGCTTGACAGCGTCGGTCAGTGCGGCTGTGTCGACGCTTGCTACGGCGGAGGACTCCGACGGCAGCAGCGACCGGTACTTGGGGAACTCACCGTCCAGCAGCCGAGTGGTTGTACGTCGCCCTCGACCCTCGAAGCCGATGAGTCCCTCGCCTGCACCGCCGGACGAGAGGGCGATGATGACCTCGT
>JAFMFD010000123.1 GCA_017856385.1 Actinomycetota bacterium
CGTGCTCGTGTGGGGCTGGAGCGGTGCCGGTTCCCTCGAGGATGCCGGCTACGAGGTGGCCCATCATCATCATGACGACGAGGACTGAGGGCCGTGCCCGATTCGCCTGTCCTCCCGTCCGTCGTCTCAGGACTTGCGCGCCAGCGTGCGGTGCTGGACCGGTGCCTGGCTGACGGAGATGTGCAATCGGGGTGGAAGGTCGGTTTCGGTTCCGCCGCGGGTTTGATCGCGCTTGGTCTTGACGGTCCAATCGTCGGACATCTGCTCGTCCGCGGTGAGATCCCATCGGGAGCAGCGGTGAACGTCGAGGGCTGGACAAAGCCCGTGATCGAGGCCGAGATTGCCTGCTGGATCTCGCGAGAGATGCCGGCGGATGTCACCGTGGATCAGGTCGACGACTACGTGGCTGCCGTTGGGCCGGCACTTGAGGTGGCCGATGTCGACCACGTGCCGGAGGATCCCGAGCGGATCCTCGCGGGCAACATCTTCCATCGCGGGTATGTGCTGGGTGCGCCTCACGTCGATCTGGGGCTGCGTGATGCCGCTGTGCTGACGGCGACCTTCTCCCATGGACACGAGAATTTCACTGTGCTGGAGCCGGAAGAGCTCACGGGCCACCTGCCTGACGTGCTGGTGCGAGCTGCTTCGCTCGCGCCGCTGCTCGGGCGCCATCTGAGCACCGGTGATGTGATCCTGATGGGCTCGATCATCGCCCCGCGCCCCGTGGCCTTCGGCGATGAGGTGGCATTCCGGTGGGGAGACGACCCACCCCTCCGCCTGCGCTTCACGTAGCGCCAGGCGCGCACATGATTCACGTGAACGCGTTCCGAGTCAGCGAAGCCGGTGCCAGGGAAGGGCGCATCCCGCGAATGGAAGGATGGCTGCCATGACGGCAACGATCCTCGATGGCAAGGCGACCGCAGCGGCAGTGAAGGAGGATCTCCGCACGCGCGTGGAGGCGCTGCGAGCAAGGGGCATCACCCCTGGCCTGGGCACGGTGCTCGTCGGCGACGATCCGGGATCCCACGCCTACGTGGGCGGCAAGCACAAGGACTGCGCGGAGGTCGGCATCGAGTCGATCCGCGTGGACCTGCCCGCCGACACGACCCAGGCGCAGCTCGAGGACGAGGTCCGTCGCCTCAACGCCGACCCGGCGGTCACCGGTTACATCGTGCAGCTGCCCCTGCCCAGGCACCTCGACGCCAACCGCGTCCTGGAGCTGATGGATCCAGCAAAGGATGCCGACGGCCTGCACCCGATGAACCTCGGCCGACTCGTGCTGGGCGAGCCAGCGCCGCTGCCCTGCACTCCGCGCGGCATCGTGGAACTGCTGCGTCGGTACGACGTTGCGATCGACGGAGCGGAGGTCGCGGTGGTCGGCCGGGGTGTCACTGTGGGGCGTCCGCTGGGCCTGCTGCTGACGCGTCGTTCGGAGAACGCGACCGTGACCCTCTGCCACACCGGCACGCGCGACATGGCCGCGCACGTGCGCCAGGCCGACATCGTCGTGGCCGCGGCCGGAGTCCCGCACCTGATCACCGCAGAGATCGTCAAGCCGGGGGCGGCGGTGCTCGACGTGGGCATCACGCGCACCGATGCCGGACTCGTCGGCGACGTCGCGCCAGACGTCCATGACGTGGCCGGCTTCGTCGCTCCCATGCCCGGCGGTGTCGGTCCGATGACGCGCGCGATGCTGCTGACAAACGTCGTGGAAGCCGCCGAAGGTGCCTGACGTCGCGGTCATCGGCGGCGGGATCGTCGGGCTGGCCATCGCCGACGAGGTCCTGCGGGTTCATCCCGACCTCGATGTTGAAGTGCACGAGAAGGAGTCCTCGCTCGCGCAGCATGCGTCAGGGCGCAACAGCGGGGTGCTGCACGCGGGCTTCTACTACTCGCCGGACTCGATGAAGGCGCGCCTGACCCGGGTCGGCAACAAGCTCCTGCGCGAGTTCTGCGCAGAGCGCGGCATCCCCGTACGTGACACCGGCAAGGTCGTCGTGACGCGATCCCATGACGAGCTGCCGCGCCTGCACGACCTCCATCAGCGGGGCATGGCCAACGGTGTCGAGCTCGAGCTCGTGGACGAGCAGCAGCTGGCCGAACTGGAGCCCCTGGCGCGCACGTCGGGACTGGCGCTGTGGTCGCCGAGCACCGGCTCCGCCGATCCGGTCGCCGTGGTCGAGCAACTCGCTGCGCGGGTGCGCGAGCGCGGCGGCCGTGTGCTTCTCGGATCCTCTGTCGTCGGGGCCGGCCCCGGCTGGATCGCCACCGAGCGTGACGGGCGGACGTCAGTCGGCCGGGTGGTCAACGCGGCGGGCCTGCACGCAGACACGGTCGCGCGATGGTTCGGCGTGGGGGAGGAGTACCGCATGCTGCCCTTCAAGGGGCTGTACTGGTACGGCTCGTGGCCCGCCGGCCGGCTTCGTCGTCACGTCTACCCGGTGCCCGACCCGCGCAACCCGTTCCTCGGTGTGCACCTGACGGTCGCCGCGAACGGTCGCGCGAAGATCGGCCCGACGGCGATCCCGGCGATGTCCCGTGAGGCCTACTCGGGGCTCCACGGCCTCTCCGCGCGCGAGGCGTGGGATGTCGCACGCACGCTCCCGCGCTTCCTGACCAGCCCGCACCATGACGCACGGGCACTCGTGGCGTCCGAGGTGCCCAAGTACGTGCACTCGCGCCTGGTCGGGGAGGCCGCGCAGCTCGTACCGTCGGTGCGGCCGGCGGACTTCCGCGTCAAGGGTCGGGCCGGCATCCGTGCTCAGCTGTTCGACACCTCGGCGAACCGTCTTGAGATGGACTTCGTCGTGCGGGAGGGCCCCGGCTCGCTGCACGTGCTGAACGCGGTGTCGCCGGGCTGGACGACCGCCCTGTCGATGGCCCGCGAGGTCGTCGCATCCTGGCTTCCCTGACTGCCCCGGCGGCGTCGGGCACCTTGGTCCTCGTGCGCGTGTCAGGATGGGGCCATGGCCCCGAGCGGATCCGGAGACGACAACGTCATCGTCCTTCGACCCGGTCGGTCCCGCGGGATCCTGCGCGAGTGGCCCATCATCGTCGTCCTCGCCGGAGTCGTCCTCGCCATGGCGCTCATCGCCATGGATGCGTTCCGCCGCGGGTCCGTCGTCCTCTCGGCCAGCGTGCTCCTCGCGGCCTTCCTGCGGCTGCTGCTTCCCGACGGCGACGCGGGAATGCTTGCGGTGCGCTCCAAGCGCATCGACGTGATCACGCTCGGACTCCTCGGGATCGGCGTCACCGTCTTCACGTTCTGGGTCCCCCCGCCGAGCTAGTGCCGGTCACGTCGTGAAGCGTCGCCTTCCCCGCCCGAACGAGGTCCTGCCCCTGATCGGCGCGCCGGACCTGCGCACATCACCGCTCCAGCGCCGGCTCAGCCGCTGCGCGACGGTCATGGATGTGCGGGCGGTCGCACGGCGACGCGTGCCGCGAGCGGTGTTCGACTATGTCGACGGGGCCGCGATGTCCGGGACCTCGCTGCGGCGGAGCCGCGACGCGTTCCGTCGAGTCGAGTTCACCCCGCGGGTGCTGCGCGACGTCTCGACCGTCGACACGCGGGTCGAGGTGCTCGGCGCGACGAATGCCCTGCCTTTCCTGCTGGCGCCTACGGGTTTCACGCGCATGATGAACGCGGCAGGGGAGCCCGCGGTTGCGCGGGTGGCAGCCGAGCGGGGCATCGCCTACGGCCTGTCGACTCTCGGCACGACCTCGATCGAGGACCTCGCCGCGGCCGTGCCGGAATGCCGCCGCTGGTTCCAGCTCTACGTCAGCCGCGACCGTGAGATCGCTGCCGACCTCATGCATCGAGCGCAGGCAGCGGGCTGCGACACCCTCATCCTGACCGTTGACACCGCGGTGGGAGGCATCCGTCCGCGCGAGGTGCGGCACGGCCTGACCATCCCGCCGCGGCTCCACCTCGGCACGCTCGCCGACATGGCGACGCACCCGTCATGGTGGTTCGACGCCCTGACCACCGAGCCGCTGGCCTTCGCGAACCTGACGTCGACGTCAGGCCCGGTCGGTGACCTGCTCACGCGGATGTTCGACCCGACCGTGACGCTTGCGGACATCCCGTGGATCCGCGAGCACTGGCAGGGGTCGCTGGTGGTGAAGGGCATCCAGAGCGTCGCCGACGCCGAGCTGGCGACCGAGGCAGGCGTCGACGGAATCGTCCTTTCGAACCACGGAGGGCGGCAGCTCGACATGGGGGCGGCCCCGCTCGAGCTGCTGCCCGATGTCGCGGCGCGTGTCGGCGAGCGGGTCGAGGTGTATGTCGACGGAGGAGTGATGAGCGGCGCTGACGTCGTTGCGGCCGTGGCCCTGGGCGCGCGGGGCGTGCTCATCGGCCGTGCCTACCTCTACGGCCTGATGGCCGGTGGAGAGTCAGGGGTCGCGCGCGTCGTCGACATCCTCGAGAAGGAGGTGCGCGTGACGATGCAGCTGCTCGGTGCGCCCACGATCAGCGACGTCCGGCAGGCGCAGGTGCGGCTCAGGCCGGTGTGACCAACGCGTCGAGGGTCGCGTGGACCTCGGCGATGATCTCGGCGGACTCCGGCTTCATGACGGTGCTCCGCAGGATGCGCCCCGCCGCGACATCGTCCTCGACAACGTGACCGCGGGCGGCCATACCTGCCGCGCTGACGGT
>JAFMFD010000124.1 GCA_017856385.1 Actinomycetota bacterium
CCCCGGTAGGTTCTCATCGTGCATCCCGATGGCGCCCCCCGCGTCGGCATGGTCGGCGGCGGCCAGCTCGCCCGCATGAGCGCGGCTCCCGCCGCGGCGCTGGGCATCGACCTGCGGGTGCTCGCGGTGGATCCACAGGAGTCGGCAGCCCAGGTCATCCACGACGTGGTGCTCGGCCGTCATGACGACCTTGCAGCGCTGAAGCGCCTGGCCGAGGGCTGCGCCGTTGTGACCTTCGACCACGAGCATGTGCCGCCGGCCCATCTCGAGCAGCTGGAGGCGATGGGCGTCGCCGTCCGTCCGGGGCCGTCGGCGCTGTTCCACGCGCAGGACAAGGTCCATATGCGCCAGGCCCTCACCGACATCGGGGTCCCGTGCCCGAGGTGGCGGGTCATCGAGGCGCCCGACCACGCTGCGGCCTTCGCCGAGGAGGTGGGCTGGCCGTTCGTGCTGAAGACCTCGCGCGGCGGTTACGACGGCAAGGGCGTGTGGGTCGTCGAGGACGAGGCTCGTGCCGCAGAGGTGCTCGCGATCCCGCTGCCGCCGGGTGCGCAGTGGCTTGCGGAGGAGCGGATCGAGTTCGTGCAGGAGCTGTCGGCGCAGGTGGCGAGATCGCCGCACGGCCAGGCGGTCGCCTACCCGGTGGTGCGCACGGTGCAGGCCAACGGCATCTGCGCGGAGGTCGTCGCGCCGGCACCCGGCCTGCCCGGAGAGCGAGCCGTCGAGGCTCAGGAGCTCGCGCTGCGCATCGCACGCGACCTCCACGTCACGGGCATGCTCGCGGTGGAGCTGTTCGACGACGGCTCGCGCCTGTTCGTCAACGAGCTCGCCATGCGACCCCACAACTCCGGTCACTGGACCATCGAGGGTGCTCGCACGAGCCAGTTCGAGAACCACCTCCGGGCGGTCCTGGACCTCCCGCTGGGCTCGCCTGCACCCGTGGCGCCGTGGGCGGTGATGGTCAACATCCTCGGTGGCGACGTGCCCGACCTCTACTCCGCGTACCGTCATGTCCTCGCCCGCGACCCGGGCATCAAGGTGCACCTGTACGGCAAGCAGGTGCGTCCGGGACGCAAGGTCGGGCACGTGACCGTGGTCGGGGAGAATCTGGACGACCTGCTGGCGCGTGGGCATCACGCCGCCGACTACTTCATGGGAGTCATCGATGAGTGATCAGCCTGTCGTCGCGATCTGCATGGGCAGCGACTCCGACTGGCCGGTGATGCAGGCGGCGGCATCCGCATTGGAGGACTTCGGCGTGCCGTACGAGGCCATGGTGCTCTCGGCGCATCGCATGCCGCGCGAGATGGTCGAGTTCGGGTCGACGGCCGCGGACCGCGGCTTCTCGGTGATCATCGCCGGTGCCGGGGGAGCAGCCCACCTGCCCGGGATGCTCGCCTCGCTCACCCCGCTGCCGGTCATCGGGGTGCCTGTTCCGCTCGCGCCCCTCGACGGGATGGACTCGCTGCTCTCGATCGTGCAGATGCCGTCGGGTGTCCCGGTGGCCACGGTGGCCATCGGCAGCGCACGCAACGCGGCCCTGCTCGCCGTCCGCATGCTCGGTGTCGCAGACCCCGACCTGCGACGCGCGATGACCAGCTACCAGGAGAGCCTCAACGACGAGGCGAAGGCGAAGAACGCGAATCTGACTCGCGACTGACGCGCGAGGGTCAGCCACCTGCCCACTCGATCATCGGGCAGCGGTCCATGACCATCGTCATCCCGGCCGCCTCGACGCGTGCCGCGGCGTCGTCGTCGATCACCCCGAGTTGGAACCACACGGCCTGCGCGCCCGCGGCGATGGCCTGGTCGGCGAACTCACCGGCGCGATCGGAGCGCACGAACACGTCGACGACGTCCGGCGGCCCCACCGCGTTTGCGGCCTCCGCGATGGTCGCGTAGCCCTGCTCGCTGTGGACGACCTCGGCCCGCGGGTGGATCGGGACGATGCGCAGGCCGTGCTGCTGCAGGCCCCGCGCCACGCGGTAGGCGGCACGGTCGGGGTTGTCGCCGAGCCCGACCACGAACCAGGTGGGCAGCGTGAGGACGCGTCCGATCGCATCCGCCTCGTTCATGCCGTGGGGCGACCGAGCGCGCGGTAGGTCCAACCGGCGGCGCGCCAGCGCTGGGGGTCGAGCACGTTGCGTGCGTCGATGATGTGGGCAGCAGCCACGACTCCGTCGAGCGATGCGGGGTCGAGGTCGCGGTACTCGCGCCACTCGGTGCCGAGGACCACGAGCTCGGCACCGCGCAGGGCCTCGAGCAGGTCGGCCTGGTACGCCATGTGGGGGTAGACGCGCTCGGCATTGGCCAGGCCCTTGGGGTCGTGGACGACCACGTCGGCGCCGGCGTTGCTCATGGCGACGGCCACGTCGAGGGATGGCGAGTCGCGGACGTCGTCGCTGTCGGGCTTGAACGTGGCGCCGAGGACGGTGACGCGTCGCCCGCGGAAGGACCCGTCGAGGACCTCGCGGGCGAGGTCGACGGTGTGGGCGCGGCGGCGGAGGTTGATCTGGTCGACCTCGCGCAGGAAAGCCACTGCCTCATCGGCACCGAGTTCACCGGCGCGCGCCATGAACGCGCGGATGTCCTTGGGCAGGCAGCCGCCGCCGAAGCCGAGGCCGGCCGCAAGGAAGCGGTTGCCGATGCGGGGGTCGTGACCGATCGCCTCGGCCAGCTGGGTGACGTCGGCGCCGGCTGCCTCGCACACCTCGGCCATCGCGTTGATGAACGAGATCTTGGTGGCGAGAAAGGAGTTGGCGGCCACCTTGACCAACTCGGCGGTCGGGAAGTCGGTGACGAGGAAGGGCGTGCCCTCGGCGATGATCGGGGCGTAGACCTCGCGGAGGAGCTCCTCGGAGCGCGACGAGCGCACGCCGACGACGAGGCGGTCCGGGTGGAGGGTGTCCTGCACCGCGAAGCCCTCGCGGAGGAACTCCGGGTTCCAGGCGACCTCGACCCCAGCGGCGGCCGTCGCCTTGAGCACCTGCTCGATGTCGGCCGCCGTGCCGACGGGCACCGTCGACTTGCCGACGACGAGGGCGCCGGGGCGCAGATGGGGGGCCAGGGCCTGGACCGAGCCGAAGACCTGTGACATGTCGGCACGCTGGGCGCCGGCGGCCTGCGGTGTGCCGACGCAGATGAAGTGGACGTCCGCGAACTCGCCGACCTCCTCCCACGAGGTGGTGAAGCGCACCCGCCCGGCCGCGAGGTTGCGCGCGAGCACCTCGTCGAGCCCGGGCTCGTAGAACGGCACCCGGCCGGAGGTCAGGACCTCGATCTTGGCGGGGTCGACGTCCAGGCCGATGACCTCGAAGCCGAGCTCGGCCATGCACGCCGCGTGGGTGGCCCCGAGGTAGCCGGTGCCGATGACGGACAGGCGCATGGTCATGCGGGAAGGCTAGTAGTCTTTGCCCGTGGCCGGAAACAAGGACTTCCTACATTTTGACCTCAGTGAAGAGCACCGCGCCCTGAAGGAGGCCGTTCGCGAGCTGGCGGACGCCCGGATCGCCCCCCGCGCAGCCGAGATCGACGAGACCGGCGAGTTCCCCTGGGATGTCTACGAGGCCCTCCGCGCATCCGGATTCCATGCGATCCACATCCCCGAGGAGTTCGAGGGCCAGGGCGGCGATGCGCTCGCGGCATGCCTGGTGATCGAGGAGGTGGCCCGCGCCTGCGCATCCAGCTCGCTCATCCCGGCGGTCAACAAGCTCGGCACGCTGCCCCTGATGCTGTCGGCCGACGAGACCATGCTGAAGACCTACCTGCCGCAGGTGGCCAGCGGCGAGGCGATGTTCTCCTACGCCCTCTCCGAGCGCGAGGCCGGCAGCGATGCCGCGGCGATGCGCACCCGTGCAGTGCGCGACGGCGATGACTGGGTGCTCAACGGCCAGAAGAGCTGGATCAGCAACGCCGGGGTCTCGACCTACTACACCGTGATGGCGGTGACCGATCCCGACAAGGGCCCGAAGGGCATCTCGGCCTTTGTCGTCCACGCCGACGACGAGGGGTTCTCGCTGGGCACGCCCGAGCGCAAGATGGGCATCCACGGATCGCCGACGCGCGAGATCCTCTTCAGCAACTGCCGGATCCCGTCCGACCGCATCGTCGGCGAGCCCGGTACCGGCTTCCAGACCGCGATGCGCACGCTCGATCACACACGCATCACCATCGGCGCACAGGCGATCGGGATCGCGCAGGGCGCCCTCGACGTCGCCACGGCGTACGCCAAGGACCGGAACCAGTTCGGCAAGCCGATCGCGTCCTTCCAGGGTCTGCAGTTCATGCTCGCCGACATGGCGATGAAGCTCGAGGCCGCGCGTCAGCTCATGTATGTCGCGGCGTGCAAGAGCGAGCGTGAGGATGCGGACCTGACCTTCTTCGGTGCGGCCGCGAAGGCGTTCGCCTCGGACGTCGCGATGGAGATCACGACCGACGCCGTGCAGGCGCTCGGCGGCGCCGGCTACACCAAGGACTGGCCCGTCGAGCGCATGATGCGCGATGCGAAGATCACGCAGATCTACGAGGGCACCAACCAGGTGCAGCGCATCGTGATGGCGAAGCAGCTGCTGAAGTAGGC
>JAFMFD010000125.1 GCA_017856385.1 Actinomycetota bacterium
GCATCCGGCAGGTACTCCGGGCCATACAGGTCGCGGATCTGCGACCTCGCGGCCGAGATGGCCTGCTCCGAGAGGCTCACCGAGTCGGTGCGCATGTAGGTGATGTAGCCGTTCTCATACAGGCCCTGTGCCACGCGCATCGTGCGCTGGCTGCCCCATCGCAGCCGGTTCGAGGCCTCCTGCTGCAGCGTCGAGGTGATGAAGGGTGCCTTGGGGGTGCGCTGCCCGGGCTTCTGCACCACCGAGCGGACGGTGAAGGACGCCGGTCGCAGCTCGTCGGCGAGCGCAGCGGCCCGCGCCTCGTCGAGGACGACCACGGTCTCCTTCTTCAGCGCGCCGCGATCGTCGAAGCTGTCGCTCGAGGCGACGCGCACGCCGTCGATGCTGGTGAGGGACGCATCGAAACTGCCGGGCCCGAACACCGCCGAGAGGTCCCAGTACGACGCGGAGCGGAACGCCATGCGCTCCTTCTCGCGGTCCACGACGAGGCGCACGGCGACGGACTGCACGCGGCCCGCGGACTTCGCGTCGCGGCCGATCTTCTTCCAGAGCACCTCGGAGACCGGGTAGCCGTAGAGGCGGTCGACGATGCGGCGGGTCTCCTGGGCCTCGACGAGCTTCATGTCGAGGTCACGCGGATTCTCGACGGCCTCGCGGATCGCCTCGGGGGTGATCTCGTTGAACACCATCCGCCGCACCGGGACCTTGGGGCGCAGCACCTCCATCAGGTGCCAGGAGATCGCCTCGCCCTCGCGGTCCTCGTCCGTGGCGAGCAGCAGCTCGTCGGCCTCCTTGAGGGCCTTCTTCAGTTCGGCGATGGTCTTCTTCTTGGACTCGTGCACGACGTAGTAGGCCTGGAAGGCGTCGTCGACGTCGACGGCCAGCTTGGCCCACGGCCGCTTGCGCAGCTCGGCCGGCAGCTCGGACGCCTTGGAGGCCAGGTCCCGCACGTGCCCCACGGAGGCCAGCACCGTGTAGTCGGCCCCGAGGTAGCCGGCGATCTTCTTCGCCTTGGCCGGGGACTCGACGATCACGAGGGTCTGGGGGGCCACGGGTGCCTTTCTGGACGAGGACGGGCGTTGACCGAGCGCAGGGAGTCTGACGGGTCAGCCGCCCCCGCTGTCAAATCGCCCTCACGGTAACCGGCGTGTCGCTGCCGGCCACCGTGAGGGCGATCCCAGGCCCTGAGGGAAGTCAGGACCCCCTAGGAATAGGTCAGGGTGAGCGTCGCCTGACCGGGTCGGCCGGTCGCGGGCAGGACCTTGCCCGTGGCCTTGGACGACGCCAGCTTCCGGCTGTCGCTCACGTAGGTCAGCACGGACTTGGCCCGGGCCTTGGCCAGGGTTTCAGCCGAGCCGTCCGAGTTGCTGCCGTAGGCGTAGCCAACCGAGACCGCCGAGATCGTGGCGGCCTTCGGGATGCGGGCCACCATGGCCGACAGTTTCTTCTTGTCGGCACTGGACAGGGTCGAGGAGTTCGGCTCGAAGGTGACCGTGCCTCGCTTCACCGTGGCCTTGGCCGTGGACTTGGCCTTGCTCACCACGACACCGAACGCCACCGAGCGCAGCTCCCCGTTCGAGGAGTAGCCATTGACCTGCAGCGTGTGCCGGCCGGCGGGGACCGAACTCGGGATCGTCAGCGACGCACTCGCCGCTCCCGCCGCATCGACCGCGACCGTCCCGAGCGAAACTGGCGTGCTCAGCAGCGAGACCCCCAGCGTCGACCCGGGTGAGAACCCGGCGACGTTGATGGTGGCCTGCTTACCGGTCTGGAGGTTCAGTGCACCTCCCGGTGTGAGCGGCACGGGCGAGGACCCGGACTGGGACCCGGCGGTGGTCGACCACCCGTTGCCCGTCACCGACACCGTGCCGCCGGCCTTGTTGCCCTGGCTGGTGACCTGGGTCTGCTGGCCGCCGATCAGGACATTGACCGTGCCCAGCTTCAGGCCCGCGTTGGCGGGATCTGCTTCAGGTGCCGTGGTCGGCACGACCGGTGCTGACGACTCCGTGGGCGCCGGCGCGGAGCTCGACGTCGTGCTGGACGTGGTGGATGACGAACTCGATCCACCGCCTCCACCGCCGCTGGGGGCTGGGGAGGTCGTCGTGCCCGGAACCGTTGCCCATGTGCCCGTGCCATTGCTGTTCTTGCCGGCAACCCGGAATGTGTATGCAGTCCCCGCTGATAGTCCGGTCACCGTCGCTGACGTTCCAGCGACATCACCGAACGTCGTCCAGGATCCCGCACCGACAGTCTGGTACTGGACCGTGTAATCGGTTATCGCAAGCCCTCCGTTGTCACCAGGCGCCGTCCAAGAAAGCGCCACTGAGGTCTCGGAGGGCGTGGCAGCAAGAGCGACTACGCCTGTGGGCTTCCCTGTCGAGTTGATTCGATAGGTGTGCGACGAGCCACCAGTGATCAGGTCGCCATTTGAGGCCAGCATTACGCCTTGGTTCGTGACCGGAGAATTAGACGCCGTCAGCTCCGTTGCCGTATTCGCCGTAACGGATGTGCCAAAGAGCGTCGTAGTTGTCGGACTCAAGGCAGAGACAAAGCTGCTCCAATAGGACGCGTAAATCGTGCCATTGGATGCCACATCTACCCCAGCAGGCTTATACGTGCTGCCTACCTGCGTTGAGTACTTGCTCAACGCCTGAAGGGTATTGATCGTGACGGTCGCCTCGCCATAGACGTTGCTAGCGGTGACCTTCGGCAGGATATAGACCCCCGAAGCCGACCAACCGCTGGTGAGAAGGAGATTCCCGGTTCCGTCGACAGCCACGTCCCACCACCAGTAGGTGCCTGTGCTATCAAGGATTGACACGTTGTTGGCGAAGGTTGGAACACCAAACAAGGTTCCTGTGGCAACCGCCAGGACGACGATTCGGTCGGTTGCCTCATCGGCTCCGTACAGGTTGCCCGCTGAATCGAAGTCAATTCCGCCGGCGAAACCGGCATTCGTCTCGATCAGCGAAGGGGTGTTGGCGGTGACGGACCTGCCGAACACTGTGCCGCTTGTCTTGGGGAGGACGTACACGTTGCCCGTCGAAGTCGTGAAGAACACGTCGCCGGTGGTGGGGTGCACGGCAACGCCCTGGACTACGGCACCCGTGCCGAGCGAGGCCTGAGTCACCAGAGTGTGCTCGACATTCGAACTCACCGCTTGCCCGAACAGGGTGCCTGAATTGGCCGGGACGACGGTCAGTCCGACATCCGCCGGCACTCCGTCGACAGAGTCGCCGAGGTAGATGTTGCCCTCAGAGTCTTCCGCGATGCCGATCGGGTACTCCGCCGTGGCGATCGTCGAAGTGGTCGCCGCCGAGGCCGGGGCCACCTGTCCCAGCACGGGGACGAGCAGCGCCGCGACCATCGCGACAACCGCCGTCACAGCCGTGCGGGCACGCCGCCGACGCTCCGGACTGCCACTCAGGGAACCACGTACCGGCATGTCTCTGACCTCCTGGGACGACCGCTGATGTCACGGCACCGTGGCGAGGAGGGGGCCTCGCCACGAGCCAATCCGAACTACATCAGTCGGTCGCCCGAGAAGGCGGACGACGTCACGACTGTGACGTTGCTGGCACCGCCTCCTCGCCGACCGCGATCGGGCGGCGCTTGGAGATGACCACGGCCACGACCACGATGAGGGCCGCCACGATGGCGATGCCCCAGCGCAGGGTCGTGTTCTCGGACGCCCCCACGCTCATGGTGACGATGGCCGGGGCGATGAGCAGGGCCACGAGGTTCATGACCTTGATCAGCGGGTTGATGGCCGGGCCGGCGGTGTCCTTGAAGGGGTCGCCGACGGTGTCGCCGATGACGGTGGCCGCGTGGGCCTCGGAGCCCTTGCCGCCGAAGTGGCCGTCCTCGACGTACTTCTTGGCGTTGTCCCAGGCCCCGCCGGAGTTCGACAGGAAGACCGCCATGAGGACGCCCGTGGCGATGGTGCCGGCCAGGTAGGCGCCCAGGGCGCCGACGCCGAGGCCGAAGCCGACCGCGATCGGGGTGAACACCGCGAGGATGCCCGGCGTGACCAGCTCACGCAGCGAGTCGCGCGTGACGATGTCGACGACCTTGCCGTACTCGGGCTTCTCGGTGCCCTCCATGATCCCCGGGTGCTCGCGGAACTGGCGGCGCACCTCGAAGATGACCGCGCCGGCAGCGCGGGAGACCGCGTTGATGGCGAGGCCGGAGAACAGGAACACCACGGCCGCGCCGATGATGAGGCCGACGAGGTTGGCCGGGTTCGCGACGTTGAGGACGCCGAAGAACTGGTCCGGATCCGCTACCGTCTTGAACGCGTCGTTCTCGCCGATCTCCGCCACTGCGCCGACGATCGCGTCGCGGTAGGAGCCGAACAGCGCCGTTGCTGCGAGGACGGCGGTCGCGATCGCGATGCCCTTGGTGATCGCCTTGGTCGAGTTGCCGACCGCGTCGAGGCTGGTGAGGACCTTGGCCCCCTCGCCGTGCACGTCGCCGGACATCTCCGCGATGCCCTGCGCGTTGTCGGAGACCGGGCCGAAGGTGTCCATCGAGACGATGACGCCGACGGTGG
>JAFMFD010000126.1 GCA_017856385.1 Actinomycetota bacterium
GGTCGTCGAGGGGCAGGTCATGGGCGGTCTCACCGAGGCCTATGCGATGGCGAACATGCAGTACATCACCTTCGACGAGTCCGGAAACTGCATCGGGTCGAACTACATGGACTACCTGCTGCCGACAGCCTGGGAGACTCCCGGCTTCGAGCTCCATGAGGTCGTCACGCCGTGCCCGCACCATCCGATCGGCGCCAAGGGTGTCGGCGAATGCGCGACTGTCGCAGGGCCGGCCGCGTTCGTGAACGCGGTCATGAACGCGATCGAGCATGCAGGGGCTCGCAACGTCGACATGCCCCTGATGCCCAATCGGGTGTTCGAGGCACTGCACACCGGTAACGACATCTCGGGTATGCCGCCGGTCAAGGTCGACTGACGTGCCCGAGCAGTCACCCATGGAGGGGGTCGACGTCATGGCTCGCGCGGTCGAGCTCATGGCGCGGGGCGAGTCATTCGCCATGGCGACAGTCGTCTGGCGCCAGCCCCCATCGTCCGGGCACTACGGATCGCGCGCGATCGTGATGCCCGACGGCACTCTCCTTGGGTGGATCGGCGGCGCCTGCGCCGAGCCGGTGTTGATCCGGGAGGCCAAGCGGGTGCTTGCCGAGGGAAGGTCCTCGCTCATCTGGCTGGGCCAGGAGCAGGACTTCCTCGGCATGCACGTGCCCGACGGCGTCATAACCGTGCCCATCTCGTGCCAGAGCGATGGTGCCCTGCAGATCTTCGTCGAGCCCGTCGCAGCAGCACCGCACGTCCTCGTCGTCGGCCGCTCGCCGATGGCCATGACTCTCGTCGACCTCGCACGTGATGTCGGCTGGCGATCCGAGCTGGTCAGCCCCGAGGGCTTCAGCGCCACCAGCGTCCAGCAATCGTCAGCCGTCATCGTCGCCACTCAGGGTCATGGCGACGAGGAGGTGCTCGAGGAGGCGCTGCGCGCCACCCCCGCATTCATCGGGCTCGTCGCGTCGCGCAAGCGCGGTGATGTCGTGCGTGGCTACCTTGCCGAGCGGGGAGTGAGCGCCGATCGTCTGGCGGCCATTCACGTGCCGATCGGGCTCGATCTCGGTCACACCAATCATCGCGAGATCGCAGTATCGATCCTCGCGGAGCTCGTGCAGATCCGCGCCGCCGGAGGCCTCAAGCCGCAGCAGCGCACGCTGCTCCCGGTGATCGAGCCGGAGGAGGTCATCGACCTCGTGTGCGGGATGACGGTCGAGGCGGTGCCCGCCAATCGTCCGTTCGACTTCGAGGGCACGACCTACTACTTCTGCGCCCCCGGGTGCAGGAAGGCATTCGAGAAGGACCCGGAAGCGTTCATTCCACGGGAGGTTCCATGCTGATCAACCAGTCGTTCCAGATCGACCAGCCGGTCGACCAGGTCTGGAAGTTCTTCGATGACATTCCGTTGGTCGCGAAGTGCATCCCGGGCGCCGACCTCACCAACCAGGTGGGTGATGACCAGTACGAAGGCGACGTCATCATCTCCGCCGGTCCGGTGAAGCTGGAGTTCTCCGGCTCCGTCAAGATCAAGTCGCGCGACGAGGCACGAAAGGTGCTCGTCCTCGACGCCTTCGGCGCCGACAAGAAGGGCCGCGGCTCCGCGACGATGATCATGCAGATCTCGTTGAAGCCCCTCGGCGGAGCCACTGATGTCTCGCTCAATATCGATCTGTCGATCTCGGGCGCCGCCGCTCAGTACGGACGCGGACTCGTGGTCGACGTCACGAGCGTCCTCATCGAGCAGACCGCCGGCTCGATGAAGCTTCGCATCACCGCGATGTCGGAGGGCCGCGACCCCTACGCGATCGACGCCCCGCAGGCTGCCAGTGGCCTGGCGATCGGCTTCACCGCCTTCCTGCGCGCGGCCAAGCGCGTCTTCGCCCGGTTCTTCCTCCCCTACGAGCCGGCCCCGAGCCGCTAGAAACGGAGATCGCATATGACCCTGTGGTGGATCGGGAACCTGATCCTGCTCATCGTGATCGTCCCGGTGCTCGTGGCGCTGCTCAACACGCTGCTGGGTGCGTTGGAGCGGATCCGTGGGGCGTCGCAGGACGCCCTCGACGGCGGCGTGGCTCTCATCGGGGAGCTGAACACCACGCCGGCGCTGCTGGAGAGGACCGACGTGGTCATCAAGGAAGTCGCCAATGGTGCCGTGCGCTACGCCGGCCCCGTCTCGAAGCTGCTGGGTTAGGAGACCACCATGCCAGCCGAAGCAATCGTCACCCTGGTCATCGGGGCGGTGATCATCGCCGCTGCTGCCCTCGCGCTCACGCGGGTGATCATCCACCTCGCCGCGACGTCGAAGACCCTCGGCGCCCTCGACGGCGGCGTACAGGTCATCGTCGACAAGACGGCGACCGTCCCGTCCACCGTGGCGTCCGTCAATGCCAGCCTGGCCCCCGTTCGGGCCTTCGCGGACTCGATCTAGGGAGGGGCCATGGACTTCACCGGACATGAAGGGTGGCTGATCGGCTTCATCATCGGAGCCGTCGTCGTCCTCGTCGTCGTCGTCCTCGTCGTGTCGATCCTCGCTCTCGCGTGGCGGATCGGGACGCAGGCGGGGAGCATCCTCAGCGGACTGCAGCAGGCCGAGCGCAAGCAGCTCAACGAGACCATCGAATCTGCGCTGGCCGTCATCGCCGGCCTCAAGCGCGGCCGAGCAAGGCTGGGAGGCTGACATGGACGCTCAAGTGGAGAACCTCTGGCTGTGGGCGAACATCCTCGGCTCAGTCGTGGTTGTGGCCGTTGCGGCCCTGCTCACCCTGCTCGTCATCTTCGTGCACCGGATTCACGGGCGCGTCGCTGACATCAATACGACCCTCGAGGCGACCAAGGCGAACACCGCCGACACCGCCCTCATCACGACCACGGCGGGCGGCGTGGAGGCCGTTCTCGCGGAGGGTCTCGAACATCATCTGTTCCTCGGTCGAGTTCTGGACAAGGTGCGCTCATGAGCGGTCTCGCGTTGTGGTCAGTCATCAATGTCGTCGCGCTCATCGCGGGCCTGGCGATCTACCTCTACATCGTCGGTCGCCAGCTCAAGACGGTCGCCGGGAACCTCGAGACGGCAGCTGACACCGTCTGGGACATCAAGGCCGATGCTGAGCGCATCGAGCCCGGCCTGACGGCGATCAACACGACCGGAAACGTCGTGGCCGGCGCGCTGCCCCTGCTGTACGGATTCGGTGAGGGCATCGTGGTCGGTGCCACGTTCGTGCACGACGATCACGTTGCTGAAGGTGTCAATCGCCCCGCAATGGGCACTCGCCGCTCACGCTTCATGGAGAGCGTCGGAGTAGACATCTCCTGAGGGTGGTCAGGACGTCAGGAGCGGCTCGCCTCAGGTGGGCCGCTTCTGCGTTGTGAGGGCGTCGGTCATCGCGGTGTCGTACTCGCCGATCCACTCGTCCTTCCACGCCTGGTCGAACTTCTCCAGATTGCAGCTCGGCGCGTAGATGGCGCACAGCTCCTGCGTGATCTGCTCGCGATGCGACCGGGTTCCTCCTGGAACGTCGAGCCAGCACACGTGCAGGTTGAACTTGCCGCCTGCCCGCTTGATCCACGCCGATGACCGTGGATGCCGGAAGGGAAAGCCTTCCGCGCTGAGATCGTCGGCGTGGCCCACGAAGATCACCGCGAACTCCTGCGGTCGCTGGGGGTTGTCCTTGGCCAGGATCGCGTACACGGCGGCCTGGGCGGGCGGCGTCCAGCCCGCCAGGGCCCGTGGCCCTTCGAAGGCGTAGCCAGCCAGGCTGCCGAGGCGGATCACGGGATCTCATCCTCGAAGTCGTCGTCCTCGGCGATCGATTCGGCATACGCGACAGGCCAGGCAGGCAGCGACGTGCGTGCCACAGCCGCGGCGAAGCGCTCCAGGGCGATCTCCACGGCCTCGTCGGACGAATCGGCCTCGACGACGATCTGGGCGCCGTAGCCCATCGTGCCCATGCCGGTCGCGATGCCTTCGAGCGGTGCCACGGCATCCGCCAACTCGACGATCTCCTCGAGGGTCGTCTCGCGGTCACCCTCGGCTGCTAGCGAGATGCTGTACCTCATCGTCACCCCACCTTCGCCAGTCGGTTGGCCAGTCGCTCGAGGCTAGCGAGGTTGTGGCCGGAGTGCACCTCGTCGATGTAGGGATCGGCGACGATCATGCCCAGCGACGCGGGCACGTAGACCTCGACGTCGCCTCGATGGGGATTGACCCAGATCACCCGGTGGGCGATGCGCGACAGGCTCTCCATCGCCTCGGAGAGCGCCTGCGGCTCGCCCCGGTCGAGGCCGTCGGAGCAGATGACGACGATCGCCCCCCGCCCGAGGCGCGAGCGTCGGGCGGCCCGCGTGTACTCGCGCAGGGAGTCGCCGATCCGGGTGCCGCCGTCCCAGTCGAAGACGGACTCTCCGGCGGTGCGCATGGCCTCGTCAGGGTCGCGACGGTCCAGTTGTCGGGTGATGCGGGTGAGGCGGGTGCCGAAGCAGTAGACATCAACCCGGGTGTTCGCGCGGCGGGCCGAGTAGGCG
>JAFMFD010000127.1 GCA_017856385.1 Actinomycetota bacterium
CGCGGCGCTTGTGGATGATCGCCAGGGGTGCACCGAGGATGTCGGTCCAGCGCTCGGCCACGCGCACACGGCCCGCATCGGGTGAGACCACCGTGATCTCCTCACGGGGCACCCGCGACGCGACGTGCTTGGCGAGCAGCGGCATCGCGAACAGGTGGTCGACCGGGCCGTCGAAGAAGCCCTGGATCTGCGAGGTGTGGAGGTCGACAGTCATGAGGCGGTCCGCCCCGGCGGTCTTGAACAGGTCGGCGATCAGCCGGGCCGAGATCGGCTCGCGGCCGCGATGCTTCTTGTCCTGCCGCGCGTATCCATAGAAGGGGACGATCACCGTGATGCGCTTGGCCGATGCGCGCTTGAGCGCATCGATCATGATCAGCTGCTCCATGATCCACGTGTTGATCGGCGTGGTGTGGCTCTGCAGCACAAAGGCATCGGTGCCACGGACCGACTCCTCGAAGCGGACGAAGATCTCGCCGTTGGCGAAGTCGTACGCCATCGTCGGGGAGAGCGGGATGCCGAGGTTCGCGGCCACCTCCTCGGCCAACTCCGGATAGGAGCGTCCCGCGAGGAGGACCAGTCGCTTCTGCGTGGGCGCCGACATGTGGGTCACCGTTGGACTCCTAGGCCGTCTCGGAGGGTGGTTGTGACGAGGTCGATCCGGAGGAATCCTGCCGTGCGCGCTCGGCGGCCTCCGCAGCGGGTGAGCCGGGGCGCCGGCGCTCCACCCACCCCTCGACATTCCGCTGGCGGGCCCGGCCGACTCCCATCGCGCCGGGGGGCACGTCGTCGGTGATGACGGAGCCGGCCGCCGTGTATGCGCCGTCGCCGACCGTCACCGGCGCGACGAGCATGGTGTCGCTGCCGATGCGCGCGTGGGCGCCGACGACGGTGCGGTGCTTGTCGACGCCGTCGTAGTTGACGGTGACTGTCGCCGCACCCACGTTCGCGCCCTCACCGATGTCGGCGTCGCCGACGTACGACAGGTGGGGCACCTTCGCACCGTCGCCGATCGTGGAGTTCTTGATCTCGACGTAGGCGCCGGCCTTGCTCCCGCGACCCAGCACCGTGCCCGGCCGCAGGTAGGTGAAGGGGCCTACATGCGCGTCATCGCCGATCACCGCCAGCTCGGCCCAGGTGTGGACGACCTCTGCGCCGGAGCCGACCTCGCACGAGGTCAGGGTCGTACCAGGGCCCACGGTCGCACCCGAAGCGACCGACGTGGGGCCGCGCAGGATCACCTGCGGGCGCAGGAGCACGTCGGGGGCGAGCTCAACGTCGACATCGAGCCAGGTCGAGGCCGGGTCGACCATGGTGACGCCCGCGCGCATCCAGCGATCGTTCAGCCGATCGCGCATGGTGGCCGCGGCCTCGGCGAGCTGGACCCGGTCGTTGACGCCGAGGATCTCGTCGGAGTCCACGCACACCGACGCGGAGACGACCAGGCCGTCGCCGCGCATCACGGAGATGACGTCGGTCAGGTACTCCTCGCCCTGCGCGTTGTCGGTCGTGAGCCGACCGAGAGACCGCGCAAGCGCCTCCGGCTCGAATGCGTACATTCCGGAGTTGATCTCGTCGATGAGCAGCTGTGCATCGTCCGCATCGCGATGCTCGACGATGCCGGTGACCTCACCGTCGGCCCCGCGGACGATGCGCCCGTATCCAGTGGGATCGGCCACCCTGGCCGTCAGCACCGTCGCCGAGGCCTGAGTCGACTCGTGCTCCAGCAGCAGCGCGACGAGGGTGGGGCCGCTCAGCAGCGGGGTGTCGCCGGTGAGGACGACCACCGGGCCGCCCCGCGCGGTGATGCCCTGGTCCGCCAGGCCCGCCAGGGCGATGCGCACCGCGTGCCCCGTCCCGTTCTGCTCCTCCTGGACGACGGTCACGACCCATGGGGCGATCTCCGCGAGGTGCGCGTGCACCTGGTCGCGGCCATGGCCGGTCACCACCACGAGGTGATGGGGCTCGAGGGTGGCTGCCGCCTCGATGACGTGGCCCAGCAACGAGCGACCGGCGATCGGGTGGAGCACCTTCGGGATCGCCGACCTCATCCGAGTTCCCTCGCCGGCGGCGAGGATGATGACGACGGACGGACGACTCGCGCTCACAGGGGTCCTCCGTCAGGTCGGGCGCAGCGCACCGCGCGATCGGCCGGGGAAGGCAGCATCACCCTACCGAGCGGACGTCAGTCGCGGCCGAGGGTCGCCAGCTGACTGATGAACAAGCCGAGGAGGGCCATCCAGGTGCCGACGAGCAGGGTGTCCTGGACCTCCCACGAGGCCAGGTTCGCGATCAGCGTCCCCACGGCTGCGATCGTCACGGCCGCCAGGCCGAAGATGGCCCACTTGCGCTGCCGACCCTGGCTCATCGTCGACGAGCGCGTGTTGCCCCTGCCGGTCACGGCCTGGAAGAGGCCGGCGATCCCGAGGAGCAGCACGGCAGCGCCGAGCAGCCAGCCCAAGGCCCCCCACTCCGACACCGGTGCCTGCACGAGGGCCACGACGAGGGTGATCGCCGCGACAACGACGTACCAGATCCCCAGGCCCCGCTGCTGACGTGCTGTCCATGCGGCCATGTGGGCTCCTTCGGAGGTGGGCGTGACTGTCCGTGGCTACTTGATGGTGACGTCGGTCGTGACCGGGGAGAACGCCCAGCTGGACACCTTGACGGCGTAGTCCCCCGGCGCGCTCGGGTTCACGACCGCGGCCTTGCGGATCGTGATCCGCAGCTTCGACGACGGGAAGGTGCCCTTGAGCGCCATGTTCAGGACGGCGTCCTTGCCGTTCTGGGTCCAGCCGCACTGGAACACCTCCGCAGGCGCCTTGACCTGGACGAGCTTCTTGGGGCAGGCGCCGTCGCCGAAGGGCAGCATGCTCATCGCCATGAAGCCGGTCAGCGTGACGTCGACGGAGATGTCCGCGTACTGCTCCTGGGCGACGGTGGCGTTGACTATGACGTTGGCCCGCTTGCCGGCCTTGGGCGGGGCGACGGTCACCTTGTCGAGGGTGACGTCGACAGCGGCCTGGGCGACAGGCGCCGCGACGAGACCGCCAGCGAGCACGGCCACGGCGACGGCCACGCCGGTGAACATCCCGCGCATGTTCTCCTCCTGAGGTCATGGGCCGACGGGCCCGCTGCCGCATTGTGCCAGTTGGGGATTCCGGACGATTGCGGTTCTGAGAAGGCTCCAAGAGTTCCCGGGGCGCTCATCGTGTGCAAGGCGCCGGGCATGAACCGTGCAACGAGTCTGCTTCTCGGTGGTGTCACCCTCGTGGCGCTGACGATGACAGGGATTCCCGCCGCGGCTGACTCCGTCACCGAAAGCGCCAAGCCCGCAGCGCAGACAGGCGGCCGAGCGGTCGTCGTCATCGAGGGTGGCGGCAGCGCCCACGCCTTCACGACCCCATGGGCTGCCTGCGATCGCGGACGGCCGACCTACATCCAGGGGCTCGTTGATGCCGGCCTGCCCGTCTTCACCGCACCCGGCTTCGGCAACCTGTACGGAAGCACGTTCGGCAAGACCGGGTGCCCGCCCCAGCCCCCGTTGGAGGTCCAGTGGAACACCACCGGGTATCCGACCCAGGCCGGGCAGGCCGTGCTCGGCTTCCTGGGGTATCTCAACGAGACCTACGGTTACACGACATTCGACCTCGTCGGTTACAGCTATGGCGGCGTGGTCGCGCGTGCGACCATCGCCGCGCTCAAGCGTCAGCCACCTGCCGCTTCGATGGCGCCGGGCTTCTCGTACGCGCGCTCGGCCGTCGATGCCGGTGTGAGCATCCCCACACTTGTGACGCTGAACTCGCCCCACCTCGGCGCGCCCACGTACGACATCGCGTCCGATCCGGCCCGCTTCACGGCCCAGGTCGCCAGGAGCTGGGGCCGCCAGTACGCCGAGGCAGGCCGTGGCCTCGCCATCTACGAGAGCCAGGGTGGCGCCGGGGCCATCCATGTGCTCGAGACGGGTGGCCACGCAAAGCCGGGGCCCACCAGTTGGGACATGCAGCAGGTCGGGGCGCTTGACGGGGTCGCCGTCACGCTCATCGCAGGCAATTACTGCGGACGTGAGTGCGGCAACGCCGACACCCCGCCGAGCAGCACACCGGCGGGTCGCCTGCGCACCGACGGGACCGTTCCCGTCTACAGCCAGTTGATCCTCCCCTGCACCACGTCCTGCCCGAAGCCGCCAGGCTCGGTGTACGTCCCACCTGGCATGCTCCCGACCACGGTCGTGCGCAAGGTCTTCCCGACCCTTCACTCCACGTTCGACACTGATCGGCTCGGCCTGCCCGATGCGCTCTCGGTGTCCAAGGACCCCGCTGCGATCGCCTATCTCACGTCGACGATCACCGGGGCCTGGGCGTCAGCGGGGGCTCCGCTGCTCTCCCGGCCCTAGCGATCGGGGCGGCTCCCCGGGGAGGGGTCGAACCTCCGTTGACGGATTCAAAGTCCGCTGTCCTGCCACTAGACGACCGGGGA
>JAFMFD010000043.1 GCA_017856385.1 Actinomycetota bacterium
AGCGTGCGGAGCGCCCCTGAGGGTGACGGGGCGCGCAGCGTGCGGGAGTTGTCGTGATCGAGCTGAGAAGCGTCGAGCAGGTGAGGGCGGCGGAGGAGGCCGAGTTCCGCGTTGTGCCCGAGGGTGCGCTCATGCAGCGGGCCGCACACGCCTTGGCGATCCGCTGCACCAGACTGCTCGACGAGGTCCGTGGTGGCGTGGTCGGCGCCCGCATCGTGCTGCTGGTCGGTTCGGGCAACAACGGTGGCGATGCTCTCTGGGCGGGGGAGCGGCTGGCCCGTCGCGGCTGTCGCGTCGATGCACTGCTGGTCGCTGATCGCGCGCATGAGCAGGGGCTCGCTGCCCTGGTCGCTGCGGGCGGTCGCGTGCACCGAGGGGCCGCACAGCAGGGGACACTGCTGGCTGACGCCGATCTCGTCCTCGACGGGATCCTCGGCATCGGCGGCCGGGGCGGATTGAGGCCGCAGGCCGCCGAAGTGGTCGAGCAGGTGGCGTCGTCGGGAGCGATCGTGGTGGCCGTCGACGTGCCCAGTGGTGTGGACGCCGACACCGGGGCGGTCGACGGCGCCGCTGTCGATGCTGACGTGACCGTGACCTTCGGCGCGATCAAGCCCGGGCTGCTCCTCGCCCCGGGGATGTTCCACTCGGGCGCGGTCGATCTTGTCGACATCGGGCTGGAATTCGACGACGTCCCGCCTGCGGCGCTGGTGATGGAGCCGGTCGACGTCGCGGTGCGCGTTCCGGAGCCGGTCGATGGCGACTACAAGTACAGCCGCGGGGTGGTGGGGCTGGCCGTCGGCTCGGCGGAGTACCGCGGTGCGGCCGTGCTGGCCGTGGCAGCGGCACGCCACGCGAATGTCGGCATGGTGCGTCTGCTCGATCGTCGCGACGGTGTGGCTGACATGGTCGTCGAGCGTTTCCCGGATGTCGTCGTCGATGGGACGGCCCCCGCGCGTCAGCCGCGTGCGACGTCGTGGGCGTGCGGCTCGGGGTTCCCGGGCACGGCTGACGACGAGGCCGTCGTGCTCGCCGTCCTCGACGCCCAGGCGCCGGTGGTGCTCGATGCCGGCGCCCTCACGGTGGTGTCGGTTTCCGACGCCGTGCGTCGTCGACTGGCCGAGCGGACGCGAGAGGGGCACGTGACGGTGCTGACGCCGCACGACGGGGAGTTCGAACGGCTGCGACCCGGGCTGCTGGCCGCTGCAGCGGGTCGCCTCGAGGCGGCGAGGCAGGCCGCGTCGGACCTTGACTGCATCGTCGTGCTCAAGGGCGCGGGCACCGTGATCGCCG
The DNA here is from genome assembly GCA_017856385.1 of Actinomycetota bacterium. Lineage (GTDB taxonomy): Bacteria > Actinomycetota > Actinomycetes > S36-B12 > S36-B12 > UBA10649. The sequence goes on from JAFMFD010000043.1 coordinate 1,291, forward strand.
GTCCCAGCGGGCCGGCGTTCATCGATGCCGAGGGAACGGCCGACCTGGGCGTGGCCGGGTCCGGTGATGTGCTCACGGGCATCCTCGGCTCGCTGCTGGCGTGCGCCGACCCGGATGACGCCGTCGCCACGGTGGCTGCGGGGGTATGGCTGCACGGCTGCTCGGGTCGGCTCGCGGCGCACCGGGCACCCGTCACCGCGCTCGACATCGCCGACCGCGTCACCGACGCCGTGCGCACGGCACGCTTCGGGGTGATCACATGACCCGGGCCGTCGCGCAGGTAGACCTCGCGGCGTTGAGCGCCAACCTCGGGGTGCTGCGTGCCCGTGCGGGGAGCGCGGACCTGATGGCCGTGGTCAAGGCCGATGCCTACGGCCATGGCATGGTGGCGGTCGCACGCGAGGCCCGTGCCGCCGGAGTGGACTGGCTGGGGGTCGCTCTCCCGAGCGAGGCACTGGCCCTTCGAGACGCCGGGGACGTGGGGCGGATCCTCGCGTGGCTGTGGACACCGGGCGAGTCGGACGTCGAGCGCTGCGTCGCGCGCGACATCGACCTGTCGGTGTCGTCGGCGTGGGCCGTCGAGGAGGTGGCCGAGGCCGCGCGCCGCACAGGTCAGGCCGCCCGGGTCCACCTGAAGGTCGACACAGGGCTGACCCGCAATGGGGTCGCCCTGGGTGACCTGGCCGGCGTCCTGGACCTGCTGCGCGCGGTGGTGGGCGATGGGCTGGTCACTGTCGAGGCGGTCTGGTCGCACCTCGCGGACGGGGACACCCCCGGTGCGGCATCGGTACGCGAGCAGCGGGAGTGCTTCGAGCGGGCGTGGGAGCAGGTGCTGGCCTCAGGCCTGCGCCCGGGCATGCGCCATCTCGCCAACAGCGGAGCCCTGCTCGCGCACCCGGACTGTGCCTACGACCTCGTGCGGACCGGCATCGCGATGTACGGGTTGACGCCCGCAGCGGTGCTCGGTGCGTCCCGTGATCTCGGGCTGACCCCGGTGATGACGCTGATGGCCGACCTCGCGCATGCGAAGGACGTTGCAGTGGGCACGTCGGTCTCGTATGGGTGGCGATGGTCGGCGTCGACGCCGACTCGCCTGGGGCTGCTGCCGATCGGCTACGCGGACGGCCTCCCTCGGGCGGCGGGAGCTCCCCGCAGCGGGCCGCCGGTGGAGGTGCTGGTCGACGGTCGACTGCGCCCGATCATCGGCACGGTCGCCATGGACCAGTGCGTCGTCGATCTCGGGGGCGGAAGCCGGGTGTCGGCGGGAGAGCCGGTCGTGCTGTTCGGTGCAGGAGACCGGGGGGAGTGGACCGCAGACGACTGGGCGTCAGCGCTCGGCACGATCGGGTACGAGATCGTCACCCGAATCGGCCCGCGCGTCCCGCGTGAGTACATCGGTGCGAGCGGGGAAGTGCGCGCGTGAGCCCGGACCTGACGCCTGCGCTGCGCCTGGCCGGCCGGGGCCTGGTCGCGGCGGGAGCGCTGGCGGTCGGCGCGGCCCTCGGTGCGGTGGCCGAGCGCTCCTTCATGCGCACGGTGAGCGGCGTCCCCGGCGACGACGCGCTGCTGGGTGGACTCCGCGGCGAGGTGCGGACCTTCGTGCTGGCTGACGGCACCGTCCTGCACGTCGAGATCGATGAGGCGCAGGATCCGCCCGACGACCTCACCATCATCTTCGCCCACGGCTACGCGCTCACGCTCGACTCGTGGCACTACCAGCGTGTCGCGCTGCGGGGCAGGGCGCGCCTGGTGTTCTACGACCAACGAAGCCACGGACGCAGCTCGCGTGCCGAGTTCGACACGCACCATGTCGACCAACTGGGCGCGGACCTGAGCGACCTGATCGATGAGTTCGCGCCGACGGGACCGCTCCTGCTGGTCGGCCACTCGATGGGTGGGATGACGATCATGGCGCTGGCGGACCGGCGCCCGGAGTTGTTCCGCGAGCGTGTCTACGGAGTGGCGCTCATCGCCACGACGGCGGGCGGCGTCGACAGCACCGAGCTCGGCATGCCCGTCGGCCTCGGTCGCGCGATCCACCAGCTCGCGCCCCCGATCGCGGCCGCGCTCGCCAGCAGGGCGCCTCTGCTCGACCGGCTTCGCTGGCAGGACACCGACCTCGGCCTGATGCTGACGCGTTCCTACGGGTTCGGATCGACCGCGACCGAGCAGGCCAGCCGGTTCGTGGCCAGCATGCTGTCCTCGACGCCGCTCGAGGTCGTCTCGGAGTTCCTGCCCGCGCTGCAGGAGCACGACAAGCGCAGCGCGCTCGCGGTGCTGGAGAACGTCGAGCTGCTCGTGCTCGTGGGCGACTCCGATCGCCTGACCCCCCGCGCGGCGAGCGATGAGATCGTGGCAGCGGTCCCCGGGGCGGAGTACGTCGTCGTCGCCGACTGCGGCCACATGATCGCGATCGAGAAGGCGGCGGAGGTCAATGCGGCCCTCCTGGACCTCCTGGGCCGTGTCCGTCGCGACATCGCCGACGACTCCGCCGCCCCGGGTGAATGACGTGGCCCTCGACCTCACCGTGGAAACGCCGGATGCGATGCGAGCCCTGGCTGCGCGCATCGGTGAGCGCTGCGTCCGAGGCGACGTGCTCGTGCTGTCCGGGGACCTCGGAGCGGGCAAGACGACGTTCACGCAGGGCCTGGCGCGGGGCATGGGCATCACCGCCGCGGTGACGAGTCCGACCTTCGTCATCAGCCGCGTCCACCCGTCTGCGGCGGACGGCCCCGCGCTGGTGCACGTCGACGCCTACCGGCTGGGCTCGGTCGCCGAGCTCGACGACCTCGACCTCGATGCCGACCTCGACGACAGTGTCGTGGTGATCGAGTGGGGCCGGGGCCTGGCCGAGCAACTGTCACCGCATGGGCTCGACATCGTCATCACGCGCTCCAACGATGCCAGCGATGAGGTGCGGAACGTGGCACTCGCGCCTCGCGGTGAGCGCTGGCAGGCACTCATCGACGATGCCGGACGGTGGCTCGCGTGATCCTCGCGCTGGACACCTCCACCGCGCTGACATCGGCCGCGGTCATCGATGACGACGGCACAGTCGTGGTCGAGAGGATGCATGAGGATGCTCGCCGTCACGCCGAGGCGATCGGCCCGATGATTGCCGATGTGGTGGGAGCAGTACCGCGCACCGCAGTGAGCACGGTTGCCTGCGGGGTGGGTCCCGGGCCCTACACGGGCCTTCGCGTGGCGATCGCATCGGCGATCGCGATCGGTGCCGCGTGGGACGTCCCCGTCGTCGGCCTGTGCTCCCTGGATGCGCTCGCAGCGCAGGTGCTCAGCGAGCGAGCGGACGGACAGGGTGTCGAGGTGTGCTCCGATGCGCGGCGGTCGGAGGTTTACTGGGCCAGCTATGACACAGACGGCATGCGGCTCGCCGGGCCTCGGGTGCGCGCTGCGTCGACGGTTGGTGCGTCCGTCGTCCGCGGCATGCCACATGCCGCATGGGTCGGGCGGCGGGTGCTGACCCTCCAAGCGGCAGGCATCGTCGTGAGCGACGTGGCCCTGCCGCTGGACGAGCACGGCACCGACACCGGCGCCACGGCACGGGCGATGAGCGGGATGCAGCTGCTGCCTCCTCGCCCGCTGTACCTGCGCAACCCCGACGCCATGACGCCGAGGGGGGACCAGCCGTGAGGGTCGAGCCGATGAGGTGGTGGCACCTCGACGACGTCCACGCACTGGAGCGCGACCTCTTCGCGACGGATGCCTGGTCCCTCGAGCAGTTCTGGTCCGAGCTCGCACAGCCGTCGCGCCGCTACGTGGTAGCGCTCGTCGACGGCCGGGTGGTCGGCTATGCGGGCACGTCCTGCCTGCCTCCCGATGCTGACGTCCAGACGGTGGGTGTCGCCGTGGACCAGCGTGGGCGCGGCACGGCGCGTGCGATGCTCGAGGACCTGCTCGCCGACGTCGATGCACGGGGAGTGACGCACACTCTGCTCGAGGTGCGCGATGGAAACGATGCAGCGCTCGCCCTCTATGCGCGCCTGGGCTTCGTGGAGATCAGCCGACGTCCGCGCTACTACGCCGACGGTGTCGATGCGCTGATCATGCGACGTGCCCGTCCCGCCACGGCAGGTCGAGCATGACGGCGCCCCTCGTTCTCGGCATCGAGACCTCGTGCGACGAGACGGGTGTCGGCATCGTGCGCGGCCGCGAGCTGCTCGCCAACGAGATCGCATCGAGCGTCGACGAGCACGCCCGCTTCGGCGGTGTCGTTCCGGAGATCGCCAGCCGTGCGCATCTGGAGGCGATGGAGCCACTTCTGCAGCGGGCATGTGCGCGGGCGGGGATCAGGCTCGGCGATGTCGACGCCGTCGCAGTCACGTCGGGTCCGGGCCTGGTGGGATCGCTGATCGTCGGCGTGGCGACGGGCAAGGCGCTTGCGGCAGCGCTGGGCGTGCCGGTGTTCGGGGTGAACCACCTCGCGGGCCACGTCGTGGTCGACGAGCTCCAGCACGGACCGCTCGCCGACCCCACGGTCGGCATGCTCGTCTCGGGCGGCCACTCGTCACTTCTGCTGCTCACCGACGACACCTCGACGATCACCCCGCTCGGCCAGACGCTCGACGATGCGGCGGGCGAAGCGTTCGACAAGGTCGCGCGTCTGCTGGGCCTGCCCTTCCCCGGAGGGCCGTGGATCGACCGCGTTGCCGTGGAGGGTGACCGGGATGCGATCGACTTTCCGCGCGGTCTGGCGGGGGAGCGCGAGCGCTACCCCTATGACTTCAGCTTCTCCGGGCTGAAGACGGCCGTTGCCCGCTGGGTGGCGGCTCGTCAGGCGGCCGGGGAGCCGGTGCCGGTGGCCGACGTGGCCGCCAGCGTCCAGGAGGCGATCGTCGACGTGCTGACCGACCGGATGGTGGCCGCGTGCCGCGACCACGGCGTCGGCGAGGTGGTCATCGGTGGCGGGGTGGCCGCGAACTCGCGGCTGCGGGCGCTGGCGCAGGCCCGATGCGATGCGGCGGGCCTGCGCCTGCGGGTCCCGCGGCCGGACCTGTGCACCGACAACGGAGCGATGGTGGCGGCCCTCGGTGCGCGCCTGGCCGCGTCGGGTGCCGAGCCCTCCCCGCTGGACTTCCCGACGACGTCGGCGCTCGAGGTGACGCGTCGGGCCTGGTGAGCGGCCGCTCATACGGGTGGGTCCTGGCTGGGGCTGTTCAGGGGAGCCGTGAACGGCTAGCATCATCAATCACATCAGCCTCGTTCGTCCCACCACAGTCGGGCCCCGGCCCGCAGCGGCGGACTTCCCCCGGACAGGATCGGTATGGCCCTGCTGCGCCCCCGCGCGATCGCCGTTGCGACCGGCGTCCCGGTGCTGTTCGCGGTCCTGGCGACGGGACTGGCCATCGCCCCCGCCCAGCCGCGCGCCAGCGCGGATGAGGTCACGGCTGCAGTGGCGGCCCCGGTGGTCCCCATCGCGCCGTTCGCCGTCACGATGGCCGATCCCCGGGCCCTCCATCGCGCCATCCCCGTCGTGCATCGAGTGCGGACCCATGATCCGGTCGCGTTCATCACCATCGACGATGGCGTCCACAAGGACCCCGCCGCGCTGGCCTACGTGCGCAGGCTCCGACTGCCCGTCACGGCCTTCCTGAGCGCGTGGACGATCAAGGACCGGGCCGGGTACTTCACCGCGCTGACGACCTGGGGCTCCGTGCAGAACCACTCGGCGACGCATGCGAGCTTCGCGGACCGCAAGACCGACCTCGCGTACGAGATCTGCTACTCCCAGCGCGCACTGTCGCGCGACTTCGGCACGACTCCGTGGATGCTGCGTCCCCCCTACGGCGAGGGCATCCACCGCTTCGGGACCGTGATGAACGCGGAGCGCTGCGACATCGACCAGATCGTGCTGTGGGACGCGACCGTCCATGACGGCCGGGTGCAGTTCGCGAACGGGCGGCTTCGACCCGGTTCCATCCTGCTGCTGCACTTCACCCCGGACCTCGCGCGCGACCTTCGTGCTGCAGTGCGGGCGGTCCGTGCCGCGGGCCTGACCCCTGCAAGCCTCGCGGAGTACCTCCATGCACCGTCGTCCGCGACCTGAGCGTGGGACGGTGCGCGGATGACGTCACGCTGGGAGGCGCTCCTCGGGCCGGGGTCGGTGGTCATCGACGGGGGGCTGTCGACGCAGCTCGAGGCGCGCGGTCACGATGTCCACGATCCGCTGTGGACTGGGCGCGTGCTGCTCGAGTCGCCCGAGGAGGTGGCCCGCGCGCACTCGGACTTCGTGGACGCAGGGGCGGATGTGGTCATCACGGCGAGCTACCAGGTCTCGCGCAGGGGCTTCGAGGCTGCGGGCCTGCCTGCGCGCGCGGCGGACGATGCGCTGCGCGCGAGTGTCGAGACCGCCCGCGAGGCCACGCGGGGATCGACGGTGCGGGTGGCCGCGAGCATCGGACCCTACGGTGCCGTCCTGCACGACGGTTCGGAGTACCGGGGGCGCTACGGGCTCTCGCACGCGGCCCTGGTGGACTTCCATGCCGAGCGGCTCGAGGTGCTCGTGGACGCGGTCCCGGACCTGCTCGCGATCGAGACCATCCCCGACCTCGAGGAGGCCGAAGCCCTCGTGGAGGTCCTCGCGGCCGCTCCCGCCATGCCTGCATGGCTGACGTTCTCGGCCATGGATGGCGAGCGCACGTGCGCGGGCCAGCCCATCGAGGACGCCGTCGCCGTGGCCATGACGGCTCCGTCGATCGCGGCCGTCGGCGTCAACTGCACCGACCCGCGATTCGTCACCGAGCTCGTGGGTCGCATCCGCTCCGTCACGGAACTGCCGATCGTCATCTATCCGAATGCGGGCGGCACGTGGAACCCCGTGGAGGGGTCGTGGAGCGTCGAGGCGTCGCCGACCTTCGACCCTGACGTCGTCGCGCAGTGGCTCAGCGCCGGAGCCGTCGCGATCGGCGGCTGCTGCGGGATGGACGCGCAGGCGATCGCCGACCTCGCGCATCAGCTCCGCGCCTGATACCGCTCGGCGAGGACGGTGATCGCCGTGCCGTCGAGCCGGGTGAGGATGACGACGGCATCCGGTCCCTCGGCCAGGCCGAGGTCACGCAGAACCTGACCCGGCTGCGCGCGCACGTCTCGGCACTTGATCGACGCCCTGCTGACGCCCACGGCGCGCAGGCGAGCGCGCTGCTCACGGGCGGAGCCCTGGAGCCGCTCGACAACTCGGAAGGACCGCAGCGCCGGATGGTCGGCCGGGGATTCGCCGGTGAGCCACGACGACTCGGGGCCAAGCCCCTGCATCCCCTCGGCAGCTGCCAGTGCCGGCAGGGCGCCGGCGCGCAGCACTGCTGGGTCGACCTCGTGCAGCCAGCCGCCGATCGCCGGCGCGATCGCCGCGGGGATCGCGTCGGCGGCGATGACCGCGACCCGGTCGTCGGTGACGATCACGGCGGATCGGTCGGCGTCGGCGACGGGCCAGGAGTACACCGCGCACTCCACAACCGTGCGGTCGACGCTGACCCACTGGGCCTGCCAGCCGTCCGGCGCCGCGAAGGCCGGTGCGGCCTTCGCGGCGATGCGCGCGTGGGGCAGCGCGGCGACCCAGGACCACGGGGGAGACCAGAGCTCGGGATCGCGCTCGGGCCGGGCCCGCGCGGTGCCCAGATCTCGCGGGGCCGAGGGATCGCGTCGTGCGGGGTCGACGAAGACGACGTCCGCGGGCCCGAGATCCGCGAGAAGGCCGGCGAGGACCGCCGGATCGGTCGCATCCGCCCGGACCACCTGCGCGGCCGGGCAGTTGTGGGCGAGGAAGGCGGCGACCACCGGGTCGCGCTCCACGGCGGTGACGGACAGGCCTGCGGCGAGGAAGGCGGCGGTGTCGAGGCCGAGCCCCCCGGTGAGGTCGAGCACGCGGGCGGCACCGCTCGCGCGCACGAGCTCGGCGCGGTGCCGGGCCACCCTGGGACGCGTCGCGGCCTCGAGGCCGTCGCGCGTCAGGAGCAGGCCGGTGTCGGCGTCGATGCCGTGACGCTCCCGGGCCTGCTGGCGCAGTGCCGCCTGCTCGAGGGCTGCCGCGGCCTCGGCGGGTGAGAGGGCGGTGGACGCCCGCAGGGCAGACCCGGCCCGCAGCGGGTCACCGGCGGCATCGGACCACACCCTCTCGGCGGCGACGCAGGCGTCCTGCCCGGCGGGGCTGGCGAGCCAGTGCGCGAGCACAGCCGCGGGCTCGACGGGGTCCGGGGCGGGCACTCGGTCATTGTCCCGGGCCGAGGGCACCCGCCGCGTTGGCACTCAACTTGACGGAGTGCTAATCGGCACGTACTGTTCTATCTGGCACTCCCCCCCGGGGACTGCCAACCGCAGCACCACCCGTGACCCGCGCCGTCCGAGCGGACGGCCCCTCGACATCCCGGAGGATGTAATCGTGTCGGTCTCCATCAAGCCGCTTGAGGACCGCATCCTGGTCCAGACCCTCGACGCCGAGCAGACCACTGCGTCCGGCCTCGTCATTCCCGACACCGCCAAGGAGAAGCCCCAGGAGGGCAAGGTCCTGGCCGTCGGCCCCGGCCGCTTCGACGAGGATGGCGACAAGCGCATCCCGCTCGACATCAAGGTCGGCGACGTCGTCATCTACAGCAAGTACGGCGGCACCGAGGTGAAGTACAACGGCGAGGAGTACCTGCTCCTCTCCGCGCGTGACGTCCTCGCCATCGTCGAGAAGTAGTCCGCATCCGTCGAACGGCCCATCGTGCGCGTGCGCGGTGGGCCGTTCGCCCGCCTCTGCCGTTCCCTCACGACACCGCTTCACTGCCTAGGAGAGCACCGTGCCCAAGATCCTCGAATTCGACGAAGACGCCCGCCGCAGCCTCGAGCGCGGCGTGAACGCGCTCGCCGATGCCGTGAAGGTGACGATCGGTCCCAAGGGCCGCAACGTCGTCATCGACAAGAAGTGGGGCGCCCCCACGATCACCAATGACGGTGTGACGATCGCCCGCGAGGTCGAGCTGGAGAACCCCTACGAGAACCTCGGGGCCCAGCTCGCCAAGGAGGTCGCCACCAAGACCAATGACGTGGCCGGCGATGGCACGACTACCGCGACCGTGCTCGCGCAGGCCATGGTCCGCGAGGGCCTCAAGCAGGTCGCTGCAGGCGCCTCGCCGACCGGCATCAAGCGCGGCATCGACAAGGCCGTCAAGGCCGTGACCGACGAGCTGGTCGCCACCGCCCGCGAGGTCGCCGACAAGAACGAGATCGCCAACGTCGCCACCATCTCCTCGCAGGACCGCGAGGTCGGCGAGCTCATCGCCGATGCCTTCGACAAGGTCGGCAAGGACGGCGTCATCAGCGTCGAGGAGTCGAGCACCACCTCGATGGAGCTGGAGTTCACCGAGGGCATGCAGTTCGACAAGGGCTTCATCTCGGCGTACTTCATCACCGACGCCGATCGCATGGAGTCCGTGCTCGAGGACGCCCGGATCCTGCTCGTGCAGGGCAAGGTCGCCTCAGTGCAGGAGCTCCTTCCCCTGCTGGAGAAGGTCGTGCAGGAGGGCAAGCCCCTGCTGATCATCGCCGAGGACGTCGAGGGCGAGGCGCTGTCTACCCTGGTCGTCAACCGCATCCGCGGCACGTTCACCTCGTGCGCGGTCAAGGCCCCGGCCTTCGGCGACCGCCGCAAGGCGATCCTGCAGGACCTCGCGATCCTCACCGGCGCCCAGGTCGTCGCCCCCGAGGTCGGCCTCAAGCTCGACCAGGTCGGCACCGAGGTGCTCGGCACCGCGCGTCGCGTGGTCGTCAGCAAGGACACCACGACGATCGTCGACGGCGGCGGCAACCCGGCTGACGTCGAGGCGCGCGTCGCCCAGATCAAGGCCGAGATCGAGCGCACCGACTCCGACTGGGATCGCGAGAAGCTGCAGGAGCGGCTGGCCAAGATCTCCGGGGGTGTCGTCGTGATCAAGGTCGGCGGCCACACCGAGGTCGAGCTCAAGGAGCGCAAGCACCGCATCGAGGACGCTGTCTCGGCCACTCGTGCCGCCATCGAGGAGGGCATCGTCGCCGGCGGCGGCACCGCCCTGGTGCAGGCGGCGAAGGTGCTCGATGGCGACCTCGGTCTCACCGGTGACGAGGCCACCGGCGTGGGCATCGTGCGTCGCTCGATGGTCGAGCCGCTGCGCTGGATCGCCGAGAACGCCGGCGACCAGGGCTACGTCGTCACCGCCAAGGTCGCTGAGCTTCCCGCCGGGCACGGCCTCAACGCCGCCACCGGCGAGTACGTCGACCTGCTGGCGGCCGGTGTCATCGACCCGGTCAAGGTGACGCGCTCCGCGCTGGAGAACGCCGCCTCCATCGCGGCGATGCTCCTGACCACCGAGGCCCTCGTGGTCGAGAAGCCCGAGAAGAAGGAGCCTGCCGGTCACGGCCACGGCCACGGCCACCACGGCCACAGCCACTAGGCACGAATCACTCAGAAGGGGCCCGGGAGCGATGCTCCCGGGCCCCTTCTGAGTGATGATCAGTCGTGCTACGAGGCGCGGACCACGTGGGCGGTACGGCGGCGCTGGCGGTAGATGGTCTCGCGATCGTCCTCGGACAGGCCGCCCCACACCCCGTAGGGCTCGCGGACGGCGAGGGCGTGGGAGGCGCACTGGGTCATCACCGGGCAGCCGGCGCAGATGGCCTTGGCCGCGGCGATCCGGGCCTCACGCGTCGGGCCCCGCTCGCCCTCGGGGTGGAAGAACAGGCTGGGATCCTCGCCGCGGCAGGCTCCGTGGAGCTGCCAGTCCCACATATCAGCGTTCGGACCGGGGAGCCTCGAGACGTCTGCCATGGCCGTGCCTCCTGAGTTATCGCGTCCGACCTTGTTCAACTGCGTGAACAGTAGCAATCGCGTCACAGATTGGTCAAGAGTGATCTCGGTCACGAAGGTGGCGTGTCTCGGGGCCTCGGGAAGTCCGGAAGGAGCGATCGGGCCGAGGCCGGCGGCTCTCAGCGCGCGCTCCCGCCCGGGCGGGTCGAGGATATGCGCATGACCGTCGCAGGAGACGGGGCTCACGTCCCCGAGGACCTCTCCCTGACGGTCGCGGCCGTGGCTCGGCGACTGGGAGTGGCCCCGGCCACACTGCGCACCTGGGACCGCCGGTACGGCGTGGGACCCAGTGAGCACCGGCCGGGGGCCCACCGCCGCTACACCTCCGCCGACCTCGCGCGGCTGGACCGCATGCGCCGGCTGGTGATAGCTGGCGTTCCTCCGGCCGAGGCCGCCCGGGCCAGCCTGACCGACACGCCGCGCCCGGAAGCTGACGTCCTCGACGTGGCGGAGACCCCCGTGCGGAACGGTGGGGGCAACGTCATCGCCCTCCCGGGGGGAGGCCCCGCCGTGCGCGGCCTGGCCCGTGCCGCCTCGGCGCTGGACTCCACCGCGTGCCATGACCTCATCGTCGACTCCCTGTCCGATGCGGGTGCGGTGGCCACCTGGAATGACGTCATCGTTCCGGTACTGACGGCGCTGGGCGAGAAGTGGCGGGACACCGGCCGTGGAGTGGAGATCGAGCACGCGCTCAGCGCGGTGGTCGTCGATGCGCTCGGCGGCTGGATCCGCACCTGCGCCCCGTCGACCCAGGGGCGGTCGGTCATCCTCGCCTGTGCGCCGGGGGAGCAGCATGCACTGCCCCTCTGGGCCGTGTCGGCCGCATTGGCCGAGCGTGGCGTCGGTGCGCGCATCCTCGGCGCCAGCCTCCCCGACGATGCGCTCGCGAACGTGATCCGGCGGATCGGGCCGGCGGCGGTCCTCGTGTGGGCACAGGTGGAGGAGACTGCCGATGCCCGGTCGCTGGTGCAGCTGCCGGCCACCCGACCGCCGGCGACGATCCTCATCGCCGGCCCCGGCTGGCACGCCGTGTCGGACGACGGGCCCCGGTGGGTGGGATCACTTCAGGAGGCGGTCGACTGCATCCTGCACGCACTGGGCCGCGTTGCCTGATCACCCCCTCGCCCGCTGTGGACGGGCGGCGTCGGAACGGCGATAGCCTTGGGCACCAGCCCGCGCAGCCAGCTCCCGGAGACGCCATGGACTCCCGTCCCCTGACGAACGACTCCCGACCACGGTCGAACGACTCCCGACCGCTGTCGAACGACCTCGCCTACGACGGCGTGCCGGACAAGTTCGCCTATCAGGGGCTGACCTTCGACGACGTCCTCCTCGTGCCCGGGGAGTCCGACGTGGTGCCGAGCGAGGTCGACACCGCCTCCTACGTCACCCGCAGCATCCGGGTGCTCATGCCCCTGGTGTCCAGTGCCATGGACACCGTGACCGAGGCGCGCATGGCCATCGCCATGGCCCGTCAGGGCGGGGTGGGCGTGCTGCACCGCAACCTCCCGGTCGAGGAGCAGGCCGCCCAGGTCGACCTGGTGAAGCGTTCCGAGGCCGGCATGGTCAACGACCCTGTGACCTGCGCACCCGACGACACCCTTGCCGACGTCGATCGCATGTGCGGGCGGTACCGGATCTCCGGGGTCCCGGTCGTCGATGCGGGCGGCGTGCTCGTCGGCATCGTCACCAACCGCGACATGCGGTTCGAGGAGGACATGCGTCGACCCGTGCGCGAGGTCATGACGCCCATGCCGCTCGTAACTGCCCACGTCGGGATCGCCCCCGAGGACGCACTCGCCCTGCTGGCCAGCCGCAAGGTGGAGAAGCTGCCGCTGATCGACGACGCCGGCCGCCTGAAGGGCCTGTTCACGGTCAAGGACTTCGTCAAGAGCGACAAGTACCCGCACGCGACCAAGGACGCGTCCGGACGCCTGGTCGTGGGTGCTGCCGTCGGAGTCGGGGACGATGCCGAGCGACGGGCCAAGGCACTGATCGAGGCCGGTGTCGACTTCCTCATCGTGGACACCGCGCACGGGCACTCGCGTGCCGTGCTCGAGATGGTGCGCCTGCTGAAGCGCCAGTCGAGCGTCGACGTCGTCGGCGGCAACGTCGCCACACGCGCGGGCGCGCAGGCGCTCGTCGAAGCCGGGGCGGATGGCGTGAAGGTCGGAGTCGGGCCGGGCTCCATCTGCACCACGCGCGTCGTCGCCGGCGTGGGCGTGCCCCAGATCTCGGCCATCTACGAGGCGTCGCTCGCCTGCCGCCCGGCCGGGGTGCCGGTGATCGGCGACGGCGGCGTGCAGTACTCCGGCGACATCGCCAAGGCACTCGTCGCAGGTGCCGACACCGTCATGCTCGGCTCGCTGCTCGCTGGCACCGAGGAGGCGCCCGGCGAAGTCGTCTTCGTCAACGGCAAGCAGTACAAGTCCTACCGCGGCATGGGCTCTCTCGGCGCTATGCAGTCCCGGGGCGAGGCCCGCTCCTACAGCAAGGATCGCTACTTCCAGGACGACGTCCTCAGCGACGACAAGCTCGTCCCCGAGGGCATCGAGGGCATGGTCGCCTACCGTGGCTCCATCGCCGCGGTCGCGCACCAGCTCGTCGGCGGACTTCGCGCTTCGATGGGCTACAGCGGCGCGCAGACGATCGACGAGCTGCATGCCAAGGGAACGTTCGTGAGGATCACTGCGGCGGGCCTGCGCGAGAGCCACCCCCACGACATCCAGATGACCATCGAAGCGCCCAACTACTCCGGACGGTAGAGACGTGACCGACATCCAGATCGGTGGCGCGAAGCGCGCCCGCCGCGGCTACTCGCTCGACGAGGTCGCCATCGCCCCCAGTCGGCGCACGCGCGATCCGCAGGCGGTCTCGACGGCTTGGACGATCGACGCCTACCGCTTCGAGACCCCGATCATCGCCGCGCCGATGGACTCGGTGGTCTCACCGGCATCGGCCGAGGTGCTGGGCAGGCACGGCGCCCTCGCCGTCCTGAACCTCGAGGGGCTGTGGGGACGCTACGAGGATCCCGAACCCCTGCTCACTGAGATCGCCGGGCTGGACCCTGCTAGGGCGACTGCTCGCATGCAGCAGATGTACGCGGACCGGGCGGTCGATGCCGGGCTGGTGCGCCAGCGCATCGCCCAGATGCGCGAGGCCGGCTGCACGGTCGCCGTCGGCACCTCGCCGCAGGCTGCCGCGACGCTCGCACCCGTGGCCTCGCAGGCGGGCGCGGACATCATCGTGATCCGCGGCACCACGGTGTCGGCCGAGCACGTCTCCAAGGAGGGGGACTCGCTCAACCTCAAGGAGTTCATCCACCAACTCGACTGCCCTGTCATCGTCGGCGGCTGTGCCACGCATCAGGCGGCCCTGCACCTGATGCGCACGGGTGCCGCAGGCGTCCTCGTCGGCTTCGGCGGCGGAGCGTCGCACACCACTGCCGACGTCCTCGGCGTGCGCGTCCCGATGGCGAGTGCCATCGCTGACGTGGCGGCCGCGCGTCGGGACTACCTGGACGAGTCCGGCGGTCGCTATGTGCACGTGATCGCCGACGGCTCGATGGGTCGCAGCGGCGACATCGTGAAGGCCTTCGCGTGCGGAGCGGATGCCGCGATGATCGGCTCGGTGTTCGCGCGCGCGACGGACGCCCCCGGGCGTGGAGCGCACTGGGGGGCCGAGGCCTGGCACCCGCACCTGCCACGCGGCGAACGGCATGTGATGGAGCCGGTCGGCACCCTGGCCGAGATCCTGAGCGGTCCGTCGCGTCGTGCCGACGGCACGATGAACCTCATCGGCGCGCTGCGCAAGGCCATGGCCACCACCGGCTACAGCGACCTGAAGGAGTTCCAGCGCGTGGAGATGGTCGTCACCGGGTGATCGACCGCGCCATCGAGGTCCGCGCCCCCTTCACCGATGAGGTGATCGGGACCATCCAGTCTGCCGACCACGCCGACGTCACCGCGGCATTCCAGCGCGCCCGGGCCGCCCAGCCCGCCTGGGCCGCCCTCCCCGTCCGTGACCGGGCCCGGGTGATCCTGCGCTTCCACGACATCCTGGCGTCGCGCCGCAACGAACTCCTCGACCTGCTGCAGCGCGAGGTGGGCAAGGCGCGGCGAGATGCGGTCGAGGAGGTGCTCGACGTCCTCTCCACATCGCGGCACTACGCCCGTGATGCCGAGCGGCTGCTGGCCGATCGGCGGGTGAGGGGCATCATCCCGGTGCTGGTCGGTGCCCAGATCCGGCGGATCCCCTGGGGAGTGGTCGCCGTGATCGCGCCGTGGAACTACCCGCTCACCCTCACTGCGAGTGACAGCGTCCCGGCGCTGCTGGCCGGCAATGCCGTCGTCGTCAAGCCGGACGAGCAGACCAGCCTGACCGCGCTGTGGGTGCGCGCCGCCCTCGTCGAGGCCGGTGTGCCGGGCGACGTCGTGCAGGTGGTGCTCGGGCGGGGCGACGTCGTCGGGCCGTGGGTCATCGACGAGGCCGACTACGTCATGTTCACCGGGTCGACCCGCGTCGGCCGCATCGTCGCGGCGAGATGCGGGGAGCGCCTTATCCCGTGCGCGATGGAGCTCGGCGGCAAGAACGCGATGATCATCCGGGCTGATGCCGATCCGGAGCGTGCCGCCGAGATCGCCGTGCGGGCGTGCTTCGCCAACGCCGGCCAGCTGTGCATCTCGATGGAGCGCATCTACGTGCATCGCTCGGTGCACGACGCATTCATCGAGGCGTTCGTGCGACGCACGCGCGCCCTGCGCCTGCTGCCCGTTGTGGGCTGGGGCGGCGACGTCGGCTCGCTCATCTCCGCGACCCAGCTGGCGCGCGTGCAGGCCCACGTCGATGATGCGGTGGCCAAGGGTGCGACGGTCCTCGCGGGCGGTCGAGCGCGGCCCGACATCGGGCCGTTCTTCTTCGAGCCGACGATCCTCGCCGGCGTCACCGAGGGCATGGTCCTGTGTGACGAGGAGACCTTCGGCCCTGTCGTCGCGGTCCATGCCGTCGACTCCGACGCCGAGGCCGTCCGCCGCGCCAACGACACGGCGTACGGGCTGAACGCATCCGTGGTCGGACGCGACCGACGAGCAGCACGGCAGGTGGCCCAGCAACTGCGGGCCGGCAGCGTCAACGTCAACGAGGGCTACGCAGCCGCGTGGGGCAGCGTGCGCGCGCCGATGGGCGGCATGGGCGACTCCGGCCTGGGCCGTCGCCACGGCGACGAGGGGCTCCTGGACTACACGCAGGTGCAGTCCATCGCTACTCAGCGGGCACTCGGATTCGGGGCGCCGGCCGGCTGGAGCGATGAGCGGTGGGGGACCGCGCTCCTGAGTGCCGTCGTGGCGATGAAGCGGCTCGGGCTGAAGTAGCGCCCGGGCTGAAGTAGGTTGCCCCCGTGAGCAACCTGGACTTCGACGTCCTCGTCATCGGATCCGGCTTCGGCGGGTCGGTTGCCGCGCTCCGCCTGACGGAGAAGGGCTACCGCGTCGGCGTCCTCGAGGCCGGGCGGCGCTTCGCCGACCATGAGCTGCCGAAGGATTCGTGGCGCGTCCGCGACTTCTTCTGGGCCCCTCAACTGGGATGCACGGGCATCCAGCGGATGCACTTGCTCAAGGATGTGCTCGTCCTGGCCGGTGCCGGTGTCGGTGGTGGCTCACTCGTCTACGCGAACACCCTCTACACCCCCGGCCCGGAGTTCTTCGCCGACCCGCAGTGGGCCGGCATCACCGACTGGCAGGCGGAGCTGGCCCCCTACTACGACCAGGCCTCCCGCATGCTCGGGGTCACCGACAACCCGACCATGACGCCGAGCGACGAGGTCATGAAGGACGTCGCCGAGCAGATGGGAGTGGGCCACACGTTCCGCCTGACTCCCGTGGGCGTGTTCTTCGGCGACGGCCCCGGGGTGACCAGCGACGACCCATACTTCGGCGGAGCGGGGCCATCGCGCACCGGGTGCACGGAGTGCGGGGAGTGCATGACGGGGTGCCGCCACGGTGCGAAGAACACGCTGGTCAAGAACTACCTGCACCTGGCCGAGCGTGCGGGTGCGCGGATCTTCCCGCTCACGACGGTTACTGCGCTCCTGCCGCGCACGCGCGGCGGCTATCTGATCGAGACGCAGCGCACGGGTACCCGCAAGCGCCGCACCTTCACCGCCGAGCAGGTGGTGATCGCCGCGGGCACGTACGGGACCCAGCGGCTGCTGCACCGGATGAAGGACAACGGCATGCTGGCGGACCTGTCGCCGGCGCTCGGGCGCAAGACGCGCACGAACTCCGAGGCCATCCTCGGCGCCATCACCGACACCACGGCGCAGGACTTCACGCAGGGTGTGGCCATCACATCCAGTTTCCACCCCGACGAGGTCACCCATGTAGAGCCGTGTCGGTACGGACGCGGCTCGAATTCGATGGGCCTCATGCAGTCGCTGCTGACGACACCGCGACCCGGGAGGGCGCGGTGGCAGGTCCTTGCTTCCGAGATCGCACGCCGCCCCGCGGAGTTCGCCCGCCTGTTCGACGTGCGCCACTGGAGCGAGCGGGGCGTGATCGCACTCGTCATGCAGACCGTCGACAACTCCCTCACGGTCGTGGGCGAGCGGTCACGCCTCGGGCGCTGGCGGATGACCACCCGGCAGGACGAGACCGCACCAAGCCCCACCTACCTGCCGATCGCGCATGAGGTGGTGCGGCGCATCGCCCAGCAGATCGACGGCGTGGCCGTCGGAAGCATCTTCGAGAACTTCGATGCACCCGTCACCGCGCACTTCGTCGGAGGGTGCTCGATCGGTGCGGATCCCGAGCACGGGGTGATCGATGCCTACCACCGGGTGTACGGCTACCCGGGCCTGCACATTGTCGACGGCTCGGCGATCACCGCGAACCTCGGCGTCAATCCGTCATTGACCATCACCGCGCAGGCCGAGCGGGCGATGGCCCTCTGGCCGAATGCCGGCGATGCCGACTCGCGTCCCGATCAGGGCGAGCCCTACGAGGCGCTCCCCCCTGTGCCGCCTGGACGTCCTGTCGTGCCCGCCGAAGCCCCGGGTGCGCTTCGCCTGCCGGTTGCGTCCGGGCGCTAGCCGGGAAGGGTCAGACCGAGCAGGTCATGTCTGCGCCGCAGCACAGCGGCGACTTGATCTTGCCG
>JAFMFD010000128.1 GCA_017856385.1 Actinomycetota bacterium
GGCGGACGCCTGACGCCAAAGGCGGACGCCTGACGCCAAAGGCGGACGCCTGACGCCAAAGGCGGACGCCTGACGTGGGCGTCACCCCTGCGCTCTCGACCGCCGCCCACGCCACCAGGTGAAGAGCGCAAACAGCACGGTCATGATCACGGACGTGATCAGCGCCTGGCGGATGAATGCGGCATCGACGGTATCGCCGAAGATCCACTCAAGCAGCACCTGGATCACCATCACCACGATGAAGAAGATGACGGCGGAAGCGAAGGGGAGCCATCCGGACGTCTTCTTGTCGACCATGCCTCGGAACCTACGACCCGTCGGCATCCAAGGCAAGGAACGGGCACGCGAACCTGGGCCGCGCGAGATGCCCGCCCCTTGGAGTGCTGCCCTACAGTCGATCCCGTGACGAATGTCCGGCTCGCGACACCCGCGGACATCGAGGCGATCGCCGACACTGTTGCCCTCGCGTTCGCCGGCGATCCTGCATGGACGTTCATCCTCGGTGCTGACGACATGGCCGCGCGGCGCGCATTCGCCACTGCGCTCCTGGTACCGCGTATCCGTCGGGGGACCACCTGGGTCGCCGACGAGTGCCGGACCGTGGCGATGTGGGATCGATGGGACGTCCACACGCCACGGGACGACGACCACGACGAGCGGTGGGCCGCCTTCCGGGAGTTCGCCGGTGAGGAGGTGTCACGTCGGCTCGACGTGTACGACTCCGCCCTCGCGGGCGTCGAGCCCGCGCGCCCGCACTGGTACCTCGGCGCGCTGGCCACGCATCCGGACGTGCAGGGCCGCGGACTGGCGACGGCCGTGCTGGAGCCCGGCTTCGCCGCCATCGACTCCGACGGGTGGGACTGCTGGCTGGACACCTCGACGACGGCCAACAAGGCCTTCTACGCCCGGCGCGGGTTCACCGAGTCACATGTGCTCGACATTGAGGGCTGTCCGCCCACATGGTGGATGCGTCGTCCGTCACCGTCGACGTGATCCACGAGGCAACGGGCGTTGTCCGGGTTCCACACGCCTAGGCTGCTCACCATTCCGACGAGAGGCTGGCCGTGGCGCACTACATCATCTTCTTCAACCAGCAGTGGGTCGGCGATCACTCCGAGGAGTGGTTCGCCTCCCGGGGACCGCTCGCATGGGCGGTCGTCGCGGAGATGCGACAGGCCGGCGTGCTTGTGTTCGCCGGCGGACTCGACGAGGACCTCGACACGGCCTTCTCGGCTGACGCAACGAGCGGCTCTCTGGAGTTCCGCAGCGGACCTTATGCGCGGACGGCGGAGTACCTCGGCGGACTCACCATCGTCGACGTGGCCGACGAGGAGCAGGCGCGGATGTGGGCGGGGAAGATCGCGGTCGCGTGCGGCTGGCCGCAGGAGGTCCGCCCGTTCGGCCCCGACCCGGAGTAGCGCTGCTCCTACAGGCGCTCTACATCCGCAGGTAGGACGCGCCGTTGAGATCGAGGATCGAGCCCGATGCCCACTGTGCCCCGGGCGAGGCAAGGTAGACGACCGCCTCGGCCACCTCCTCGGGTGTGGCCACGCGGTTGAACGGGCTCTCGGCCTTGCGCGCTGCACCCTCGGGCCCGTCGAGGTAGCCCGCCGCCATCTCCGTCTCGACGAAGCCGGGCGCCACAGTCGCGACCCCGATGCCAAGGGAGCCGAGTTCCTTGGCCATCGACTGTCCGAATGCCGCGAGCGCGGCCTTCGAGGCCCCGTAGGCCGGTGCCTTCGGCTCGCCCCGGAACGCCCCGCGCGAGCCGACGTTCACGATGCGCGCGGAGCCGTCGGTCGGCATGTGGCGCACGGCGCAGTAGGTCGCGTTAGCTGCACCGATGAGGTTGGTGCCCAGGGTGTCTGCCCACGCCTGCTGCCACTCCTCGTAGCTCACCTCGGTGACGTGGTGGGCGAAGAAGACGCCCGCGTTGTTGACCAGGACGTCGATGCCGCCGAGCGCGCCCGCGGCCTGGTCGACCATCGTCTGCACGGCCGCCGGATCGCGCAGGTCACCGGCAACAGCGACGTGGCCCTCGCCAGGCAGCTCCGCGACGAGTGCCTCGGCAGCGTCACGCCGCACGGCGTAGTTGACAGCCACGTGATCGCCGAGCTCGGCGAACCGCCGCGAGATTGCGGCACCGATACCGCGGGACCCACCGGTGATGAGGATGCGTCTGCCCATGGCGGCAGCATGCCGCAGGGCCTGGGATCCGGCGCCCCTAACCGCTGATTGGCCCGTCGGCGATACGCGCATGCGTGATGGCCTGGAGGATGTCGTCGCGTCGTTCAGCAATACTCCGTGTCACAGCGGCACGGCCTCCACAAGGGCACGCTCCCGCACATCTGCAGTCAGCAGCCCCACAGTGGTGGCATCGACGTCACGCCCGATGATGGCTGACACCTCATGCGCGAAGGCGGCCAGCGGGAGAACTCCGTATCGCGCAGCATCGAAGTCGACGAGCAGGTCGACGTCAGAGACGGCGTTCTCCTCGCCGCGGGCCGCAGAGCCGAATACGCGCACATTGCGTATTCGTCGCTGACGCGCAGCGTCGCGGATCTCCTGTGCGCGGCGTCGCAGGTCGGCCAGCAACTGACCGCGGGCGGCGGGAGCTGGTCGGACAACAACCTCGAGCGATGAGCCGGCCGCACGAGCGATGCGATCGAGGGTGCGCACGGAGGGCGACTTCGCACCCGACTCGTACGCCGCCAGGGTCGGCTGCGAGGTGCCAGCCGCGTGCGCGAGCTGGGCCTGCGTAAGGCCAGCCCGCGTCCGAACCTCTTTGATGACGGCGGATGCGTCCACGCTCAGAATTATATCCGATTCGATATACGTCTCCCCTCCGTGCCGGCTGCTCACGATGCTACCGTTATGCATCCCATTTTGGTATTCTCACTGCATGTCCATCCAGATTGCCGTTCGCCTGCCCGATGAGATGGTCACCGAACTCGACGGGCTGATCGCCGCCGGCCTGGCACCCAGCCGTGCCTCCGTGGTGGAGGCGGCACTTCGCCGCGAGCTGCGCCAGTACCTGTATGCCCGCGAGGCCCAGATCCTCGCCGCCGACTCTGACGATGCCGACCTCGCCGCCCTGCATGCATGGGTGGCCGACCGCAGACCTTCGCTCGACTGATGCGCCCGGTCTACCTGGCACGCCTGGACAAGACCCGACCCGTCGTCCTGCTCACCCGCGAGGCGATGCTGCCCGTCCTCATGTACGTCACGATCGCGCCGATCACGAGTCGGGTCCGCGGCATCCTCACTGAGGTCCCGGTCGGGCCGATGAACGGGCTCGAGGCCGACAGCGTGATCAGCTGCGACAACATCACCACGATCCCGCGGAGTGACCTGGGCCGTCCACTCGGCTTCCTGCTGCCATCACAGGAGCGGCAACTGGCTTCAGCGATCAGCCACGCATTCGATCTGGCTCCCGCACCCTGATCCCCGCGCCCTGCCTCCATGGCGCGGATGGAACGCATCAGGACTCCAGCAGACCCTGACCCACGTACTCCCCCGCCGACCGCACTCCGGGCGGGATCGCGAACGCAGCACTGCTGCGGTAGCGCAGGTACTCGTTGAGCGCATCGGACGATGAGAGGCGTCGCTGCAGCGGAATGAACTGCGTGCGCAGGTCGCGGTTGAACCCGATGAAGAACAGGCCGCCGACCTGCATGCCCTCGGCATCGGTGCCCTCGAGGAAGTTGTAGCCGCGGCGCAGGATGCGCAGGCCGTCGTTGTTGGCCGGGCTGGCCAGCGCCACGTGGGACTTCGGGTCGATCATCGGGCGACCGTCGACGCGACGGGCGGCAAAGTTCGGTGGAGTCCGCTCATCGCCCCCGCTCAACGGTGCCCCATTGCCCTTGGTGCGCCCAAAGGTCTGCTCCTGGTCGGCGAGGGTCTCCTCGTCCCACTGCTCCAGCGTCATCTCGATCCGGCGCGCGGCGAGATAGGTGCCTCCCGTCATCCAGGCCGGTCCGTCCCCGGGCTGCACCCAGACCCAGCGGTCGTGGGCCGTCGTCTCGTCCGACCCGATGTTGGCCGTGCCGTCCTTGAAGCCGAACAGGTTGCGCGGCGTCCCGGGCGGGGCGGTGGGGGACTTGCCGAAGCCGGACTGAGTCCAGCGAACCCTGGCCACATCGCCCGCGATCCGCACCAGCGTGCGCACCGCGTGATGGGCCACCTGCGGATCGTCCGCGCAGGCCTGGATGCACAGGTCACCGTGGCTGATCGCGCGATCGAGGCGATCGCCCGGGAAGGCAGGCAGGTCAACGAAGCTCTCCGGCCGCTGGCTCGCCAGGCCGAAGCGATCGGCACCGGACCCAGTGCGGAACAGCGACTGGCCGAAGCCGAGCGTGACGGTCAGGCCGCTCGCCGGCAGGTCGAGCCCGACTCCGGTGTCCTCGGGGACGGCGTCCGGCCCACCGGC
>JAFMFD010000129.1 GCA_017856385.1 Actinomycetota bacterium
CCTCGATGCCCTGGGCGGCGTCGACCAGCAGGACGGCGCCCTCGCACGCGGCCAGGGACCGGGAGACCTCGTACGTGAAGTCGACGTGGCCGGGCGTGTCGATCATGTTGAGGACGTAGTCGCTGCCGTCCTGCGCACGGTACGGCAGGCGGACGGCCTGGGACTTGATCGTGATGCCCCGCTCACGCTCGATGTCCATGCGGTCGAGGTACTGCGCCCTCATGGCCCGCTCGTCGACGACCCCCGTCTGCTGGAGCATGCGGTCGGCAAGGGTCGACTTCCCGTGGTCGATGTGCGCGATGATGCAGAAGTTCCGGATTGCGGACGGGTCGGTGCTGCCCGGCTGGGGGGCAGGCGCACTGGCGGCCACCGGACTCCTCGTCGATCGGATCGGGGCCCGATTTGGGCCCGGCCCAAGCCTACGGGTACTCTTGGGGGTCGCCTCACCAGCGCTGCTCCCAGCGCCCGGTGCGGCAGCGCAGCAGGCATCGGTCCCCGAACGAAGGCAGCCCCGTGGCGAACATCAAGTCGCAGATCAAGCGCAACCGCACCAATGAGAAGGCGCGGCTGCGCAACAAGGCCGTCAAGTCGTCGCTGAAGACCGCCGTGCGCAAATTCCACGAGGCGGCCGACTCCGGTGCCGCCTCGGCCCAGGAGCTCGCCCGCGAGGCCACCCGCGCCCTCGACAAGGCGGCCAGCAAGGGCGTGATCCACGCCCGCCAGGCGGCCAACCGCAAGTCCGCGATCTCCAAGAAGGCCGCCTCGCTGTAGTCGCGCCCGACCCCCTGACGCCCCCCTCGTGGGGGCGTCAGTCATTTCCGAGGCATACTCCGCGCATGCCCCGCATCCAGGCCCCGACGGTCGCGCTCAATCGCGAGCAGCGACGCGCGGCCCTGCTGGAGGCCGCCGCAGCCCTGATCCTCCGCGACGGCACGTTCACCGTCGCCGAGGTGGCCGCAGAAGTTGGCCTGTCGAGGTCGGCGGTGTACGAGTACTACACCAGTGCCGCGGACCTGATCGCCGACGTGCTCATCGACGAGCTGGCCGAGTGGAGCAGCGCACTCGTGCTCGCGGTCGAGGGCACCGACGACCCGCACGCCCGCATTGAGGCCTGGGTGCAGGCCGTGCTGGACTACGTCGCCGACGGCCGGCACGCCCTCGTGCGGGCCGCCGCCGGCGCGGACCTGTCGCCGACACGACGTGCGGAGGTCCAGTCGCAGCACCGCGATCTCGTCGCCCCGCTCACCGAGGCGATCCGCGACGCCGGGGTCGCCGATCCGGCCGCTGCGGCCGGGCTGGCCTGGGGTGCGGTCGACGCCGCGATCGGACGGATCGAGGCCGGCACGACCACGGTTGAGGTCGAGGCGCCGCGAGTGATCGCCTTCGTGCGCGGCGGACTCCGGGCCCTCGCCCGCTGACGTCAGGCGCCGCGGGTGCCCGCGACCAGCACCTCGAGCGCCAGCAACTTCTGCTCCGGGTCGAGGCTGGTGCCACCGCCGACCCCGCCCTTGACGGCTCCGTCCGCCTCCGCCAGCGCCACCACGGCAGCTGCGAGGCGCCTCTGGTCAGCCGACCACCGCGACCACTGACGGCGCAGGGTCGAGACCTTCCACGGCGGCACGCCGGCCTCGCGCGCGATGTCGGCCTCCGACGTGCCCGGGGGCATGCCGCCCACTCGCACGAGCGTGCGCAGGCCGCTGGCCAGCGACGAGACCATGAGGACGCCGATGCGCGCGGCGTCGTCGGTGACCATCGCCTGGCGCAGCGACTGGAGCGCCTCGGCAACCCGTCGGTCCCACACCGCGTCCGCGACCGTGAAGCCGGAGACCTCGGCGACGCCTCCGAAGAAGTCGCCCACGGCCTCGGCATCGATGGGATCGGTCTCGACGTCCGCGCAGAGCTGCGCCACCGCACTGCAGAGCAGGCCGAGATCATGGCCGATGGAATCGTGCAGCACTGTCACGGCATCGGGCGTGACAGCGCGCTTCGATCGAGCGAACTCCCGGGTGAGGAACTCACGGGTCTCCTTGCCCTTCTTCGGGCCACGGCAGTCCACCTCGTCGGCTCCCGCCTTGCGCAGCAGGTCGAGCAGCGCCTTGCCCTTGACCCCTCCGGGATGCGTGACCACCAGGTACCGGCCGTCGGGCAGGTCGGCGACGACCTCGCCCAGCACGCGGGCGAGCGCGTCGTCGGCCGCATCGACCCCCTCGACCACCACGACGCCGCCGTCGCCGAACAGGTCGGGGGCAGCAGCCTCCCTCAGGTGCCCTGCGGCGCCGTCGTCGGCGGCACTGATCGTCGTGCGCTGCACCGAGGGGTCCGCCTTGCGTGCAGCGGCGACGACCACGGAGATCGCGCGATCGACGAGCACGGGCTCTCCACCGATGGCGAGCGTGATCCGTGGGAGCGTCATGATGACGGCAGCATGCCATGCCGCACGACCACCTCGGCGCCGGAGCCAGTGCCCAAGACGGCGATGTCGCCATGCTCGTCCGTGCGCAGGACGAGTGCACCACCGCCTGCGTAGAGCCGGATCGTCTGTTCCGCGGGGTGCCCGTAGTCGTTGTCGGCGCCCACGCTGATGAGCGCGACGGGCGCGCCGACGGCCCGGGCGAACTCCCGCGACTGGTGCACCGACCCGTGGTGCGGCACCTTGACCACGTCGATGCCCGGGTGCACGCGGGCCACCTCCGCGGCAAGGGCCGCCTGCGCCTCCGGCTCGATGTCCCCCGTCAGCAGGACCCGCAGCCCGGCGATGTCGGCAAGGAGCACCACGCTGGCGTTGTTCGCGACCGACCCGGCGCGGATGATGCGCCGGGGCCACAGCGCCCGCCATTCCACCTGGCCCACGCGCCGGGCGTCCCCCGCCGTCATCGGCAGCACGGACAGGCCCGCATCCCGGGCTGCGGCGGAGGCCAGCCGAGCCTGGTCGCGCGGGTCGGCCAGCGGGGTCGCGAGCACCTGACCGACGTCACGGGCCCGGAGGACCCCGGCCAGCCCGCCGACGTGGTCGGCATGGAAGTGCGTGAGGACGACCACGGGCACCTGCCGCACTCCTGCGGCATCAAGGCAGTCAACGGCCGCATCGGCACTGGCACCGGTGTCCACGACCACGGCGCTGTCGGGCCCCGCCCGCAGCAGCAGCGCGTCGCCCTGCCCGACGTCGCACATCACCAGGAGCCAGTTCTCTGGCGGCCAGCCGCGCATTTGCGGCGGGCGCACGACGGCGAGCACGAGAGCAACCACCCCGGCCCCCGCCAGGACTCGACGCAGCCCGATGGGCACGTCGCCCCACCAGCGCGACCGCCGGAGCCGAAGCGCCACGCCCAGCAGGACGACGAGGGCGGCGAGGACCAGCAGGCCGACCCACCCGGTGGGCAGGGCAGCGACCGGCCACCCGGCCGCCGGCAGCCGGGGTGCCACCTCGGCCACCACGGCGATCCACGACGCCGGGATGACGGCGAGCCGGGCCGCCGCCTCGCCGAGCCACGGCAGCACCGGAGCGGTGACGGACGAGACCAGCCCCAGCACGGTGACCGGGGCGACCGCGGGCATGGCCAGCAGGTTCGCGGGGATCGCGATCCAGCCCACGGCCGCACCCATCAGGACCAGCACGGGCAGGGTTGCCACCTGGGCTGCCAGGGTCACGGCCGCGGCCTGTCCCAGGGCGGGAGGAAGGCGCGCGGTCGGCCGCCACCGGGCAAGCCGGTCGCACAGCGGCGGGGCGATCAGCACGATGCCGCCCGTCGCGATCGCCGAGAGCGCGAACCCCCAGGACAGCGCGAGGGACGGCTGGACGAGCAGCAGTCCGATCACCCCCGTGGCGAGCACGGCAGGGCCACCGCGGCGCCCTCCGACGAGGACTCCGACGAGGACGATCGCCCCCATCACCGAGGCACGCAGGACACTCGGCTCGGGACCCACCAGGAAGGCGTAGTACGCCAGCGCCACGAGGCCGAGCGCGACGCGCACGAGCAGTGACCTGCGGAGCATCGCGGCGAGCGCGACGACCGAGCCGACGACGATCGCGACATTGCTGCCGCTCACCGCGAGCAGGTGCGCAAGGCCGCTGGCGCGCATCGACTGCGCCAGCGCCTCCGGGGCGGCGGAGTCATCACCCAGGGTCAGGCCCTCGACGAGGGCCGCGGGCGCCGCGGGCGCGTCGGCCAGCGATCGCGACAGCCCAGCACGCATCGCGGTGGCCGCTGAGTCGAGCAGGCCCGGCTCACCCTCGATGAGCCACGGCTCCGTGCCTACGCGCAGTTCGGCCACCAGTCCCGAGCCGGGGTCCACCGGGACAAGTCGCCCCGAGACCTCGACCACCGTCCCGCGCGGTGGGGGCTCGGCGTCGGGTGCGAGCCGCAGACG
>JAFMFD010000044.1 GCA_017856385.1 Actinomycetota bacterium
AAGGTCGCCCGAAGCTCCTCCAGCGTGAGGTAGTTCAGGCCGTCATGGGTCGAGACGGCCGCGTCGAAGGGGCCGTCGACGGGCAGTTCGGGCAGCCAGGCCTGCACGAGCGTCGCGCGGTCGCGGAGCCGGGCGCGTGCCTGCTCCAGCATCGCGGCCGAGGCATCGAGCCCGACCACATCGTGACCCCGGTCGAGCAGTTCGAGCGTCATCAGACCGGTGCCGCAGCACACGTCGAGGATGCGGTGCGGTGCGTCGGCGGACCAGGCCCCCTGCATCCAGTCCGCCCACGACGCGAAGCAGGGGTCCACGACGAACTCGTCGTAGACCCCTGCCAGGCGCGCGTACGGATCGGTGCTCAGATGCCGAGCGCCTTCTTCTTGGCAGCCGCGAACTCCTCATCGCTGAGGATGCCCTGCGCGTGCAGGTCGGCAAGCTGCTTGACCTTCTCGGTCGGGTCCTCCTCGGCGGCGGGTGCGGGGGCGGCTGCCGCCGCAGCGGCCTGCGCCTGAGCGTCCTTGGCCGCGTACTTCTCCTCCTGACGGTGGTTGACGCTGCCCGCGACCGCGGTGGCGGTGCCGGCGACGACGGCCGTGCGGGCTGCCATGCGCATGAGTCCCATGGTGTTCTCCTTCGTTGGTGGGTGACGGACGGGCGGAGGGTGGACGACTACTCGCCGACCACGGCGTTGACCACCGCGGCCGGGATGCGGACATGGTTGAGCGGCACGGCTCCGGCGCGGGCGAAGGCGCCGACGAGGCCCTCCATCCAGGTGTTCTCGTAGGCGATCATCAGGACGGACGTGTTCTCGGGGATCAGGTCGGCGATTTCCTCGGCGTCCTCCTCGTTGAGTGCGCCGGGGGAGAGCACGTCGAGCTCCACGTAGGCCGCGCCCTCGGGACCGAGGTCCTCGATCTCGAGCACCGCGAGGTCACCCTCGGCGTCCTTCATGACGAACAGGGTGTCGACGACGCGGATGGTTCCGTTCGCGACCTGCTCGAGGATGGCCGGCGCGATCTCGCCGCTGAACTGGTTGCCGGGGAAGGCGATGACGTAGACGTCGACGGGGCCGAGGGGCATGTGTTCCTCCGTGTCTGGGTGTGTGCCGGAAGCGTACCCACCCGCAGCATGACGCGTGAGGGGGTCACATCTGTGACCCGTGGCGTGACTACGCTCGCGGGCATGGCGCAGGGCGAGGCAGGCTCGAGGGGCCCGGACGCGACGTCCGGGGCCGCTCGTGGCCTCGCGCAGGTGGCCATCTTCGCCGGGATCATCGCCGCGCTGGGCCTGCTGCCCGCCGTTCCCGTCCCGGGCATGCCGGTGCCGATCACCCTGCAGACCCTCGGCGTGATGCTGGCCGGGGCGGTGCTGGGCGCCCGCAAGGGGGCGCTGTCGGTGCTGCTGTTCCTGGCCATCGTCGCGATCGGCCTGCCGTTGATCTCCGGTGGCCGGGGTGGCCTCGGGGTGTTCGCGACGCCGAGCGTCGGCTTCTTCCTCGCCTGGCCGATCGCCGCCTTCGTGATCGGCTGGCTCACGCAGCGCCGCGGAGCGCCCTACAGCATCCCATGGGGCATCGGCTTCAACGTTGTCGGCGGCATCGTCGTGATGTACGCCTTCGGGCTGGTCGGGATCATGCTCGTGGGCGGGCTCTCCCTGCCGGCGGCGGTCGCCGCCGTGGCGATCTTCATCCCCGGTGACGTCATCAAGGCGGTGCTCGCAGCACTGATCGCCGCACCCGTGCACCGCGCCTACCCCGGCCTGCTGGTCCCGCGCTCCGCGTCGCCGAAGGCCGTTGGTCCTGCCGATGGCGCTGCCTGAGCCCCTCGACCTGCTCGCCTGCGCCGATCCGGTCCACGGGTTCCGGGCGGCGCAAGCGGAGGGTCGGCTCATCGCCCTGCGCAGCTCGGGCACCACGGACAGCCCGCGTGTCGTCGTGCGGACCACCGCCTCGTGGGCCGACTCGTTCGACGCGGTGAGCGAGCTGTGCGCGATGTCGGCCGATGCGCGCACGTGGATCCCCGGCCCTGTGTCCGCGAGCATGAACGCGTTCGCGCGCGTCCACGCCGACGCCGTCGGTGCCGAGGTCGTCGACGATCCGGGCGTGGCGACGCATGCGGTCCTGACACCCCTGCTGCTGGCGCGGGCGCTGGATCACGGACTGCTCGCGCCCGGAGTGAGTGCCGTCGTGGCGGGTGATGCCATGCCCGCCGGGCTCGTCCGACGCGCACTCGAAGCCGGGCTGGACCTGCACCACTACTACGGGGCGAGCGAGCTGTCGTTCGTCGCGTGGGCGTCCGGGGATCGGCCGCTGCGCCCCTTTCCCGGCGTCGAGTGCAGGGTGGTGGACGGCGTCATCTGGGCGCGGTCGCCCTATCTCAGCGAGGGCTACGGCCCTCTGAACGACGCCACGGGAGCTCCGCCCGGTCCCTACCGCCGCGACGAGGACGGCTTCGGCACGGTGCTGGATCGCGGCGAGCTGGTCGACGGCCGCCTGCTCGTCCACGGCCGCGGTGAGGCGTGGGTCACGACCGCCGGCGTCACGGTGGACCTGGCCGAGGTGGAGCGCGTACTCCGGACCGACGCGAACGGTGCGGTCGTCGTCGTCGGCATCCCCGACGACCGCCTCGGCGCCATAGTGGTCGCGGTCCTCGACGACAGCGATGACCTGCCGCGCGCCCGCGCCCACGCGAGCTCGGTGCTGCAGCCTTCGCACCGGCCCAGGCGGTGGTACGTACTTCCCGACCTGCCGCTGACCCTCGCGGGCAAGCCCGATCGGCAGGCACTGGCCGAGCAGGTCCTCGCCGGTGGGCTCGCGCCGGTGGGACGATGACGCGGTGAGCGCAGACCGGCATCCCGTCGTCGTCGCCGCCGCGCGCACGCCGATCACGGCCTCGGCCGGTGCGCTGGCGGGCTTGGGCGTCGAGGACCTCGCGGCGCCGGTGCTGGCGCGCGTGGCCGAGGGGCTGACGGTCGGCACTGTGGTGCTCGGCAACTGCATGGGTCCGGGCGGCAACGTTGCACGGGTCTCGGCCCTCGCCGCAGGGCTGCCCGTCGAGGTCGCCGCGCTGACGGTCGACCAGCAGTGCGCGAGCGGCCTCGGCGCGATCGCGGTGGCCGCATCGATGGTCGCATCCGGCGGGGGAGTGGCCGTGGCGGGTGGAGTCGAGTCGGCCTCCACGGCGCCGATCCGGATGCGCCGGGCCCGCGACGGCGAGGCGCCGGTGGCCTACGACCGGGCGCCGTTCGCGCCGGTCGGATGGCCCGACCCCGACATGGGATACGCCGCCGACGTGCTCGCCGAGGAGCGCGGCATCCCGCGGCTGCGCCAGGACGAGTACGCGGCACGTTCACACGCCCGTGCGGTGGCCGCCCAGCGCAGCGGCGCGTTCGACACGGAGATCGTCGAGGTCGGTGGCGTGCTTGCTGACGATCGCCCACGCGATGGCTTCGGTGCCGAGCGGCTCGCGCGGTTCCCCGCGGCATTCCGCGACGGCGGCACGGTGACGGCGGCGAACTCGTGCGGGATCAACGACGGCAGCGCGGCGGTGGCCCTCGTCGACTCGGATGTGCATGCACGCCTGGGCGTCCCGGGTCTGCGCATCGTCTCCTGGGCGAGCGCTGGCGTCGACCCGGCAGGACCGGGCCTGGGCATCGTCCCCTCGGCGCAGAAGGCGCTGGACTCGGTGGGGCTGCAGTGGGCGGACATCGACGTCGTCGAGTTCAACGAGGCGTTCGCGTCACAGATCCTCGCCTGCTGCGACGAGCTCGGGCTCGATGATGCCCGCGTATGCGCGCAGGGCGGTGCGCTTGCGCTCGGGCACCCATGGGGTGCCTCGGGAGCAGTCCTGATGACGCGGCTGTTCCACCAGCTCGTCGTCCAGGAGACCGGCCGCACGGGGCTCGCCGCGATCGCGGGCGGTGGCGGCCAAGGCGTCGCGATGGTGGTGCAGCGATGCCCTTGATCACTGTCGACTCGGTCAGTCACTCCTACGGTCCCGGTGGCGGGCAGGTCCTCGCCGACGTCAGCGTCACGCTGTCGGAGCATCGCATCGGGATCGTCGGGGGCAACGGCTCGGGCAAGTCGACGTTCGCGCGACTGCTGAACGGCCTTGTCGTCCCGTCGTCGGGCCGGGTGACGGTCGACGGACTGTCGACGGCGACCCAGGGCCGGGAGGTGCGCAGGCGCGTGGGCTTCTGCTTCACCGACCCGGACGCGCAGATCGTCATGCCGACCGTTCGCGAGGACGTGGCGTTCAGCCTCCGCTCGTCCGACCTGCCCAAGGCCGATCGCGCGCTGAGGGTCGAGGAGGCGCTCGAGCGCTTCGGACTCGCAGGACTGGGCGACCATCCCTCGCATCTGCTTTCCGGCGGCCAGAAGCAGCTGCTCGCGCTTGCGGCCGTGCTGATCAGCGACCCCGACCTCCTGGTCATGGACGAGCCGACGACGCTGCTGGACCTGCGCAACAGCCGGATGATCGGCGAGGTGATCGCGAGCCTCGAGCATCAGGTCGTGCTGGTCACGCACCACCTGGACATGCTGGCCGGATTCGACCGTGTGCTCGTGTTCGATGAGGGACGCCTTGTCTGCGACGACCGGCCGGACGCGGCCATCGGCCGCTACCTGGAGCTGCTGACATGAACGGCCTGGGGCTGTACGTGCCGGGGTGCTCGCCGATCCACCGGCTCCCCGCCGGGGTCAAGCTGCTCGTACTCGTGCTCGTGGGTGTCTCGTCGTTGTTCATCAGGGGTCCGGTGGCGATCACGGTCGCCGTCGCGATCGCCCTTGCGCTCTACCTCGTTGCCGGCCTGGGCCTGCGCCTTGCTCTCCGCCAGGTGTGGCCGTTGAAGTGGATCCTGCTGTTCATCGCTGCCTTCCAGTGGTGGGCCCGCGGCTGGTCCTCGGCCGTCGATGTCGTCGGTGTGATCGTCCTGCTCGTCCTGCTGGCCGCCCTCGTGACGCTCACGACGCGAACGAGTGCCCTCGTCGACACGCTGATCACGGTATGCCGCCCACTGCGCCTCGTGGGGGTCCAGCCCGAGCGCATCGGCCTGGCCCTGGCGCTGGGCATCCGTGCGGTGCCGATCGTTGCAGGTTTCTCGGCGCAGATCCGCGATGCGCAGCGGGCCCGTGGACTCACGTCGAGCCCGCGTGCCTTCGCCGCGCCGCTCATCGTGAAGTCACTGAGGCACGCCGATGCGCTGGGGGAGGGGCTGGCGGCGCGCGGCCTCGACTAGCTGGTCGTCCGATCCGGCACCGGCTCTCCGAGGACGGCACGGACGACGTCGGCCATGTCCGAGGAGCCGAACCCGCTCTCCCGCGCCCGAGTCACCTCGGTGATCACCCCGCTGAGGGCAGGCAGTTCGAGATCGAGCTCCGCGGCCTGCGCGGCGATGAGCGCGAGGTCCTTGCCGGCCAGGTCCAGCGACATCGCCACCGGCGCCTGCGTCCCGAGGAAGTGCTCGCGCTTGTAGCCCAGGTACGGCGCACCTACGGAGCTGTCCTGCAGCACCGTGTAGGCGACCGAGGGATCGATACCCGAGCGCGTGGCCAGCGCAATGCCCTCGGCCACCGCGCTGTTGAGGGTGTGCACCACGAGGCCGGCGCACAGCTTCATGGCCTGCCCGTTGCCGGCGGGCCCGAGGTGGACGACCGCACGGGCGAAGGCGTCGAAGGCGGGTCGCGCCCGCTCGACGGCGTCCTCGTCGCCACTGGCCATCACCAGGAGTGCGCGGTTGAGTACCGAGGCCACGCTGCCGGCCACCGGGCTGTCGACATACGCCAGGCCACGCTGGGCGAACTCGTGGGCGAGGAGGTGGGCGGACGGCACGCCGCTGGTGCTCATGTCGCACGTCACGCTGCTCGGCGCGAGTGCGGCCAGGAGTCCCGGGTCGAGGAGGGTCGCCTGCGTCGCCGGACCGTCGGCGAGCACGCTCAGGACGATGTCCGCATCGACCACGGCATCGCCCGGCTCGAGGGACGCGTGGCAGCCCACGTGCTCGCCGACCTCGCGGGCCACTGAGGATGTGCGGTTCCAGACGCTGACGTCGTGACCGCTCGACGCGAGCATCTGGGCCATCGCCGCTCCCATGCGGCCCATGCCCAGAACAGCGATACGGCTCATGACGCCTCCTCTGCGGACCTTCTCCAGTGCTGTGCGGCACGACGGCGCAGCAGGTCTCGCATCTGCTGCGTGGTGCGCGGCAGTAGCTCGCCTGTGCCCCAGTCCAGGACGACGCCGTACTGCCGGAGGCAGTCGAGCGCATCGAGGTCGCCGTCACGATAGCGCCGGGCGATCGCGAACGCATCCATGTCGAGCCAGCCGTGACGTTCGAGGCGGATCCGCCCGCGAAGCTGCTCGGTCGCAGCATCGTCGACCTCCCACAGCGGTGGCAGTTCCTGCACCTGCATGACGACCACGCCGTAGTCCTTCGCCGCGCGTGCGGGGGTCACGTAGCCGTCGATGACGTCGTCGAGGACGGCGTCGGCCGACCGGTCGAGCGGATCGCCGTATCCGCCGCCGCCCGCGCTGGCACGCGAGAACCGATCGCCGGCGATCACCTCCTCATTCGAGAAGATCGCACCGAGGTAGCGCTCGTCAGCAGCCTCGGGGTTGAGTCGCAGTCCCTGCGGACTCGACGGCAGCCCACCCTCGAGGCCCCAGGGCACGCTCCTCTCCCGGTCGCAGCAGTACGACATGACGGTCGCGGCACTGTCGGAGAGCTGACCGCCCTTCTCGACTCCGCACCCACCGCGAAAGCGGCCGGGACCACCGCTGTCGGGAACGATCCGGTGATGGGAGGTGATGATGGGGTTGAGCCGCTCCTGGCCCTCGACCGGCTGCGACGCGAACCCGGCACCGAAGAGCGGGGATGCTGCCGTGGCGCCGTCGCGGCCGTTGCGCCCGCCCCATCCGCCGACCATCCAGTCGTACCACATGAAGATCGGCTGCTCGGGGCTGCGCATGTCGCGGCCGCCGATGAGCAGATACTCCAGGTTGAACGAGCAGGACATCGCCCGCGCGGGGATGATCTGCGACCACAGTTCGAAGAGCGCGTTCACGACCTTCTCGAACACTCCGGAGACGAATCCGCTCACCGCGGTCGGCCAGGCGGCGTTGACCACGGTGCCCTCGGGCCCGAGGTCCACCTCGATGGCGCGGTACAGGCCGGCGTTCACGGGCACATCCGGGAAGAAGTGCTTGGTCCCGGCCAGCAGTCCCGAGAGGGTGGCGCCGTAGGTCGAGTTCATGAACGTCGACACCGCAGGGCCCGACCCGTTGAGGTCGTAGCGGAGCCGGTCTCCGTCGATCGTGAGGGTGACCTGCACGGGGACGAGGCCCTCGCCGAGCGCGGGATTGCCGTCGAGGTAGTCGACGGCCGTCCACGTTCCGTCGGGCAGCGCAGCGACGCGCGCCCGCAGCAGCGAGCTGGCATGGTCGATGACCGCGCCGAAGGCGGCCGTCACGACATCGCGGCCGTATCGGCCCACCAGCCGGAGCACCTCGCGCTCGCAGACCCGGGTCGCCTCCGCCTGCGCGTGGAGATCGCTGAGGTTGTCCTGCGGGGCTCTCGTATTGCCGACGATGAAGGCGGCGATGTCGTCGTGGAGTTCGCCCGCACTCCACACCCGTATCGGCGGGATGCGCAGGCCCTCGCCAAAGTGCTCGCGAGCCTTGACGTCGAAGGACCCGGGCACCAGGCCCCCGACATCGGACCAGTGACCGTTGGCCATCGCCCATGCGATCAGCTCGCCCTCGACGAAGATGGGGCGCAGCACGCGAACGTCGTTGAAGTGCGTGCCCCCGCTGTAGGGATCGTTGGTGACGAAGACGTCACCCGGGTGGATGTCGCCGGCGAACGCGTCGATGACCGAACGGCATACGAGGTGATGCGTGCCGATGTGGACCGCGATGTCCTGGTCGCCCTGCGCCACCGGGTTGCCCTCGGCATCGGCGAGGCTGCAGGAGAAGTCCTTCGCGTAGATGACGAACGAGTGGCACGTCAGCCGGAACTGCTGGGCCATGAGCTCGACTGCATTCGAGAAGGAGTTGCGCAGGATCTCGAAGGTCACCGGATCGATGGTGCGCGTGCGACGTCGGTCTCCGCGTCGGGCGGTGCGCGATGTGGTAGACGTCATGACGCGGTCCTCTCCGTGATGCGCAGGTTGCCCCACTCGTCAACCGACGCCCGGTGTCCGCTGGGCACGACGGTCGTCGCATCCGGCTGCTCGATGATGGCGGGCCCGTCGAGCGTGTGGCCGGCCTTCAGGCGCAGGCGCTGGTAGACGGAGACCGCCACCGGAGCGCCCGCGCCCCCCAGGACCGCCATTCGCTGCCCGCTGGGCACGGGACGGCTGGAGACGGGCGTCTGCGCCGGGAACGGCACCTGTGGCAGCCGGCCGATGGCGGTGAGGCCGAGCTGGTAGAGCTCGACCGGGGTGTGCTCTCCGCGGTAGCTGTACTGCGCCCGGTAGGTCTCCTGGAACAGCGCGACGGCGGCCGTGAGGGCCCCCTTGCCGCGGCCCATCGGGATGTCGAGGGACCGCCACTGGCCGCGGTACCGCATGCTCACCTGCCGCTCGAGCGCGATGGCCGCGTCTGGGACCCCCTCGAAGCGCAGTCGCTCCCGGGCCTCCTGCTCCAGGCCCAGGAATCGCTCCTCCAGCGTCACGGGGTCGATGTCGCTCGCGTTGCCCTGGTACATCACCGAGAAGTCGTGCCGGATGTCGACGAGCAGGCAGCCCAGCGCCGACGTCGTGCCCGGACTGGGCGGAACGATCACCGTGGGGATGCCCAGCTCGCGTGCGATGGCGACACCGTGCATGGGACCGGCACCGCCGAACACGATCAGGGGTGCCTGCGGTGACAGCGATCGGCGGGCCTGGCGCAGCAGGCGTGCGGCGCTCGCCACGGCGCTGTCAGCGATCTCGATCATGGCGTGCGCGGCGTGCTCGGCCGTCAGCCCGAGTGGCTCGGCGATCCGGGTGGCGACCGCCTGCCTGGCCGCGTCCGCGTCGAGGTTGACCGTGCCGCCGGCCAGCGAGGTGCTCAGCCGGCCGAGCACCAGGTTCGCGTCGGTGTTGGTGGGCTCGCTGCCGCCCCTGCGGTAGGACGCCGGCCCGGGATGCGCTCCTGCCGATCGGGGGCCGCTGCGCAGGGCGCCGGACTCGTCGATCCAGGCGATGGTGCCGCCCCCCGCGCCGACGGTCGCCAGCTCGACGCCGGGGAAGGAGATCGGGTGGCCGTACTCGACCCACCAGTGCTTGGAGACACGCACCTGCCCGTCCTGAACGAGGGTGATGTCCGAGCTCGTGCCGCCCATGTCGAGTGCGACGGCGTCCTGGTAGCCGCACTGCAGGGCGATGTGCCGTGCCGCCATGGCGCCGCCTGCGATGCTGGAGGCGGCCAGCCGCAGCGGGAACTCCTGGGCGAGTGCGGCGGTCATCGATCCGCCGCCCGAGTGCATGAGCAGCAGGTCGCCGGTGTACCCCTGGCGGGCGAGATGGTCGGCCAGGCGTCCGATGTAGCGGGTGACCAGCGAGCCGAGGAGGGCGTTGGCCACGGTGGTCGAGAACCGCTCGTACTCGTTGATCTCCGGCAGCACCTCGCTGGAGAGGCTGACGTGCAGGTCGGGATCGGCCTGCAGGAGGACCTCGCGCAGCTCGGCCTCGTGCTGGCCGTTGGCGTACGAGTTGATCAGGCACACGGCGACGGCGCGGGCACCGTGCGCACGGACCTCCTCGGCGACCCTGCGTGCCTGCGCATGGTCCAGCGGTCGCAGCACGCGGCCCGAGTAGTCGATCCGCTCGTCGACCTCGAAGCGATGCCGACGTCGGATGTAGGGGGGTGCCACCTCGCGGTAGGGGTCCCAGACGTCCTCCTGCGTGCCGTCGCGGATCTCGATGACGTCGCGGAAGCCGCGCGTGGTGACGAGGGCTGCGGGCGGGAAGTCCCGCATCACGAGGGCGTTGGTCGTGATCGTGGTGCCGTGCGTCACGCGCTGCACTGTGGACAGGTCGAGGTCGAGGGCCTTCAGGCCCTCGATGACAGACGTGAGCGGATCGGTGACCGAGGACGGCACCTTGGCGGTGCGGATCTCGCCGGTCGCGTCGTCGAGCACGCACACGTCGGTGAAGGTGCCCCCCACGTCGATGGCGACGCGCACGGTCCCCCTCGCCGCCTCTGCGGCCCGGCGGCGCGCCATCAGGGCACTGCCCGTCGTGGGGCGGGTCGTGCCGGCTCGTTGATCCGGTCGTGCAGGGTCAGGTAGAGCAGGGTGATCGTCTCTGGGTCGTTGATGGGCCTGCCGAGCTGCTCCTCGGCCCGTGACAGCCGGTACCGGATCGAGTTCGGGTGCAGGTGCATGGCGCGACCGGTCTGCTGGATGTCGAGCCCGCAGCGAAGGTACTCGATCAGCGTCTCGAGGTGCAGGTCGCTGTCGGCGAGGTCCCCGAGCACCTCGGCGGCCCGGTCGCTCAGGGTGTCCTCGGGCACATTGCCGAGAATGAAGTCGATGAAGCCCACGCGGTGGAAGGGCGTGAACATCCCGGTGCGGGCGCCCGTAGACAGCGACATCTGCGCCTGGCGGAGCGCCGCCGGTGCGCCGAGGAGGTCGTGGAAGGCCGAACTCGCACCGTGGGCGGTCTCCGGCAGGACCGTGATGAGTTCGTCGGTGAAGGCGTCGCTCGCTCCGTGCAGTACGGCGTAGTCGCCGCGGTACACGCCGAGGAGCACGGCCGTGCGTGTGGACTCGGCGACGTCCTGCACGAGCGAGAGCACCGGATCAGGGGTCGCCTCAGCGGTGCGGCTCGCGGGGCCGGCGATGATGTGTACCTGGAAGGTCCCCTCGAGGGGGAAGTGCAGCAGCACCAGGCCGTCGCGCATGCGCTTCAGGCGGGTGTCGGTGACGCCGTCGAGGAGCTCGCTGAGAGCCTGGCCGCGCTGGACCTGATCCTGGAGGCGCGCGGCTGCCAGGGTCCGGGCGTGGGCGCGCAGCAGCTGCCGGACCGCGACGTGCGTCGAGCGCAGCAGGGCGGGGTCGATATCGCGGTTGTCGGGCCAGGCGAGCACCAAGTGCGTCGCCCGGCCATCGGACGCCACCGATGCGATCGAGGTGTCCCAGCGGCCGACGCGGCGCCTGGCCTCGCCGTCCTGGTCCAGGTCGAGGGCCTGGCCGATGAGGTGGACGGGGGCGTCGCCCTGGGCGGCGAGCATGGTGCGCCGGCCGTCGTACAGGATCGCCGAGACGTCGAGGCTCGCCGCGATGCGCCGGACCAGCTCGCCCTCAAGGTCGGGGACGCTCAGTGCCCCGATGAGTTCGGTCTGCAGCCCCATGGCGGTGCTCAGGACAGCGACGTCGTGGATGCCGGTCGACCCGTTGACCTGGCGCAGGAACGTGCTCAGGGTGGCCTGGTGGGGCAGGCCGAGCACGGGCAGCCCGGCATGTCGGGCCTCGTCGAGCAGCGCGGCGGGTGCCTGGGACCACAGCGGGCCGAGCCGGACCACCAGCCCACTGGCCTGGCGCGCCGCGGCCTCGCGCACGAAGGCGCGCAGCTGGGCATCGTGCGCGCTGCCGAGGGGCCATCCGTCCGTGGCGATGAGCCAGCCCGGCTCGAGGGCGGTCAGCCCGTCCGCCCCCTCGGCCAGGCAGGCCCCGGCGATCGGCGTCCGGGGGTCGACCCCGGCGCCTCCGAGGTGCGTCAGGCCCGCCACGGCCAGGAGGCTTCCGAGGCGTACCTCGGGGGGTCCGCCAGGTAACGATCCTGTCACGGACACGAAACCCTCCCACGATTTCGTGGACGCAACGACCTCATGTGCCGCACCATAGCGATCAGTCGGGGCCTGCCGCGACCGCTCTTTGGAGATTCTCCAAAGAGCACCGCAAAAGTCTTTCGCTCAGTCCATTGTCCGATCGGAGCCCGGTGCCTACCTTCACGCCACAGCCGTCGATCGACGGGGGCCCGCTCATGCCGGGCTGTGGGGACTGAGAGAGGGTCAGGATGGGATCTCTTCGGGTGGCTGTGGATGTGGGCGGAACCTTCACCGATGTGTTCGTCCTCGACGAGGAGAACGCGCAGACTCGGGTGGGCAAGGTGCCGTCCACCCCTGACGACCCGGGCCGCGCGGTGATTCAGGCCGCCGAGTCCGTCGACGTGGACCTCGCCGATGTCGTGCTGTTCAGCCACGGGACGACCGTGGCGACGAACGCCCTCATCACCCGGCGGTTCCCGCCCGCGGCGATGGTGACGACCAAGGGGTTCCGCGACGTCATCGAGATCCGCGACGGCACCAAGGACGACCTCTGGGACGCCTACAAGGACGTGGCCAAGCCGTACATCCGGCGACGTGACCGCTACGAGGTCACCGAGCGCGTCGACTACGAGGGCAACGAGCTCGTGGCCCTCGACGAGGCGGAGGCCCGCGAGGTCGCGGCACGGCTGCGCGCGAAGGGTGTCAAGACCGTTGCCGTGTGCTTCGCGAACTCCTATGCGAACGGAGCCCACGAGCGGCGGATGAAGGAGATCCTCGAGGAGGAGCTGCCGGGGGTGCGGATCAGCACCTCGAGCGAGGTGCTCCCGGAGATCTTCGAGCATGACCGCTTCAACACCACTGTCGCCAATGCCGTTCTCGCCCCCCTGGTGGGCGACTACGTGCACGAGCTGGGCCAGAACCTGAAGAAGGGCGGCTACGAGGGCGACCTGCTCCTGCTGCACTCCGGTGGCGGGTCGATGACCGAGCGCATGGTGCAGAAGTACGCCGTGCGACTCGCTGCCTCGGGCATCGCCGCGGGGGCCATCGCGGCGCGCCACCTGGCCATGGAGGCCGGGTTCCCGCATGCGATCGGCCTCGACATGGGCGGCACCAGCACCGACATCACCCTCGTGTACGACGGCGACGTCCGCGTCACCAAGGAGTGGTTCGTCGAGTACGGCTACCCGATCTGCTTCCCGAGCATCGAGGTGCTCACCATCGGCGCCGGTGGCGGCTCGCTGGCCTGGATCGACGCAGCGGGGTCGCTGCGCAACGGGCCCCAGTCCGCGGGTGCGACCCCTGGCCCCGCGGCCTACGGCACAGGCGGCACGCAGCCGACCAACACCGACGCCAACGTCGTGCTCAACCGCCTGGGCGTGAGCCTGGCCGGCGGCAAGATGACGCTCCAGCCGGCGCTCGCCCGCGAGGCGATCCGCTCGGGAGTCGCAGTCCCCTTCGGCATGACCGAGGAGGAGGCCGCGCTCGCGGTGGTCAAGGTCGCCAACGCGAACATGGCCGACGCGGTGCGGCTCGTCTCGATCCGCCGGGGCTACGACCCCCGCGAGTTCGTGCTCGTCGCGTTCGGTGGCGCGGGCGCGCTGCACGGTGCGGCGCTGGCGCGCGAGCTGTCCATCCCGACCGTCCTCGTGCCGCCCAACCCGGGCGTCACGTCGGCGCTGGGCTGCCTGCTCGTCGACATCCGGCACGACATGTCGGTCATGTACCAGAAGTCGCTGGCCGACGCGAACTCCGACGAGATGGAGTCCATGTACCAGACGATGGAGAAGGAGGCGGCCGATCATCTCGCGGCCGAGGGCGTCGCTCCCGAGGACGTCGTCCTCGAGCGCACCGCCGCCATGCGGTACCTCGGGCAGTGGCGCTCACTCAACGTCACCCTCGGCCAGGGACCCGATCCGCTGGTGGATGCCGTCACCCGCTTCCACCGCGAGCATGCACGCGAGTACTCCTACAGCGACACCGATGCGCCGGTCGAGATCTACCAGCTCGGCCTGCGGGCCATCGGCGTCACGCCGAAGCCGAGCCTGGCCACGGGCGAGGTCGTCCCGGCCGAGCCGCCGGCACCCAAGGAGGTCCGTGAGGTCTGGTTCGAGACCCAGGACGGCACCGGCCGTCCGGTCGCGACCCCGGTCTACGACCGCGCCGAGCTCGCGCCCGGCGTTGCCGCTTCGGGCCCGGCCATCATCGACCAG
This sequence comes from Actinomycetota bacterium, assembly GCA_017856385.1. Lineage (GTDB taxonomy): Bacteria > Actinomycetota > Actinomycetes > S36-B12 > S36-B12 > UBA10649. Next base: position 13,961 of record JAFMFD010000044.1, read on the forward strand.
CTCGACTCCACCACCGTCGTCCCGCCGACGACCAAGTGGGAGATTGACAGGAACTGGAACATCCTCATCCACATCCAGGAGGTGTCAGAGTGACCGCGACCATCGAGCGCCAAGCCGGGGAGAGCCACCTCGATCCGGTGACCTTCGAGGTTCTGAAGAACGCTTTCACGACCAGCGTCGACCTCATGAGCGCGCAGATCCTGCGCACGTGCCACTCGTTCGTCATCTACGCGCGCGACTTCTCGTGCGCGCTGGTCGACGCGCAGGGCAACACCGTCATGCAGGGCAGCCAGGATGTCGCCGTGCACGTGGGCACCCTGCACTTCGGCGCCCAGGCCATCCTCGAGCGCTTCAAGGGCGACATCCACCCGGGTGACATCTTCGGCGTGAACGACCCCTACTCCGGTGGCACGCACTTCAACGACGTGCGGATCGTCCGTCCGATCTTCGCCGACGGTGAGCTGATCGCCTTCGCGATGTCGATGGGCCACTGGTCCGACATGGGCGGCACCGTGCCGGGCTCCTTCGACGTGAATGCCAAGGAGCACTTCGGCGAGGGCTTCCGGATGGTCCCGGTCAAGCTGTGGGACAGGGGAGTGTTCCGCGAGGACGTCGCTGAGCTCATCGTCGCCAACACGCGCGCGCCCGCGTCCAACATGGGTGACATGCGCGCGCAGGCCGAGGCCACGGGCGTGTGCGAGCGGGAGATCCTGCGGCTGACCCACAAGTACGGGCGAGACACCGTCGTCGCGGCCTTCGCCGAGGTGCAGGACTATGTCGAGCGGCTCACCCGCGCCCGCATTGCCGAGCTGCCCGACGGCGAGTGGGAGGCGATCGACTACATCGACTTCGACCCGGCACACGGCGAGGGCCTCGTGCCGGTCAAGGTCAAGATGCGGATCCAGGGCGACCAGATCCACTACGACCTGTCGGAGTCGGCGCCCGCGGTGGCCAGCTTCCTCAACTCCGGATTCGGCGCATCGTTCTCGGGCGTCGTCGCGGGAACGAAGACCTTCTTCCCCGACATCCCGCTGAACTCCGGGTTCTACCGGGCGATCACCTGCGACCTCGGGCCGCAGGGCACCGTGGTCAATGCGGGCTGGCCCATCGCGGTCACCGGCTTCTGCTCCGGACCCTACGAGAAGATCATGAGCGCGATCTTCGAGCTCTGGTCGGGCCTCATGCCCGAGCGCGCGATCGCCTGCTCGTTCAACCTGGAGTACCTGCTCATCGGCGGCCATGATGCGCGGACCGAGGCCGGCGGGTACTTCATGTGGTACGACTGGATGGTCGGCGGCTGGGGCGGTCGCAACGGCAAGGACGGCGCGAACTGCACGTCCCCGCTGTTCGGAGTCGGCCTCGCCGTCCAGCCCTTCGAGGGTCAGGAGCGGCTCACGCCGGTCGTGACCGACCGCCACGAGATCGTCACCGACTCCGGCGGCCCGGGTCGCTACCGCGGCGGCTGCGGCGTGGAGAAGGGCGGCACACTCACCGCGGCCGAGCGCTCGGTCATGAGCTACTGCTGCGACCGCTCGCGCAACGTGGCCTGGGGCGTCGCCGGCGGCCTGCCGTCCACCCCGCACGGAGTCTGGCTCAACAAGGGCCTGGAGGGCGAGCGCTACCTCGGCGCCGTCTTCTCGAACGTGCCCGTGGTCGAGGGCGACCGCTTCACCCGGCCCTCGGCGGGCGGCGGTGGCTTCGGCGATCCGCTCGAGCGCCCGGCGGACGAGGTGCTCGAGGACGTCATCGACGGGTACGTCTCCGTCGAGCGCGCCCGCAAGGACTACGGCGTCGTCGTCATCGTCAACGATGCGAGCACCGACGACTACGCCGTGGACGAGGCGGCGACCTCGTCAGCCCGCTCCGAGATCCGCAGCCAGCGGATGGAGTGGCTCGAAGAGGACGCGGCAGACATCGCCCGCCGCTACCGTGAGGGCGAACTGAACGAGCTCGACCTGATCCGCCAGTACGGCGTCATCGTCGACTGGGGCACCGGAGAGCTCTTCCCCAAGACCACCCATCAGTTCCGCGACATGCTCAAGAAGCGCGCCGCGTCCTACTGGTCGGCGGCGTGACCGGCACGACTCTCGTGACGGGATGTGCAGTACACACACAAAGGAGAGGTGCATGAAGATCAGCAAGCGCTGGATCGGGGTCGCGGCAGCCGCCGGGATCCTGTTGGCCGGCTGCAGTTCCTCCAGCGAGGACACCGCTGCGGAGGCTCCTGCTGAGGAGGCCCCCGCTGCGGAGGCTCCTGCTGAGGAGGCCCCCGCTGCGGAGGCTCCGGCCGAGGGCGGCACCATCGAGCCGCTGAACATCCACATCGTGGCCGCGAAGACGGGCATCATCTCGCCGTTCGACATCCAGCCTGCTGAGGCGTTCACGATGGCGATCGACGAGCTCAATGCGGCTGGCGGCATCGGCGGCCAGCAGGCCACCGTGACCTGGACGGACACCAAGTCCGACCCGGCCCTCACCACGCAGATCGCCCAGGAGGCCGTCGACGCGGGCGCCAACATCATCGTCACCACCTGCGACTTCGACTTCGCAGCCCCGGCGGCGACGGTGGCGCAGGCCAACAACATCCCGGCCCTGTCACTGTGCCTCGGCGACCGCAAGGGCACCGACCTGGTCACCATCGGCCCAATGTCGCTGAGCCCCTCCCCGGGCAACGCGTTCAAGGGCTCGGCCGCGGCAGAGTTCGCCTTCAATGACAAGGGCTGGACCAAGGCCTACGTGCTCCAGGACGACCTGCTCGAGTACACGAAGTCCCTCGGCTCGTACTTCAAGGGTCGCTGGACGGAGCTCGGCGGCGAGATCATCGGTGAGGACGTCTTCACGGGCAACGAGCAGCTTGACCCTGCCGCCAACGTGACGCGTCTTCGCGATGGCGCCAAGGACGCCGACGTCATCATCATCCCGTCGGTCGTCCCGGCGGCCACGACGATGATCAAGGCGATCCGCGACGCCGGAATCACGACCCCGATCATGATGCCGGGTGCAGCCGTTGACGGCACCCTCGTCACGGGCGCGATCCCGAACATCAGCGATTTCTACTCCTTCCCGTTCGCCTGCATGTCGGCGTACTGCGAGGGCGATCCCGATCCTGATGTGAAGGCGTTCGGTGATGCCTTCAAGGCCAAGACGGGTGCGGATCCGTACCTGGCGTACCCCGTGCTCTCCTACGAGCTCGGCAAGGCGCTGGGTGCTGCTGTCGAGTTCGCCGGCAGCACCGATGGTCCGGCGATCATCAAGGCGTTCGAGACCATGCCTCCGACGGACTACCTGACCGGGCCGATCGCCTGGTCGGAGACCTGCCACCACACGACGGGGCGCCAGCAGCGTGTCGTCGAGTACCAGGACGGCAAGGGCAAGTTCGTCACCCTCATCACGCCGGAGAAGATCGCGTCGGTCGATCCGGGCAACCCGTGTGAGGCGGCTCAGTCCACGGCTGGCTGATCGAGCGAGAGGAACACCGTCGTGAGGGACCGATCAAGTCGTGTCGACACGCTCAGTACAGAGGGCCTGTGCGTCTACTTCGAGGGCGTCAAAGCCGTCGATGACGTCAGCCTGACGGTTGAGCGGGGTCGGATCCACGGCTTGATCGGTCCCAACGGCGCTGGCAAGTCCACCCTCTTCAACGCGGTGAGCGGCTTCGTGCCGCTCACCGCGGGGAGGGTCGTGTTCGGCGACACCGACATCACGTCCTGGTCGCCGACGAGGGTCTCCCAGCACGGTGTGGTGCGGACGTTCCAGGACACCCGGATCTTCAAGTCCCTGTCTGTGCTCGAGAACGTGGAGCTCGGGGCGATGGACGCGGGCCTGCACGGCAACGAGGGGCGACGGGCGGCGATTGAGGTCCTCGAGCTGCTGCGCATCGCACATCTCGCTGATGAGACCGCGGGCAACGTCGCCCTGGGTGACGGCCGACGCGTCGGTATCGCGCGAGCGGTCGCGACCCAGCCCGACATCCTGATGATGGACGAGCCTGCGGCCGGGCTGGACGAGAAGGAGACCGCTGAGCTCGCCGAGTCGATCACGGAGATCCGCGACGAGCGCCAGTGCGGGGTGCTGCTCGTCGAGCACGACATGTCGGTGATCTTCGGGATCTGCGAGGAGATCCACGTCCTCGACTCCGGACGCACCATCGCGGTGGGCACGCCGGACGAGATCCGGAGGAATCCCGCGGTCATCGAGGCCTACTTTGGGAGCAACCACTCATGAGCCTGCTCGAACTCAAGGGCGTTCGGATCGCCTACGGCCAAGCCGTGGCCGTGCAGGACCTCAGTCTGCACCTCGACAAGGGCGAGTTCGTGTCGCTCATCGGCCACAACGGGGTGGGCAAGAGCTCCACCGTCAAAGCGATTGCCGGGCTGGTCAAGCCGGCGTCGGGGACGATCTCCTTCGAGGGCGAGGAAATCCAGGGCAAGGACCCGGGGGCGATCCTGCGCAAGGGCATCGCCGTGGTGCCGGAGGGTCGGCGCATCTTCACGCGACTGACGGTGAAGGAGAACCTCACCGTCGGCGCCACCGTCCGCAAGGACCGCTCGGGCACCGAGACCTCGTACGAGGAGATGATCGAGCGGTTCCCCGTGCTCGGAAAGTACGCCCAGCGTATGGCGGGCCTGCTGTCCGGCGGCGAGCAGCAGCAGCTCGCGATCGCCCGCGCGCTCATGTCCACGCCGCAGCTCCTCCTGCTCGATGAGCCCTCGCTGGGGCTGGCCCCGCAGATCGTCGACCAGGTGTTCGACCTGCTCGGGCAGCTGCGTGATCAGGGCACGACGATCTTCCTCATCGAGCAGAACGCTGCACAGGCGATCCGGGCCTCGGATCGCTACTACGTCATGCGGACCGGCGGGATCATCCAGGTCGAGGCCCAGGGCGGCGAGAACGCGGACATCTCCCAGATCGAGGCTGATTACCTCCACTTCGGGAAGGTCTGACATGTATCTGCAGTACATCGTCGACTCGATCGGCACCGGTTCGCTCTACGCGCTCATGACCCTCGGGCTCGCCCTCGTCTTCAGCGTGATGGGCCTGATGAA